>NZ_JBFAPK010000054.1:0-49416 GCF_040676675.1 Micromonospora sp. NPDC049559 | reverse complement strand
GAACCGGTCGCGCAGCTCCCGGTAGAGCGGCTCGTCGGTGACCAGCTGCTTCTCAAGCCTGACGGGCTTCGCGGGGCACGGCGGGCCCCACCCCAACCCCGCACGGCCAGGCCCCGCACGGCCAGGCCCGGAACGGCCAGGCCCGGAACGGCCAGGCCCGGAACGGCATGGTCAGGCCACGACCCGCGCCGGGTCGAGGCCCGGCGGGCGATCAGCTCGCCGACGAGGTACGCACCAGCGTGCGGATCTGCCGCAGCAGCACGGAGAGCGCCGCGAGATCGGCCCGCGACTCGTCGAACTCGCCCATCGCCTTGCGCGCCCGCGTCACCGACGTCGCGTTCGACTGCTCCCACTCCTGCACCCGCTCGTCCGGCGGGCGCGAGTCGGCGGTCGAGCCGAGCACCTCGGCGGTCAGCGCGGCGAGCGCGGCGTACAGGTCGTAGCGCAGCGCCATCCGGGCCAGGGTCTGCCAGCGGTCCTCCCGCGGCAGCAGCGAGATCTTCGACAGCAGCGAGTCGACCCGGAACCGGTCGGAGAGGACGAAGTAGACCGAGGCGACCTCCTGCACGTCGCGCCCGGTGCGGGTCGCCGTCTCCACCACGTCCAGCAGGCCGAAGCTGTACATCAGCCGGGTCGCCTGCCGCGCCAGTTCCCGTGGCAGGCCGCGGCCCTCCAGCATGTCGACGTGCGCCTCCAGCGCCTGCCGTTCGGCGCCGTAGAAGAGCCGCTCCAACTCGGGCAGGAGCCGGGAGACGCCGTCGCGCAGCCGCGCGATCTCCCCGGGTACGTCGATCGGGGAACGCCGGTTGGTGACCAGCCAGCGTACCGCCCGGTCGAGCAGTCGCCGGGTGTCCAGGTAGACGGAGGTCTGCACCTCGGTCGGCACCTTGTTGTCGAGCGCCTCGATCGCGCCCCAGATATCGCCCAGTCCGAAGACGTCGCGGACCACCACGTACGCCCGGATCACGTCGGCCGGGCTCGCCGCGGTCTCCTCCACCACCCGGTAGATGAACGAGATGCCGCCCCGGTTGATCGCCTCGTTGACCAGGACCGTGGTCACGATGTCCCGGCGCAGCCGGTGACCGGCCATCCGCTCGGCGTACCGCTCGCGCAGCGGGGTCGGGAAGTAGCCGGCCAGCACCTCGGAGGTCCACTCCTCGTCGGCGATCCCGTCGGCCAGGATCTCCCGCTCCAGCGAGATCTTGACGTACGCGAGCAGCACCGCGAACTCGGGCGCGGTGAGCCCGGACTCGGTCCGTACCGCCAACTCCTCGTCCGGCGGCAGCGCCTCCAGCTCGCGGTTGAGCTGCCCGGAGCGCTCCAGGTCGCAGATCATCCGTCGGTGCACCGGCAGCAGCGACGCGGCCTGCGCCTGCGCGTTGCCGATCGCCCGCGCCTGGTCGTAGTTGTCCCGCAGGACCAGCTCGGCCACCTCGTCGGTCATCTCGGCCAGCAGCTCGTCGCGCTGCTGCGGGGTGAGTTCGCCGTCGGAGACCGCGCCGCCGAGCAGGATCTTGATGTTCACCTCGTGGTCGGAGGTGTCCACGCCGGCCGCGTTGTCGATGAAGTCGGTGTAGATCCGGCCGCCCTGGAGGGCGTACTCGATCCGGCCCACCTGGGTGAAGCCGAGGTTGCCGCCCTCGCCCACCACCCGGGCCCGCAGCGCCCGGCCGTCGATACGGATCGCGTCGTTGGACTTGTCCCCCACCTCGGCGTTGGACTCGCTGGAAGCCTTCACGTACGTGCCGATGCCGCCGTTCCAGAACAGGTCCACGGGCGCGGTCAGGATCGCCCGCATCAGCTCCTGTGGGGACAGCGTCTCCACGCCCTCGTCGAGGCCGAGCACCCGCCGTACCTCGGGCGAGATCGGGATCGACTTCGCCGTACGCGGGTAGACCCCGCCGCCCGCGGAGATCAGCGACTCGTCGTAGTCCGCCCACGACGAACGCTCCATGTCGAACAGCCGGCGGCGCTCGGCGAACGAGCGGGCCGGGTCCGGGTCCGGATCGAGGAAGATGTGCCGGTGGTCGAAGGCGGCGACCAGTTTGATGTGTTCGGAGAGCAACATCCCGTTTCCGAAGACGTCGCCGGACATGTCGCCGACGCCGGTCACGGTGAAGTCCTCGCTCTGGATGTCCATCCCGAGGTCGCGGAAGTGCCGCTTGACCGACTCCCAGGCGCCGCGCGCCGTGATGCCCATCTTCTTGTGGTCGTAGCCGGCGGAGCCGCCCGAGGCGAACGCGTCGCCGAGCCAGAAGCCGTGCGAGTTCGAGATCTCGTTTGCGATGTCGGAGAAGCTCGCCGTGCCCTTGTCGGCCGCGACCACCAGGTACGGGTCGTCGGCGTCGTGCCGGACCACCTCGCGCGGGGGCACCACCTGCCCGCCGACCAGGTTGTCGGTGACGTCGAGCAGCGCCGAGATGAACTCCTTGTAGCAGCTCACGGCCTCGTCGCGGTCGCCCGGCTTCTGCTTGAGCACGAAGCCGCCCTTGGCTCCCACCGGCACGATCACGGCGTTCTTCACCATCTGCGCCTTGACCAGGCCGAGCACCTCGGTACGGAAGTCCTCCCGCCGGTCCGACCAGCGCAGGCCGCCGCGGGCCACCGGGCCGAAGCGCAGGTGCACGCCCTCGAATCGGGGCGAATACACGAATATCTCGTACTTCGGTCGGGGCGCCGGCAGGTCCGGCACCGCCTGGGGGTCCAGCTTGAACGCCACGTACGGCTTGGGCCGTCCGTCGGTACGGCGCTGGTAGAAGCTGGTCCGCAGGGTGGCCTGGATCAGCGTCAGGTACGAGCGCAGGATGCGGTCCTGGTCCAGGCTGGCCACGTCGTCCAGCTGCTGCCCGATGCTGGTGACCAGCTCCTTGCTGCGCAGCTGGCGCTCCTCGGTGCTGATCTGCAAGGTCGGCGAGAACCGCACCTCGAAGAGTTCGACCAGCAGCGAGGCGATGTTCGGGTACGCGATGAAGGTGGACTCCATGTACTCCTGGGAGAAGATCGTGCCCGCCTGGCGCAGGTACTTCGCGTACGCGCGGAGCACCACCACCTGCCGCCAGGTCAGCCCGCCCCGCAGCACCAGCTCGTTGAAACCGTCCACCTCGGCCTCGCCGCGCCACGTCGCCGAGAAGGCGTTCTCCACGTGCGGCCGGACCTCGGACAGCTCCCGCGCCCCGTCGGGCAGCTGCAACCCGAAGTCGTACAGGTAGATCCGCCCGTCGATCCGGTCCACCTCGTACGGGTGCTCGTCCACCACGCGCACGCCGAGGGAGTGCAGCACCGGCAGGACGGCCGAGAGGACCATCGGCTCGCCGTACCGGTAGACCTTGAACCGCACATCCAACCCGTCGTCCGGCCGCGCGTGGGTGTGCCCGTTCGCGCCGGTACGGGGCGGGTAGTGCTTACGGAACATGTGCATCTCGAGCTGGCCCGGCTCTTCGAGCAGCTCCAGCTTGGCGAGGTCCTTCATCGCCTCGTACGGGGTGTGGCCGTCCTTGTAGCCCTCCGGGAACGCGTCGGCGTACCGGTGGAACAGGTGCTTGGCCTGCTCGTCGCCGAGCTTGCGCTCCAGCACCAGCCGGTAGTCGTCGTCCCAGAGCCGGGTCGCGTCGGCCAGCTCCTCGGCCAGCACGTCGGCGTCGATCTCGCCGGGCGGGTTGCCCGGATCCGTACGCACGATGAAGTGCACCCGGGCCAGCATGGACTCCGTCACCCGGGTGGTGTAGTCGACCCCCACGCCGTTCAGCTCGCGCAGCAGGATCTCCTGCATCCGCAGCCGGTTCTGCGTGGTGAAGCGGTCCCGGGGCAGGTAGACCAGGCAGGAGATGAACCGCCCGTAGCCGTCGCGGCGCAGGAAGAGGCGCAGCTGGCGGCGGCCGGCCATGCGCAGCACGCCGATGACCGCATGGTAGAGGTCGTCCGTTTTGATCTGGAACAACTCGTCGCGCGGGTAGGTCTCCAGGATCTGGAGCAGCTCCTTGCCGGAGTGGCTGCGCGGGCTGAGCCCCGAACGCTCCAGCACCTCGGCGACCTTGCGCCGGACCACCGGCAGCTCGCGCACGCTGGTGCGGTAGGCCGAGGTGGAGAAGAGGCCGAGGAAGCGGCGTTCGCCCACCACCTCGCCGGCCTCGTTGAAGATCTTGAAGCCGATGTAGTCCAGGTAGGCCGACCGGTGCACGGTGGCGCGCGAGTTCGCCTTGGTGATGAAGAGCAGCCGCTTCTCCATCACCTTGTGGTACGCCTCGGGCGTCATCGAGGAGAGGACCCGGGCCTGGGTGGAGTCGCGGCGCAGGATGCCCAGGCCGGTGCCGAGGACGGCCTCCAGCGCCTTGTCGCTCCCGTCGACGCCGCTGGTGTCGCCGGTGTCGACCAGCCGGTACTCGCGGTAGCCGAGGAACGTAAAATGATCATGGGCCAGCCAGCGGAGCAGTTCCACCGAGTCGGTGATGTCCTTCTCGGGCACCGGCGGCCGGGTGTCGGAGGTACGCGTGGCGGCGAGTTCGTCGGCGAGCGAGAGCGCCCGCTGGCGCATCTTCGGCCAGTCCTCGACCGCCTCCCGCACGTCGGTGAGGACCCGTTGCAGCTCGGTGCGGAGCTTGTCGCGCGCGTCCGCGTCGCGGATCGGATCGATCTCTATCCGCATCCAGGATTCGATCACGTCGCCGTCGATCGCGTCGTCCGGCTCCACGTCCGCGGCCACCTCGGCGAGGCGGCCCAGCGGCTCGCGGCGGACCACGACCAGCGGGTGCACCAGCAGGTGCACGTCGAGGTGGTGCTGGGTCAGCAGCGCGGTGACCGAATCCACCAAAAAGGGCATATCGTCGGTTACTATCTCAATGACGGTATGCTGCTGCTCGGGCTCCGGCTCGTGGATACGCAGCTTCAGTTCGCCCGGTACGCGCTGTTTGGCCAGGTCACGGTGCTCGCGGGCGGCGGCCAGCATCTCCTCGGCCGTGAACCCGATCAGCTCCTCGTCCGGCGCGAACCGCCAGAACCGGTCCACCAGCGTGGCGGCGTCGTGGTCGTCGCCGGCCAGCGCGACCGCTTGGGCCACCAGCCGCTCGGCGTTCGGCACCGGCTCGTCCAGGTCGGCGTCCTCGACGTCGTCCGCCAGCGCCTCCGGCGGCAGACCCATGTCGTACAGGGTGTCGACGCTGGCCCCTGTTACGCCCGTGGCTCCTGTGTGGTAGGGGGTGCCGATGTCGTCATCGGTCGCCGTGTCGAAGTCGTCGTCCCCGCCGGCGTAAGCCCGCCGGACGTCGGGTTCCGGTTTGATCGCCGGACGCCGGTCCATCGGTGCACTCCCCTCGACCCACCCCATCGTGGGTCCGTCTCCGCTCCGCTCATGATGCCCTACGGGTGAAGTTCCTCCTCGGCGGACCATCGGCCGGACCTTCGGCCGACCCCGACTCCCTACCTGCGGCCCGCCGCGGATACGGGACAGACCCGGCCCTGAGTACCCCGACTCATCCCTTCTTCACACCCGCACGGGATCTTGTTTGCGGCCCTGGCCTGCGGCTGCCCGCGTCCGGGGTGACACGGGGCAGTACCGTCGGGGGGCATTTCGCGCCCGTACGGGCGATCAGCGGAAGGTGAACACATGCGCACTCGGTACCCGTCCCGTCACGCTGGACGCCGGCCGCACCACCGGTACGCGTCCGCCCTGGCGTGTCTCGCCCTGGCCGCCGGCGCGCTCGCCGGCTGCTCGGACGGGGACAGTCCGGAGAGCGCCGTCGATGCCTTCCTCGCCGGCTGGCCGACCGGCAAACTGGATCAGCTGGGTTTCGTCAACCCCGCCGGGGAGAAGATCGCCGCCACCGAGGTGGCCGAGCAGATCAAGCAACTCTCGGGCGAACTCGGCCGGACGCCGCCGAAGCTGCGACGTAACGGCGAGGTAAAGGTGATCAAGAACACCGGTACCGCCACCGCCAACGTGGACTGGACGCTCCCCGGCGACGTCCACTGGAGCTACCCCGTAACCATGCGGCTCAGCGTCGGTCCCGACGACGCCTGGCGGATCATCTGGGAACCGAGCGTGGTGCAGCCGCAGCTCACCTCGGGCGACAAGCTGGTCCTGCAGCGGTCGCCGGCGCAGCGGGCCGGCATCCTCGACGGCGCCGGGCAGCCGATCGTGGCCGCGCGCAAGGTCGTCGTGGTCGGCGTGCAGCCCGGCGAGGTCACCGACGTACCCGGCCTGGTCAAGGCGCTGGACACCGGCTTCAAGGCGATCCGCCCGGCGCTGAACCCGCCGATCGACCTGAGCGATCTCCCCGACCGGCTCAGGACGGCGGACCCGGGGGCGTTCGTCGACGTGGTGACCCTGCGGGATGAGGCGTACCAGCAGATCAAGCCGCGCATCTACGACCTGCCCGGGACCAAGTTCCGCCCGGAGACCCGGGACCTGGCGCCCACCCGGGAGTTCGCCCGCGCCCTGCTCGGCTCGGTGGACCCCGCGCAGAAGGACGACCTGGACGCCAACCCCGACCTCTACACCGCACAGGACCTGATCGGCCACGGTGGCCTCCAGGGCCGGTACGACAAGCAACTGCGCGGTACCCCCGGGACCAACGTGGTCATCGCCCGCAAGGGGCCGGAGGGCAACGTCGAGCCCACCTCCACCGTGGTGTTCCGCCAGGAACCCAAGCCCGGCACCCCGCTGCGGACCAGTCTCGACGTACGGGTCCAGACCGCCGCCGACGCCGCGCTCGCCCCCGAGCGGCGACGCAGCGCGCTGGTGGCGATCCGGATCAGCGACGGCGCGGTCCTGGCCGCCGCCAACGGGCCCGGCGCGGCGGCCGAGAACCTCGCCTTCACCGCCCAGGTGCCGCCCGGCTCCACCTTCAAGATGGTCAGCGCCTTCGGCCTGCTCGACGCCGGCGCGGTCGGCCTGGACACCCCGGTGGCCTGTCCGAAGACCTTCACCGCCGACGGCCGCTCGTTCAAGAACTCGGACAACTTCGAGCTCGGCACCGTGCCGTTCCGAACGGACTTCGCCAAGTCCTGCAACACCGCGTTCGCCTCGCTGGCGCCCAAGCTCGGCGCCGACGGGCTGGCCAACGCCGGACGCAGCCTCGGCCTGGAGGGTCAGTGGAACCTGGGCGCCGAGGCCTTCACCGGCAAGGTCTCCACCGGCGGCTCCGCCGCCGAGCGGGCCGCCGCCGCCTTCGGGCAGGGCACCACCGTGGTGAGCCCGCTGGCCATGGCGGGCGCCACCGCCGCCGTGGCCCGGGGTCAGTGGCAGCAGCCGAAGCTGATCCTCGACCCGTCCCCCGGCGAGCCGGCGAAGGCCGGGCCGCAGCTCAAGCCGGGCTCGGTCGAGCCGCTGCGCACCATGATGCGCGAGGTGGTCACGCAGGGTACGGCCACCGCGCTGCGGGACGTGCCGGGACCGCCGGTGCAGGGCAAGACCGGCACCGCCGAGTACGACAACGACCCGGCCCACACCCACGCGTGGTTCGTCGGGTGGCAGGGCGACGTCGCCTTCGCGGTCTTCGTCGAGCAGGGCGGGTCGAGCACGGCCAGCGCGGTACCGATCGCCGAGCGCTTCCTGCGCGGGCTGGGCACCCGCTGACCCCGGGGCTGGGCACCCGCTGACCCCGGGGCTGGGCACCCGCTGACCCCGGGGCTGGGCGCCCGCCGGCAGCCGGGCCTGGGTCGGCCGGGCGGGCGGTCAGGCGATGTCGGCCGCGGACCCGCCGCCACCGGCCTCGGGCGGACCCGAGCCCGCGTCGCCGTCCCCGTCGACGTCGGCCGCCCGGCGTAGTCGCCCCGGACCGGTGAGCAGGGGCGGTCCGACCAGCTCCGGTCCGGTCGGCTCCGGACGGTCCGACCCGGCCGGTCGCAACAGCTCCGGCAGCTCCGGTCCGGCCGTTGCCAGCGGTGGGGCGGGACGCAGCGGCGGGCCGGGGCGCCGCGACTGCTCGGCCGGGTCGGGCTGGCGTCCGGCGGGCCCCGGCTGGGCCGGTACCAGCCGGGTCGGCTGCGGCGTGGGCTGGCTGACCGGCGAGAGCCCGGCCACCAGCGTGCTGACGATCTCGGCCGCGTACGCCCCGTCCGGGTCGTAGTCCGGGTCGAAGACGGTGATCTCCACGCCGAGGCAGTGCGGCGTGTCGACCAGACCGGCCAGGAGCAGCTCCAACTCGGGAAAGGCGATGCCGCCGGGGTCGGGCGCGTCGACCGCGGGCATCACCGCCGGGTCGAGCACGTCGACGTCGATGTGCACCCAGTAGCCGGCGCAGTCGGCGAGCTGGTCGTGCGCCCACTGGGCGGTACGGGCCGCCCCCTCGGCGCGCAGCTGCGGCACCGGACGGGTGACGATCCCGGCCGCCTGCAGGTCCAACCGGTACTCGTCCTGCGCCCGGATGCCGAGGACCACCACGTCGATGTCGCGGAAGTACGGCCGGCGCCCCTCGATCGCCGCGAGGTCGGCCTGTCCCCGCCCCGTCACCAGGGCCAGGTCCTCCCCGGCCGCGGCGCCCACGTAGGAGGCGTTGCCGGGGTGGCGGAAGTCGGAGTGGCCGTCGACGAAGACCAGCCCGATCCGCCCGCCCACCGCCTCGCCGAGCCGGTGCATCGCCAGCGCCGAACCGATCAGGATCGAGCAGTCGCCGCCGAGCACGACCGGGAACTCGCCCTGGTCGATGATGGCCCCGATCCGCCCGGCCAGCGCCCGGGAGTAGGCCGCGATCGACCCGGCGTGGCAGACCCCGTCGCCGGGGCGCCAGTCGCCGGGGTCGTACCGCGGCGGGGTGAGACAGCCCGCGTCCCGGGCGCCCAGTCGGGCCACGAGATCGTGGTCCCGCAACGCCCCGGGCGCCTTCGCGCAGCCGGGTACCGAGGTGGCCGTCGGCGGGCGCAGGCCGAGATTCGACGGCGCGTCGAGGACCGCGATCCGGCGCGTCATAGGCTCCCGTCCTCTCGCTCGCCGCCCGGCTGGGTGGGTTGGCTCCTCGGGTCCGGTGTCTCAGAACAGCGCGCTGGCCAGGGCTCGTCGGGCCCGGGCCACCACCGGGTCGTCCGGCCCGGCGATGGTGAACAGCGACACCAGCCGCTGCCGGGCCGTCTCCCGGTCGTCCCCGGCGGTGCGGCGTACCACCGCGAGGAGCCGGTCGTACGCCTGCTCGGCCAGGCCGCTGAGCACCTCGACGTCGGCGGCGAGCAGCTGCGCCGCGACGTCGGCGGGGTCGGCCTGCGCCGCGGCGAGCGCGGCCGCGGCGTCCACCCCGGTGACCCGGCGGGCCAGCGCGACGTGGGCGAGCCCGGCCTCGGCGGCGGCGTCGGCCGGCGTGTCCGCCAGGATCTTCTTGTACGCCCGCTCGGCCGCGTCGAGATCCCCGCTCATCAGCGCGTCGTCGGCCTCGACCAGGCGCGGGTCCTCCTGCGGCGCGACCGCGACGCCACCGGCCTTGAGCACGGCGTCGATCCACTGTCGCAGCTGTGCCTCGGGGACCACCCCGGAGAACGCGTCCACCGGCTGCCCGCCGATCACCGCGTAGACCATCGGGATGCCCTGCACCCGGAACATCTGCGCGATCCGGGGATTGCTGTCGACGTCGATCTTGGCGAGTACCCAGGCGCCGCCGCCCTCGACGGCGAGGCGCTCCAGCACCGGCGAGAGCTGCTTGCACGGCTCGCACCACTCGGCCCAGAAGTCGATGACCACGGGGGTGGTCAGCGACCGCTCCAGCACCTCCGACTGGAAGGTCGCCTCGGTGACGTCGATCACCGTGACGCCGCCGGGTCCGGCCGCGGGTCCGGCACCGGCCGGTCCGCCGGGGGCGGGGGGCGCGGCGGCGGGCCGGGCAGGGGGCTGGGCGGCGCGCAGCGCGCCGAGGTCCACCGCGCCGCGGGTGAAGATCGACGGGTTGATCCGTGGGTCGCTCATGGTTGTCTAGTCTCGCACGCGTACCGCGCAACACCGCCCAGCCGGCGCTGCCACAAATGTGACCGTGGCCAGCGCCCCCGCCCGCCCCACCCCACTAGAAGCGGGCCGGCTCGCGGTAGACCCCCCACTCGGCCCGCAGCGCGTCGCAGATCTCGCCGAGCGTCGCCTCGGCCCGTACCGCGTCGAGCATCGCGGGGATCATGTTCTCGTCGGTACGCGAGACGGCGACCATCCGGGCCAGCGCCGCCTCGACCGCCGCGCCGTCGCGCTCGGCCTTGCGCCCGGCGAGCAGCCGCCGCTGCTCCAGCTCCACCTCGTGCGAGATGCGCAGGATCTCCAGCTCCTTGGCGACCGTACCGGTGTGGCAGTTGACTCCGACGATCTTCTTGTCGCCCCGCTCCAGGGCCTGCTGGTAGGTGAACGCGGCCTCGGCGATCTGCCCGGTGAACCAGCCGTCCTCGATCCCGCGCAGGATGCCGGAGGTCATCGGGCCGATCGGGTGCGGCCCGTCGCCACCGAGCTGCCGGATCCGGGCGAAGATCTCCTCGGCCTCGGCCTCGATCCTGTCCGTCAACGCCTCGACGTACCAGGAGCCGCCGAGCGGGTCGGCGACGTTGGTCACCCCGGTCTCCTCCATCAGCACCTGCTGGGTACGCAGCGCGATCTCGGCGGACTCGTCGGTCGGCAGGGCGAGGGTCTCGTCCAACGCGTTGGTGTGCAGCGAGTTCGTGCCGCCGAGCACCGCGGCGAGCGCCTCCACGGCGGTGCGTACCACGTTGTTGACGGGCTGCTGCGCGGTGAGCGAGACGCCCGCCGTCTGGGTGTGGAACCGCAGCCAGAGCGCGCGCTCGTCGGTCGCGCCGTAGACCTCGCGCAGCCAGCGGGCCCAGATCCGGCGGGCCGCGCGGAACTTCGCGATCTCCTCGAAGAAGTCGACGTGCGCGTCGAAGAAGAAGCTCAGCCCCGGCGCGAAGACGTTGACGTCCAGGCCCCGGGAGAGCCCCAGCTCGACGTAGCCGAAGCCGTCCGCCAGCGTGTACGCGAGCTCCTGCGCGGCGGTCGAACCGGCCTCGCGGATGTGGTAGCCCGAGACGGAGAGCGGCTTGTACCGGGGGATCTCCGTGGCGCAGTACGCCATCAGGTCGCCGATCAGGCGCAGGTGCGGCTCGGGCTCGAAGAGCCACTCCTTCTGCGCGATGTACTCCTTGAAGATGTCGGTCTGCAGCGTGCCGTCCAGGGTCGACAGGTCGGCGCCCTGCCGCTCGGCCGCGACCAGGTACATGCAGAAGACCGGTACCGCCGGTCCGGAGATCGTCATCGAGGTGGTGACCGCGGCGAGGTCGATGCCGGCGAAGAGGGTCTCCATGTCGGCGGCCGAGTCGATCGCCACCCCGCAGTGACCGACCTCGCCGAGCGCCTCCGGGTCGTCCGAGTCCCGCCCCATCAGCGTGGGCATGTCGAACGCCACCGACAGACCGCCACCGCCCGCGCCCAGGATCATCTTGTAGCGCTCGTTGGTCTGCTGCGCGTTGCCGAAGCCGGCGAACTGGCGGATGGTCCAGGTCCGGCCCCGGTAGCCGGTCGGGTAGAGCCCCCGGGTGTACGGGTACTCGCCCGGCCAGCCGATCCGCTCGAAGCCCGGATAGGCGCTGCCCTCCGGCGGTCCGTACACGGGCTCCAGCGGCAGGCCGGAAAGGGTGGTGAAGTCGGCGTCCCGCTTGCGCGCGGCGTCGTACCGGGCCTGCCAGCGGGCCCGACCGTCGGCGATCTCGTCGGCGTTCATCCGGGGCGCTCCTCCTCGAGTCCTCGACTGCCAGTCGAGTCTAGAGGGCACCCTGAACGATCGCTAAGCTGTGTATCCGCGCTCGCGCTTCGCGGCGCCCGAGAGGCGGTGCCTTCCCCTCCGCGGCGGTGTGAGTGGGTGGTTGCTCGCCGCGACGCTCCGGTCCAGACACCGCCGCGCCGCTACGCGCGCTCGCTGGGGGAGCCTGCGGAGCACGGCGGCTTCGCCGCGCGCTCCTCGGCTCCGGGAGTGCGGCGCTGCGCTCGCGGGGGCTTCTCGACACAGCTCGGCGCCGCGCCGCCGTGGTCACTCACGGTGGACGGCGCGGCGCCGGTGGGTGGTCCTCAGGCCGTGGCCGGCGGGGTGTTCAGTTCGATGTCGTCGACCTTGACGTTCACCTCGGTGACGGTCAGGCCGTACTTCTCCACCGCCTCCTCGACGGCGGCGCGGACCGCCTCGGTCACCTCGCTGACCACGCGGCCGGCCTCGATCACCAGCACCACGTTGATGACGGCGCTGGTCCCGGTCACCTTGGCCGAGACGCCCCGCCCCGCGTCCCCCACGTTGTCGAGCCCGACGCGGTCCAGGACGCTGTCGAAGAACCGGGCGACGTCGCCGCCGAGGTCCGCGACCCCGGGCACCTGCCGGGCCGCGGTACCGGCGATCTTCTCGATGACCTCCTCGGACACCTCGGTGCCGCCCCCGGCGTTGTTGGCCGGCGCGGCCGGCGCCGCGGTGTTCTCCGGCCCCCCGGCCGCGTCGTTCTGCACAGCCTCGCTCATTCTCGCTTCTCCCCTGGTCTTCGTGTCTCTTGCGGCGACATCAGCGTGCAGGGAGCCTACTCGTCGGCGGCAAGCCGATGGTGAACCCAACGGCTCCGATCTGCGCGGTTCCGATTTGTACCGTTGCAAGGCGCGTCCGGTTCGCACCGTCCACACCGGCCGGACGGGTGACGCCGCCGCCCGCGCCGGTGGCACCCCGGGCGCCCCGGCTCAGCCGAGTTCGCGCTCGTAGCAGACGGAGAGGGTCGAGCCGACGTAGCTGCCGAAGAGCGGGATCTCGCGGTACCCCTCGCGCTGGTAGAAGCGCCGCGCGTCCGGCTGGGCGGTCCCCGTCTCCAGCCGGAGCGTGCGCCATCCCCGGGCCACGGCGGCCTCCTCCAGGGCCCGCAGCAGGCGCGTGGCGACGCCGCTGCCCCGGGTGGCCGGCGTGACGAACATCCGCTTGACCTCGGCCGAGTCGCGGTCGAGCCGCCGGAGCGCGCCGCAGCCGACGGCCTCGCCCGAGGCGGTGTCGACCGCGACGAGGAAGACGGCGATGTCCTCGCCGGAGGGCGGCGGGCCGGGCTCGTGGTCGTCGCTGCCGTACCGGGCGTCGAGCTCCGCGCGCTGGCGGTCCCGCAGCGCCGCGCCCACCGGGTCGCCCCAGGGTCGCTCCTCGATCCTCCACCGCGCCTGGTCCACCGCCGCCGCCCCCGATCCGCTCCGTACCGCTCGTTTGGTAACGCATGTTACGGTAACGGTCGTTACGGTTTCAAGAGAGAAGGACGCCATGCCACGGAGGGCCGACCGCCCAGCCCAGGAAGCGCTGCTCTCGCGGGCCGTCTGGGACGTGCTCGCCCGCTCCGGGCCGGACGGGCTGACGATCCGCGCCGTCGCGGCGGCGGCGGGTTGCACCACGGGGCTGGTGATGCACCGGTTCCCCAACCGTCGCGCCCTGCTGGCGCACGCCCGCCGCCTGCTGCACGAGCGGACCCGGGCCCGCGTCGAGGCCCTGGAGGCGGGGGCGGCGTCACCCCGGGCCGCGCTGCGGGCCGTACTCGCCCAGGGGCTGGCGCTGGACGAGGAGACCCGCACCGAGAGCATCGTCTGGGTGGGCTTCCTGGCCGTGGCGATCGGCGACGAGGAACTACTCGCCCTGCACCGCGCCAACAACCGGGCCTGGCGGGACCGGGTGCAGCGGCTCGTCACCGCCGCCACGGGCTGGCCGGAACAGCGGGCGCGTACCGCGACGTACGGCCTGATCTCCCTGGTCGAGGGGGCGGCGGCGCTCGCCTGGGCCGACCCGGAGAGCTACCCGCCCGGCGTCCAGCTGGCGACGTTGGACGCCACCCTGGCCGCGCTCGACCTGGCCTGACGGGAGGCGCGGCCACCGGCCGGGCGAACGCGTCCCGGGGCGACCCCGGGTCGGGAGGTCAGCGGCTCCGCGTCCGGTCGAGCTGGTCGAGCAGCTCGCCGGCGGCGCCGTACGGATCCGCCTCCCCGGCGGCGACCCGCGCGGCGAGCGCCGCGAGCCCCGTACCGTCGCGGAGCGAGCCCATCCGCTCGCGCAGCACGCCCAGCGCGATCGCCTCGACCTCGGCGGCGGCCCGCACCTCGCGGCGGCGGCGCAGCTCGTCGTGCTCGACCAGCCAGGCCCGGTGCTTGTCGATCGCCGCGGCGATGTCGTCGATCCCCTCGCCCCGTGCCGCGACCGCGCGCACCACCTGGGGTCGCCACTGTCCCGGACCGCGCTCGCCGAGCGCGATCATGCCCTGGATGTCCCGCACGGTGGCGTCCGCGCCGTCCCGGTCCGCCTTGTTGACCACGAAGACGTCGGCGATCTCCAGGATCCCGGCCTTCACCGCCTGGATGGCGTCGCCCATGCCCGGCGCGAGCAGCACCAGCGTCGTGTCGGCCAGGGACGCGACCTCGACCTCGGCCTGGCCGACCCCGACCGTCTCCACCAGCACCACGTCGCAGCCGGCGCCCTCCAGCACCCGTACCGCCTGGGGCGTGGCCGCCGCCAGCCCGCCGAGGTGTCCCCGGCTGGACATGGAGCGGATGTAGACGCCCGGGTCGGTGGCGTGGTCCTGCATCCGAACCCGATCGCCGAGGATCGCCCCGCCGGTGAACGGGCTGGACGGGTCGACGGCGAGCACGCCCACCCGGTGCCCCCGCGCGCGCAGCGCCCGGACCAGCTCGTTCGTGGTGGTCGACTTGCCCACCCCGGGCGAACCGGTCAGGCCGACGACCTGGGCGCGGCCGGTGTACGGCGCGAGCGCCGCCGCGACCTGCGGCAACAGCTCGTCGCCGGACTCGACGAGCGTGATCAGCCGGGCCATCGCCCGGGGATCGCCCTCGCGGGCCCGCCGCACCAGCAGCGGTACGTCCCGGCTGCGGCGCACGCCGGCGCCGGACGGCTGGTCGGCCGGGGTCGCTCCCCCCGGCGGGGTCCGCTCGGTCATCACGCCCCGGGAACGTGGATGATCAGCGCGTCGCCCTGCCCGCCGCCGCCGCAGAGCGCCGCGGCACCGGTACCGCCGCCGCGGCGGCGCAGCTCCAGCGCGAGCGTCAGCACGAGCCGCGCACCCGACATGCCGATCGGGTGGCCGAGCGCGATGGCGCCACCGTTGACGTTGACGATCTCCGGGCTCACCCCGAGGTCGCGGGTGGACTTGATGCCCACCTGCGCGAACGCCTCGTTGATCTCGATGAGGTCGAGGTCGGCGACGCCCAGCCCGCTCTTGCGCAGCGCGTGGTTGATGGCGTTCGAGGGCTGGGAGTGCAGCGAGTTGTCCGGCCCCGCGACGTTGCCGTGCGCCCCCACCTCGGCGAGCCAGGTGAGTCCCAGCTCCTTGGCCTTGGCCCGGCTCATCACGACCACCGCGGCGGCACCGTCGGAGATCGGCGAGGAACTGCCGGCGGTGATGGTGCCGTCCGGGGTGAAGGCCGGCCGGAGCCGGGCGAGCGACTCGACGGTGGTGTCGGGGCGTACCCCCTCGTCCTCCGAGATCACGATCGGGTCGCCCTTGCGCTGCGGGATCACCACCGGCGTGATCTCCTCGGCGAAGACGCCGTTCTTCTGGGCGGCGGCGGCCCGCAGGTGGCTGGCCACGGCGAAGGCGTCCTGCTCGGCCCGGCTGATGTCGTGCCGCTGCCCGTGCCGCTCGGTCGACTCGCCCATCGCGCAGCAGTCCCAGGCGTCGGTGAGGCCGTCCAGCGCCATGTGGTCCTTGATCACCACGTCGCCGTACTTGTAGCCGGCGCGCTGGTTGAGCAGCAGGTGTGGGGCGTTGGTCATCGACTCCATGCCACCGGCCACCACGATGTCGAACTCGCCGGCCCGGATGAGCTGGTCGGCCAGGGCGATCGCGTCGAGGCCGGAGAGGCAGACCTTGTTGATGGTCAGGGCCGGTACGGACATCGGGATGCCCGCCTCGACCGCCGCCTGCCGCGCCGGGATCTGCCCCGCGCCGGCCTGGAGCACCTGACCCATGATCACGTACTGCACCTGGTCGGCGGGGACGCCCGCCCGCTCCAGCGCCGCCTTGATCGCGATGCCCCCGAGCTTGGCCGCCGGCAGGTCCTTGAGGTTGCCGAGCAGCCGCCCCATCGGGGTACGGGCGCCGGCGACGATCACGGAACCGGTCGCCCGTCCGACTTGCTCGTTCCTCGCGCTCACCGAAGCCATAATGTCGCCTCCGAGGGGATGGGTGGCTGGCCGTGCACCTTAACGTTCGGTCAGACTATCGCCATGGCAGAAGAGTCCCCCCGCGAGCCCGCTGCGGACTACGTCACAGGTATCGGGCTCCGACGCATCGACCATGTTGGTATCGCCGTCGCCGACCTCGACGCGGCGATCGAGTTCTACCAGCAGACGTTCGGCATGCGGTGCGTACACACCGAGACCAACGCCGAGCAGGGCGTACGGGAGGCGATGCTCGCGGTCGGGCCGGACACCGAGGGGGGCTGCGTGCAGCTGCTCGCCCCGCTCTCGCCGGAGTCGACGATCGCGAAGTTCCTGGACCGCAACGGGCCGGGCGTGCAGCAGGTGGCGTACACGGTGGCCGACGTCGACGCGGCCTGCGCGGCGCTGCGCGAACGGGGCCTGCGGCTGCTCTACGAGACCCCGCGACGCGGTACCGCCGGCTCGCGAATCAACTTCGTCCACCCGAAGGACGCCGGCGGCGTGCTGGTGGAGCTGGTCGAACCGGCCGAGGCACACTGAGCCGGGCCGGCCAACTCCCCCCGGGGCTCCGCCGCCTCCGGCCACCGCGACGGGCGCGTTGGTCCGCCTACCGGACGGGCGCGTTGATCCGCCTTACCGGACAGGCGCGTTGGTCCGCCTACCGGACAGGCGCGTTGGTCCGCCTACCGCGACCACCCGGCTAACGCCCGGCCGTGCGGTACGCCTCGACCAGCTCGGCGGGGATCGGGGCCAGGTCGGCCACCCGGCGGAAGTCGCCGAGGGTGGTGCCGGCGCAGGCGGAGTCGACGTTGTCGGCGCCGGCCCGGCTCGCCGCGTCCCCCCGGTCGACCGCACGGAAGTCGATCGAGAACCGGGTCCGGCCGGTGGTGTTCGGCACCGTGGCGTGCAGCTGGGCGCCGGAGAAGACGAGGATGCCGCCCGGCGGGGTGATCACCCGTAGCTCGCCCCCGTCGACCTCCTGCTCCAGCGCCGGTTGCTTGCGGGTCTCCACCTCGATCTGCCCGGCCGCGGCGGTACGCCCGTGCGCCACCCAGTCGGCGTAGTCGTACTCGCGGGAGCTGTTGCGCACCCCCACCCCGAAGTACGCCGGGTAGAAGGTCATCGCGTTCGCCTCCTGCACCTCGTAGACCGGCACCCAGAAGTTGAGCTGGCACATCGGCGCGGAGAACCAGGTGTCCCGGTGCGGCGCGAACTGCAGGGTCAGCCCCGCGTTGAGGTAGTCGCTGGTCATCGTGCGCAGCCGGGGCACGTCGAAGTAGGTCCGTACCGGGTCCACCCCGAGTTCGGCGAGGAGCAGCCGGACCAGCTCGGCGCTGCGCGGGTGGTTGATGAAGGTGGGCTTGAGCCCGGCGAGCACGTCGACGTACGCGGGGCCGGCCAGGTGGTGCTGCGCGTCGGGCGGGAAGTGCGGCGCGAAGGCGGACTCGGCCAGCTCGCGGGCGAAGGCGACCAGCTCCAGCGAGCGCGGCGTCGGCGAGTAGACGAAGAGGTCGCCGGCGTAGAGCCGGTGTCGCCGCTCCTCGTCGGGCCCGGGCCAGTCGAAGTACACCACCGTCATCGCGACCTCCCCTTCTCCGGCCAACCGCTGGTCACGGTAGTTTCCGCGGTTCGTTGCGCGGGCCGACAGGCGCGCGGAGGGCGCCCGTTGTCGTCGATCCGACTGCCCCACGCCGCACCGGCCCGGCATCGCGTCGCGGGTCGCACCCGGAGTGCGTCCCGGGCGCCGCCCGCGGTCGTACCGTCGCCCGATCCGCCAGGACGCGACGCGTTCACGGCTCGACCAACCCACGGGCACCAAACAACCCACGGGCACCAACAGCAACCCACGGGCACCAGGCAATTCACGGGCACGACGGGTTCACGGCACGGCAGGGAGGTTCGAGATCGGCGCTCCGCCACCGTTCCGGTTCACCGCCGCGATGCCCGCGCTGGACCGGCCGGTACCGCGCTGGCTCGACGAGGTACGCCGGATCGAGGACCTCGGCTTCAGCTCGGTCTCCATCTCCGATCACCTCACCGGCGGATGGGCGATGGACCCGCTGGTGGCGATGACGATGGCGGCGGCCGCGACGTCCCGGCTCCGGGTGCTCGGGCTGGTCTTCTGCAACGACTTCCGGCACCCGGCGCTGCTGCACCGGTCGCTGGCCAACCTCGACGTCTTCTCGGGCGGTCGGGTGGAGATCGGGCTGGGCGCCGGGTGGCTGCGCGACGACCACGACGCGGCCGGGCTGCCGTTCGACCCGCCCGGGGTACGCGTCGACCGGCTCGCCGAGTCGATCGAGGTGATCACCGCGCTCTTCGACGGCGTACCGGTCGACTTCACCGGGCGGTACTACCGGATAGGCGGGCTCGCCGGGGTGCCCGCGCCGGTGCAGCGGCCCCGGCCACCGCTGCTGGTCGGGGGCGGGAGCCGGCGGATCCTGGAGCTGGCCGGCAGCCGGGCCGACATCGTCGGGATCAACCCCCGGCTCGCGCCCGGCGTCGACCCGGGCGCCGCGCTGGCCGAGCTGACCGAGGAGCGGACCGCCCGAAAGATCTCCTGGGCCCGTACGGCGGCGCGCGCGGTCGGGCGCGACCCGCACGCGCTGGAGTTCCAGCTGCGGATGTTCGACGTCCGGGTCGTCCACCGTGGCCGGGAGCACCGCAGCTCCTCCAGCCACGCCCGAAGCCTCGGCACGACGCTGCCGGTCCGCTCCCCGGCCGTGCTGCACGGCGGCGTGGACGAGTGCGTGGAGCGGCTACTGGAGATCCGGGAACGGTTCGGGGTGAGCTATCTGCACCTCGGCGGCAACCTCGACGCGGCGGCGCCGATCGTGGCGCGCCTGGCCGGCAGGTAAGCCCCCGCCTCCGCGCCCGCCCCCGGCCGACGCCCCCCGCCCCCGTCCGCGTCCGCGTCCGCGTCCGCGCCGATCATGGACTTGTGGTCGAGAATTCGTCCGCTTTCGCGGCTTGTGTCTCGGCCACCTGTCCATGATCGACCGGGGTGATGGCGGTGGGAGCAAGGGGGCGAGGCGCGCACGACGGCGCGTTCGGCCCGGTCACCGCGCAGATACGCGCAGCTATCCGTCGATGTCGGTGCGGTTTTTCACAAACCGCTTCCGCCCCTTAACTACCGCTCAGTAACGTCCGCCCCCACAGCAGTACCGGCACCGGCGGTTGTGTCGCCCGCCGACATGGCGGCCCCCGCCGAACCCCGACGACGATGGCTTCGGCCGGCGGGGACACCGGGCCGGTCCGGACGAGCGGGAGGTCACACCGTGCAGGACATCCTGGAAGTGATCATGGACGCGGAGGCGGCCGCCACGGCCGGCGCGGACCCGGGCCGCCAGCTCGCGAGGATCGCCGACGTACCGGTGCCGCCCTGCTACCGGGGCGTGGTGGTCCGCGCCGAGGACGCCGGAATGTTCGACGGCACGCCGGTGCGCGACCGGGACCCGCGCAGGTCGCTGCGGCTCGCGGAGGTGCCGACCCCGCAGCTCGCGCCGGGCGAGGCGCTGGTCGCGGTGCTGGCCAGCGCGATCAACTACAACACGGTCTGGACCAGCATCTTCGAGCCGCTGCCGACCTTCCGGTTCCTCCGCCGCTACGCCCGGCTCTCCGAGCTGACCCGCCGGCACGACCTGCCGTACCACGTGGTGGGCTCGGACGCGGCCGGCGTCGTGCTGCGGGTCGGGCCCGGGGTGACCCGGTGGCGGCCCGGCGACGAGGTGGTGGCGCACTGCCTCTCGGTCGAGCTGGAGGACGCGGCGGGGCACGACGACACCATGCTCGACCCGCAGCAGCGGATCTGGGGCTTCGAGACGAACTTCGGCGGGCTGGCCGAGCTCGCCGTGGTGAAGGCGAACCAGCTGATGCCCAAGCCGCGCCACCTGAGCTGGGAGGAGGCGGCCAGCCCGGGGCTGGTCAACTCCACCGCGTACCGGCAGCTCGTCTCGCACCACGGCGCGGCGATGAAGCAGGGCGACGTGGTGCTGATCTGGGGCGCCTCCGGCGGCCTCGGCGGGTACGCCACCCAGCTCGCGCTGCACGGCGGGGCGATACCGGTCTGCGTGGTCTCCTCGCCCGAGAAGGCCGAGCTGTGCCGCCGGATGGGCGCCGAGCTGGTGATCGACCGAACGGCCGAGGGATTCCGGTTCTGGTCGGACGAGCAGACTCAGGACCCCGACGAGTGGCGCCGGTTCGGCGAGCGGATCCGCGAACTCACCGGTGGCGAGGACCCCGACATCGTCTTCGAGCATCCGGGCCGGGAGACCTTCGGCGCCAGCGTCTACGTCGCCAAACGCGGCGGTACCGTCGTCACCTGCGCCTCCACCAGCGGTTACCTGCACCAGTTCGACAACCGGTACCTGTGGATGCACCTCAAACGGATCATCGGCAGCCACTTCGCCAACTACCGGGAGGCGTGGGAGGCCAACCGGCTGGTCGCGCTCGGCCGGATCCACCCCACCGTCTCCCGGACCTATCCCCTGGAGCGGACCGGCCAGGCCGCGTACGAGGTGCACCGCAACGCGCACCAGGGCAAGGTCGGCGTGCGCTGCCTCGCGCCGGCCGAGGGGCTCGGCGTACGCGACCAGGAGCTGCGCGACCGGCACGCCACCGCGATCAACCGCTTCCGCGGCCACTGACCCGGGCGCGTCGCCACACCCTTCCCCTCCCGGTGATCACTGCGGATAATTCGTGGCACCAAACTTCATGACGGTCTCGGCCATCGAAGGTTTCCGCCACACCGGAGCCGCCGCGTCCGGACCGGCCCACGCCTGGAGAAGCCGTGCCCGAGCTGCCGTGGTCACCCCTGCGTCGCCCCCTCTCCCGCCGTACGCTCCTCGCCGGGGCCGCGGCCACCGCCGTGGCCGGCCTGACACCGGTACGCGCCGCCGCGGCCACGCCCGCCGCGCCGGCCCCGCCCGACCTCGACGCCGCCCGCGCGGCGATCACCCGGCTGCTGGCCGGGGACGCCGCCCGCGCCGGCCAGTTCGCCCTCCAGACGCTGACGCCCGACGGCGACGCCGACCGGTTCACCATCGGCGGCGCGCCCGGACGGGTCACGCTCGCCGGCACCAGCACCGTCGCCCTGGTCTCCGGCTTCCACTGGTGGCTCAAGTACGTGGCCGGTGGCCACCTCTCCTGGAACGGCGACCAGCTCGCGCTCCCCGGTACGCTCCCCGCGCCCGGCGCGCCGATCACCCGCCGTACCGAGCTGACCGACCGGTACGCCTACAACTTCTGCGTCTTCGGCTACACGGCGCCGTACTGGGGCTGGTCGGAGTGGGAACGCGAACTCGACTACCTCGCCGCCAGCGGGGTGAACCGGGCCCTGGCGCTGGTCGGCCAGGAGATCGTCTGGTACGAGACGCTCACCAGGTTCCGGCTGACCGCGGCACAGGTGCTCGGCTGGATCCCGCAGCCGGCGCACCAGCCCTGGCAGTGGTACGGCAGCATCTCCGCCGGCAACGGCCCGGTCACCACCGGGCAGCTGCAGCGCCGCGCCGACCTCGGGGCGCGGATCGTCGACCGGATGCGCGAGCTGGGCATCACCCCGGTCTTCCCCGCCTTCATCGGGCACGTGCCGAACGACATCTTCGCCGCCGCCAACCCGGGCGCCACCGTGGTGCCCCAGGGCACGTACAGCGGCCAGCCCCGCCCCGACTGGCTCGCCACCACCGACCCGCTGTACCGGTCCGTGGCCGCCGCGTTCTACCAGTCCCAGGCGGCGCACTTCGGCACCACCACCCACTACTCCAACGACCTGCTGCACGAGGGCGGCAGCCTCGGCGGGGTCGCGCTCGGGGCGGCCGGGCAGGCCGTGCAGGCGGCGCTGACCAGCGCCGCACCGGGCTCGGTCTGGATCCTCCAGGGCTGGGCGGGCAACCCGCGCCGGGAGCTGCTCGACGCGATCGACACCGACCGGGTCCTCGTGCTCGACCTGGACGCCGACGACGCCGCCCCGTGGCAGCGGACCGAGGCGTACTGGGGCGCGCCCTGGGCCTGGGGCTCGATCGGCAACTTCGGCGGGCGGCTCGGCATGTTCGGCAGCCTGCGCGAACCGGCCGGGACCCTGCCCGAGGTCCGCCGGCTCCCGGCCGCCGAGCGGGGCCGGCTGGCCGGCACCGCCTTCGTGCCCGAGGCGCACCACCACAACCCGGTCACCGGCGACCTGTGGAGCGAGACCGCCTGGCGGGACGAGCCGGTCGAGCTGGACGGCTGGGTACGCGACTACGCCCGACGCCGGTACGGCCGCGACGACCCGCACGCGGCGGCGGCCTGGCAGACGCTGCTGGCCACCGCCTACGCGTACCGCTTCACCGGCGACACCGGCGGCGAGGGACCGTTCGAGACCCCCTTCGCGGCCCTGCCCGCCCTCACCGTGGCCCAGTCGTCGCGGACCGGTGCGCGCGGCTGGCGGTACGACCCGGACCTCTTCCCGCCGGCGTTCGTCGAGCTGTTGGCGGCCGACCCGGCCGTGCGCGGGCTGCCGACGTACCGCTACGACCTGGTCGACGTCACCCGCCAACTGCTCGCCAACCGGGCCCGGCTGCTGCTCGACGAGATCCGGGCCGCGCACGCCGCCCTCGACGGGCCGCTGCTGCGCACCCTCACCGGACGGTTCCTGCGCTACCTCGACCGCACCGACGAACTGCTCGGCACCGACCGGTACTGGCTGCTGGGGCGCTGGCTCGCCGACGCCCGGGCGCTCGGCGCGACCGACGCGGAGCGGGCCGCCCTGGAGTACGACGCCCGCACGATCATCACCATCTGGACCTCGAAGGCGTACGAGCGGCTGCACGAGTACGCCAACCGGGAGTGGCACGGGCTGCTCGCCGACTACTACCGGCCCCGCTGGGCCAGCTACTTCTCCCAGCTCGTGGCCCGGGTGGAGGCCGGCAACGCGCAGCCGCCCAGCTCGGACGCGGCGACCTGGCAGGCGGCGAGCGAGGCGTGGACCCGGGCAACGAAGGCGTACCCGACCGAACCGGTCGGCGACCCGTACGAGGTGGCGACCCGGATCGTCGCCGAACTCACCGCCGAGCCCGGGCAGGGCGTGGTGCGGATCCTCGACCCGGACTCCCCGGTCTGCGCGCCGGGCGCGACGGCCACGCTCGACGTGCGGTTCACCAACCGCGACCCGGGCCGCCCCCGTACCGGCGTGACGATCGGCCTGACCGCGCCGGCCGGTACCACGGTGACGGCGACCGGGCCGACCAGCTTCGCCACGGTGCCGCCCGGTGCGTCCGTGGTCGTCGGCTGGCGGATCACCCCGGCGCCGACCCTGCCGGCCGGTACCGCGCTGGCCACGCTGGCGCTGACCGCCACCGCCGGGTACTCCGACGGCGGCACGCCGCACCAGGCCGGCGCGGTCGGCGTGTTGCGGGTGGGGCAGCCGCCGCAGGCGCCGAACCAGGTGCGCGCGGGCGACACCCGCTCCGGTGCCACCCAGAGCGGCGCCCGGTACGCGGTCTTCGCGGCCGGCGCCGACCTGTGGGGCCGCACGTACCAGTTCGGCGCGGTCTACCGGCAGGCGGCGCTCGGCTCGGGCGAGTCGGTCGTCACGACCGTGACCCGCCAGGACGACACGGGCCCGTGGGCCAAGGCCGGCATCCTGGTGCGCAACTCGCTGACCCGGGACGGTTCGGCCGGCTCGGTGCTGCTGGCCCGCACCCCCGGGCACGGCGTGACCCTCCAGTGGGACAGCACCGGCGGCGGCGCGCTGGACGGTACGACCACGCTCGCCTGGAGCGGGTCCCCGGTCTGGTTGAAGCTGACCAGGTCCGGCACCACCTTCACCGGGTACGCCAGCGCCGACGGCAGGACCTGGACCCAGGTCGGTACCGCCACCGCGCCCGGGGCCGCGTCCCGCCTCGACGCCGCGCTCTTCGTCACCCCGGTCGACGCCGCCGGCGCGGTCGGCACCGCCGAGTTCACCGGCTTCCGGATACTGCGGCCCGCCGGACCCGGCAACGACCTGCACCGGTACCAGTCGTCCGGGCGGGTGGTGAGCGCGCCCGACCTGGACGGGCGGCTGGAGACCTTCGTGGCGGCGGCCGACGGGGTCTGGCACCGCTGGCAGACCGCGACCAACGCCGGCTGGAGCGCCTGGGAGACGACCGGCGGCCCGGCGGGCGCCGCGTCGCTGGCGATCGGGCGGGACCCCGACGGCCGGTTGCAGCTCTTCGCCACCGGTCCGGCGGGGACCTGGCAGCGTGGCCAGACCGCCGTCAACGGCGGGTGGGGCGGCTGGGTGAGCTTCGGCCCGGGCGGGCGGGACGTCGTGCTCGGTCCGTCGGCCGACGGCCGGCTGGAGCTGTACCTGGCCGGATCGGCCGGCGTCTGGCACCGCTGGCGTACCCCCGACGGGAGCTGGTCGGACTGGGAGCAGACCGCCGGTCCGACCGACGCCGCCCTGGCGCTGGCCCGCAACGAGGACGGCACCCTGGTCGCCTTCGCGTCCGGCGCGGACGGCACGTACCAGCGGGACCAGGCGGCGGTGAACGGCGGGTGGGGCGGGTGGCTGCCGATCGGGCCCGCCGCCGCCGACCTGGCCGTGGCGCCCGCCGCGGACCGGCGGCTGGAGCTCTTCCTCGCCACCGCGACCGGGGTGCTCCACCGGTACCAGGCTTCGACCAGCGGCGACTGGACCGTCGCGGCGCCGGTGGGCGGGCCGAGCGGGGCCCGGCTCGGCCTCGGCCGGGACCCGCGCGGGCTGCTCCAACTGATCGCCGTCACCGCCACCGGGACGTGGCAGCGCCCGCAGACCTCGCCGAACGCCGGCTGGGGCGCCTGGCAGCAGCTCGGTGGCGGCGGTACGGACGTCGACGTGGCGACCAACCAGGACGGTCGGCTGGAGGCGCACGCCCTGCGGCCGGACCAGGTCTGGACGCGCTACCAGCGGACCGACTACACCTGGACCGACTGGCAGCCCGGCGGCGGCCCGCGCGGCTGAGCCCGGCCCGACCCGCGCGCCCGAACCGCCGTCTCCGGGGCGGTTCGGGCGGCGGGGCGGTCTTTCCCGGCGCGCCGCAGCGGTTCCGGCGGCGCGCCTGTGGTGTACGACGACGAAACGTTTTTCGAACTGCGCCGGTACGAACCGCGCGGGCGACAGCGATGATTTCGGCCGTTGCCGGAGGGCGATCACGCACCGGCGCGGGCCGGCCAAAGTTGACCATGTGAACCGGTCAGGAGAGGCACACCCCGGTCTTGCGAACCACCCTGGTGTGTCTGCAAGTATGTCCCAATGCCCCAGCAGCAGTCCTCCCCTCTTGCGTTCTTCGATAACGCGAACTCGCAACCAGACTTCACGGTCGCCCTGCGCGGTTACGACCGCGAGCAGGTCAACAGCCACCTCGGCCGGCTCAACGCCGCCCTGGCCCAGTCCGAGCAGGCCCGTGCCGAGGCCGAGCAGCGCATGAACGACGCGCAGCGCCGGCTGCGCCAGGCCGAACAGCGGCTCAACGCGGTGGAGCAGAAGCTCACCGACACCAACAAGCAGCTCGAGGAGAACAACCGGCCGACCCTCTCCGGCCTGGGCACCCGGGTCGAGCAGATCCTGCGGCTGGCCGAGGAGCAGGCCAACGACCACCGCGGCGAGGCCAAGCGCGAGTCGGAGGGGATCCTCTCCGCCGCCCGCCTCGAGGCGCGTGAGATCACCGACAAGGCCCGCGCCGAGGCCGCCGCCATGAAGGCCACCGCCGAGCGGGAGGCCGGCGCGGTGCGTACCGCCGCCGAGCGGGAGGCCGCCGAGGTCCGGGTGCAGGCTCGGCGGGAGGCCGACACGCTGCGCGCGGACGCCGACCGGGAGACCAAGCAGCTGCGTACGGTGACCGCGCACGAGGTCGCCGAGCTGAAGTCGACGGTGGAGCGGGAGGTGGCGACCCTCCGCGCGACCGCCGAGCGCGAGATCACCCAGCTGCGGGCGAAGGCGGCCCGGGAGGCCGAGGAGAAGCGCGCCGAGGCGACCAAGCTGCTCACCGACGCCCGGGACAAGCGCGACAAGGACCTGCAGGCGCTGGAGCTGCAGCTGGCCGAGCGCCGGGAGCGGGCCGAGCGGGAGGAGTCCGAGCGGCACGCCGCCCAGGTCGCGCAGACCCAGAAGCTGGTCGGCGAGGCCGAGCAGCGCGCCCGGGCCGCCCAGGACCGGGCCAAGGAGATCGAGCAGCGCGCCGAGGCACGCCGGATCGAGTCCGAGCGCAACGCCGCCGAGACCATCGACAAGGCGAAGGCGCTGGCCGACAAGACCCTCAACGAGGCCCGGGCGGAGGCGCACCGGCTGCTCAGCGAGGCGAAGACCGAGGCGGAGCTGACCACGCAGGCGGCCCGCCGCGAGGTCGAGGACCTCACCCGTCAGAAGGACGCGGTCACCTCGCAGCTCGGCCAGATGCTCTCCGGCCTGGCCGGCATCGTCCCGACTGTTGGGAACGCCCAGAAGTCCGACAAGGACGGCGCGGACGTGCCCGCCGAGACGGCCAGCTGACCGGCTGACCAGCGGGCGCGAGGCGCCCGACCCCGGCTCCGGGACACATCCCACCCGGTGCCGGCCAGCCAGGCAAGACCCACCAAAGCGGGGCATGCGCGGGTGATACGGGGCCGCGCCGGTACGATCCGGCTCGGCCCCGTATTCGTACGCCACGGTTTCCGCAGGTCGGGCGGTTGCCGGGGCAGGTAAGTGCATCCCGTAGGGCGGTCGGTATTGCCGCGCGGGGGCACGATGCGTGTGAGGATGAGAGCATGTCGCACGGCGAGGAACTGTTCGCTCTTGGCGGGGACGTGACCACGGAGCCCAACTTCGAGTCGGCCCTGCGGGGGTATGACAAACGGCAGGTAGACCGGTACGTCGCTCGGGCCGAGCACGAGATCGCCACCCTGGCGACGGAGCGCGAACAGGCGTACACACAGATCCACAAGCTCGCCGGGCAGGTCGAGGTGCTGCAACGCGACCTCGCCGCCGTACGCCGACAGGTGGGTGTGGTCGACCGGGCCTCGTTCCGGCACCTCGGCCCCCGGGTCGAACAGATCCTCACGCTCGCCGAGGAACAGGCCGAGGCGATCCAGACCAGCGCGACCCAGGAGTTGGAGGCGCGCCGCGCCGAGGCGGAACAGATCCTCGCCGAGGCGCGCGAGCAGGCCGCGACCGCGCTGCGGGACTTCGAGATCGCGCTCGCCGCCCGCCGTGCGGAGGAGGAGAAGGCCAGCAACGCCCGCCGCGCCCAGGCCGAGGCGCTGGTGACCGCCGCCACCGAGGAGGCCACCCGGCTGCGCGAGGCCGGCGAGGCCGCGCACGCGAAGGCCCAGCAGGAGGCGAAGCGCCTGCGCGAGGCCGGCGAGGCGGCGCACGCCAAGGCCCAGCAGGAGGCGAAGCGCCTGCGCGAGGCCGGCGAGGCCGCGCACGCCAAGGCCCAGCAGGAGGCGAAGCGGATCACCGAGCAGACCGCCGAGTCCGTCCGGCGCAGCCGGGCCGAGACCGACGCCTACGTCCAGCGGATGCGCAGCGAGACCGAGGCGTACGTCCAGCAGACCCGCAGCCAGACCCAGCAGGAGCTGGCCGCGTTGCGGGCGCGGGTCGAGCAGGAGATCACCGCCAAGCAGACCGCTGCCGACAAGGAGATCGTGGCCCGCCGGACCGCCGTCGAGCAGGAGTTCGCGCAGTGGCGGGACGGCCTGGAGCAGCAGTACGCGGCGAAGCGCGAGGAGGTCGAGCGGCACGCCGCCGAGCTGCGGCGCTCGGCCGAGGAGCACGCCGCCGAGGTACGCCGGCAGGCCGAGGAGCACGCCGCGCGGGTGACCACGGAGGCCGAGGAACTCGCCGCGCGGGTCACCGCCGAGGCCGAGGAGAAGCGGAACCAGCTGCTCGCCGGCGTCGAGGAGGTCGCCGCCGAGATCCGCCGCAAGGCGGACGAGCACGCCACCGAGGTCCGCAAGCAGGCCGACGAGTACGTCTCGGTCTCCAAGCGGCAGTACGAGGAGTACGCCGCCACCGCACAGCAGCGCCTCGCCACCGCACAGCAGCAGCTCGCCACGACCCAGCAGGAGGCGATGGCGGGGCGGCAGGAACTGGTCGAGGTGATGCAGGAGATCGCCCAGGCCCAGCAGTCCCTGGCCGACCTGCGGCAGGAGACCTGGGCCTCGCGCCAGGAGTCGGACGAGATCCAGCGGGAGCTGCTCGACCTGCGGCGGCAGCTCGCCGAGGTACGCCAACAGGTGGCCGAGGTCCGGCCCGAGGCGGCCGCCGCGACGGCCGCCGCTGCCGAACCGGCCGCCCCGGTCGAGCCCGCCGCCCCTGCCGAGCCGGCGCTGGTGACCGCCGCCACGGCAGCGGACGGGCCGGACCCGACGGAGTCCGCCGCGGCCGGACCCGAGGGGGTCGACGGCGAGCCGACGGTGGCCACGGTCCCGGGCGAGGCGGGTCGCGCCCCGGTCGCCACGAAGATCACGAGCACCGGCGACTCGGGCAAACTGCCGGTGAAGCCGGCGGCCGAGGAGCGCACCACGAAGCCCAAGAAGGTGGCCGTCGAATCCGAGTGAGCCCCGTCGCGGTTCCGCTCGGAATGGGACCGCGTACGCCGCGCCGGTTGTCGCGAGGGCGCGTCACGTCTGGCCTGGCGCGGACACTCCGGATAACCTCCCGACAGGAGTCCGAGACGGGGGAGGCCCGGGTGGCGGTCGAGGAGCCAGAGTCGGAGGTCGTCCGGGTTCCCGCGCAGGGTGCCGCGGAGCGGGGCTCGACCGAGCGGGTCGATCGGGAGGCCGGAGCGGGCGCGGACGACGGCGGTACGACCAGCGGCGACGACAGCCACGAGGACCTGGCCGACCCGGCGCGGCTGGTCGGCGGGCACGACGAGCGCCGGTTCGGGGCGCCCGGCCGCCCGCTGCGCCAGAACCCGTTCCTGATCGGTTTCACCGGCGGCCTGGGCGTGCTGCTGGCCTACGCGGTGTACCTCGCGGTACGCAACGCCGGCGGGATGCTCGTCCTGATCTTCGTCGCGCTCTTCCTGGCGATCGGGCTCAACCCGGCGGTGGCCCGCTTGCGCTCCTGGGGGCTGCCCCGGGGGCTCGCCGTGGCGGCCGTGACGCTCACCGTCGTGCTGCTGCTCGCGGGCGGGGTGTTCGCGCTGGTACCGCCGGTGGTGACGCAGTCGGGCCAGTTCGTCGAGCAGCTACCGCACTACCTCGACTCGCTGCGGCAGAACGACACCATCAACGACCTGGTCGAGCGGTACCACCTGATGGAGCGGGTGCAGTCGGCGGCGACCGCGCAGAACATCAGCCGGGCCCTGGGCGGGGTCTTCGGCGGCGCCCGGCTCATCTTCGGCACGATCTTCAACGTCCTGACGGTGCTGGTGCTGACGATCTACTTCCTGGCCGCCTTCGACCAGATCAGGACGCTCGGGTACGGGATGGTGCCGGCCTCCCGCCGGGACCGGGTACGCCTCATCGGCGACGAGATCCTCACCAAGGTCGGCGCGTACATGGTGGGCGCGCTGGCGATCGCGGTACTGGCCGGGGTGAGCACCTTCGTCTTCGCCGCGATCATCGGCCTGGCGTACCCGTTCGCGCTGGCGGTCGTGGTGGCCGTCTGCGACCTGATCCCGCAGATCGGCGCGACGATCGGGGCGGTGATCGTCAGCCTGGTCGGCTTCGCCACCGAACTGCCGCTCGGCATCGCCTGCGTGATCTTCTTCGTGATCTACCAGCAGGTGGAGAACTACCTCATCTACCCGAAGGTGATGCGCAAGTCGGTCGAGGTGAGCGACGTGGCGGCGATCGTCGGCGCGCTGCTCGGCGTCGCGCTTTTCGGGGTGCTCGGCGCGCTGGTGGCCATCCCGGCGGTGGCGGCGTTGCAGCTGATCCTGCGTGAGGTGGTCCTCCCGCGCCAGCAGTCGCGCTGAGGGGGACGCCCCGCCGAGGCGGCGCCCCCCGGGTCGCCGAGGCTACTTCCCCGCCGTTCCGGATTTGCCGCGGATGGACTCCTGATGGATGTCCGCGTAGGTGCGCGAGTCCTTCACCAGGTCGTCACAGAAGGCCGCGACGTCGGTGCCGACGAGTTCCAGGACTCCCTTGCCGGCGGCCACGCCCTCCTCGAAGAAATCGAGGATCCCCGAGAGCAGGGACCCGTCCGCCAGCCCGACCGGCCCGACCTTGAAGAGGTACCGCTGGATCTCCTTGTAGACGATCTGGTAGTCCCGTGGGAGCGCCTTGACCCGGGCCAGGTGCGCCCGCCACTGCCTCTTGCCCTCGATGATGTCCTGGATACCCACGTCAGCCTCCTAGCTGGCCCAGTTTCCTGGCGACGTTCCTGTTCAACTGCTCACGCCAGCGGTCGCGATAGGTCCGCGCCTCTTGGCCGCCGGCCAGCGCCGCGCAGAAACCCTCGATGTCGTCACCCAGCACCTCGTGAATGCTCTGCCCATCGGACGCCGTCTCTTCGAGCAGCCCCAGGGCGCCGTCGGCGATCGGTGTCAGGTTGCGACCCGTGAAGCTGCCGTATGGGAAGAGGTGAACCACGATCTGTCCCCATGCCGCCCGGTAGTCGGGCGGCAATGCCGCGGCCCGGGCCTCGAACTGCTTCCACTCCCTGGTGAGATCGCTGCCGGTCATGGTCTCCCAGAAGCTCATTCCCCGCCCTCCCTGAGCTTGTCGATCCGCGATGAGACGTACTCCCATTTCGCCCAGAACGCCGCGAGTTCCTCGCGCCCCGCGTCGTTGAGCGCATAGAACTTGCGCGGCGGGCCGAGTCCGGACGGTCGTTTGGTGACCCGGACGAGCCCCCTCTTCTCCAACCGCAGCAGGATGGTGTAGACCGTCCCCTCGATGACGTCGACGAAGCCGAGTTCGTTCAGCCGACGCGTGATGGCGTACCCGTAGGTCTCCTCCCTGCCGATGATCTGAAGCACGCAGCCTTCGAGCGTGCCCTTCAGCATCTCCGTCAGGTCGTCCATCCCGCTCCTCCCGGCCGCACCAGTACCTCGTGTCACCAAGTACCACTATACGGTACCACTGAATAGCGCGGCCACCCCGGCAGGCCGCATCAACGGCGCGGAAACGGCGCCTTTCCGGGATGACGGATAGGCCCAGTGTGTCCGCAATCCGTCTGATCGAAAACTGTCACGCGCTCGGTACTTCTTGTAACGTTCGGGACGTTCGGAGCGGCATTTCCTGCACGCCCACCCTGGACGTTGGTGCTCTCCCGAGGGGGGAAGAAATGTCCAGCATCGACCCCGCGACCAGGGCACAGTCACCGCCCGATCCCGCCCGGTCCCGCCGCCGATCCGGCCGTGGAGGCCGACCCCGACCGGACCGCCGCCGGTTTCGGCTCGCCGGGCTGGCCGCGCTCGCCAGCCTCGGCCTCGTACTCGGCGCGGGCGGGCTCGCGGTGCTGACCCGGCCCGAGCCCGCCGTCGGCCCGCCGCTGGTCATCACCGTGTCCGGTACCGAACTCTGGAACGAGACCATCGACCGCCCGATCGAGATCGCGGCGAACAACGTCAGCCTGCACGGGGTGACGGTCCGCACCGGCGGCCCGGCGGCGATCCGTATCCGCCATGGCGTCGAGGGCTTCTTCGCCGAGAACACCGACATCCGCTGCCGTACCGACCACACCGACGGCATCGTGCCCGGCAACTACTCGGCGCTGCGGGTACGCGCCCACGGCTGCCGCAACGCCTTCGTCCGCAGCGATCTGGAGCCGGCGACCGTGATGGAGTCCCAGCGGGACGGGCGGCCGTACTCGACCAACCGGGCATCCGCTCCGGCGCGGGCGCCCGGGCCGCTGGACCGGATGCCGTCCGGGGCGAACCCGGCGGGGCCGGGTGCTCCCCCGGGGGTGCTGGCCACCCCGCCGACGCCGATCACGTACTGGCCCGGGCCGACGACCACCGGCGTGCCGGCCGGTACGACCCTGCGCAACTCCGGCTCGCTGAGCCTGCGTACCGCCGGTCAGGTGGTCAGCGGTCTCAACATCACCGGGTGCGTCAGCGTCTTCGCCAGCAACGTGACGATCCAACGCTCCCGGATCACCTGCTCGATCCCGACCTACTCGGTACGCGTCTACAGCCCGGCCACCAACGTGATCGTCCAGGACGTCGAGATCAACGGTACGGGGCAGACGTCCGCCACGGTCTGTTGCGGCAACTACACGATACGGCGGGCCAACATCTACAACACCATCGACGGGCCCCGGCTCGGGGACAACTCCACCATCGCCGACTCCTGGGTACACGACCTGGCCCGGATCCCCGACTCGCACAACGACGCGTTGCAGACCACGGCCGGGGTGAACATCGTGATCCGGCACAACCGGCTGGAGCCGTACAACGCGCCGCTGCGGGACCCGATGAACGCCTGCATCATGATCGGCTCGACCACCGGCCCGACCGTGACGAACCTGCTGATGGAGGACAACTACTGCAACGGCGGAAACTACTCGATCGGCATCCGCAAGGATCTCGTCTCCTCGCTGATCAACATTCGGGGCAACAAGTTCGGCCGCGACTACCGGTACGGCATCGTGGTGAACGTCCGGCTGCTCGGGATCAACTGGGATCCCGTCACCAACGTCTGGTTCGACAACGGCCGGCCCGTGCCGTTCAGCTGACCCCGTCCGGCTACTCGTACGGCACCAGCTCGGCCGGCTCGCGCAGCCGCTTGCGCCGGATCCGGCGCAGCGTACCGACGGTGGACTGCAGCTTCTGCCTCGTCGACAGGTGCCGCCACCAGAGCCCGGCCATCGGCAGCCGGCGGAGCCGGGGCGCCATCAGGCCGGCCGCCCGAAGCGTGACCAGCCGGCCCCAGACAGCACCCCGGGCGCGCAGCAGGTTGGGCTGCGAGGCCGGCAGGATGCCCGGTTCCCCCGGCGCCAGCACCAGCGCGCCCGCCGCGATCGCCGCCTCGACCAGGCGTACGCCGCGCTCGGTGCGGGCCAGCACCAGCGAGCGGCCCGGGTCGTCGCCGGTCGGCCGGTACCACGGGTCGCCGACCGCGACGTCGGCGAACTCGCCGGTGTGGTCGGCGCAGAGGTAACAGCGCCACTGCCGGTGTTTCTGCAGGATCTCGCCCCAGGACTGCTCGTAGCTGAGCGTCCGCTCCCGCCCGGGCGGGTCGTCGCCGAGCCGCGCCCGGGCCCGGCCGGGCCAGCCGTTACCGCGGTAGTGCACCGAGGCGAGCCGGGCCGGGTCGGGCACCCCGAGCCGGTCGAGCATCTCCAGCGTGCCGCGGGTGCTGGGCGTGCCGGCGCAGAAGACCGCGATGGTGAGGCCGACCCGCGCGTCGAGCGACGGTCGGGTCCGCCGGGCCATCCGTACCGCCGCCACGTCGCAGGGTTTGCCGATGAAGACGCAGGGGCCGTCGGCGGTCTCCACCAGGTCGAGCCGCTCGCAGGGGCTGGCCGGGGCGTACCGGGAACCGGCGGCGGCGAGCAGCTCGGCGCGGTCGCGCGACAGCCGGGCCTCGTTGAGGTACGGCACGTCCGCCCGGGCACCGATGTGCAGCACCCCGGCCATCCCCTCGCCCTCCAGGCAGTACGCGGCCAGCGCGGTGGCCACCCCGCCGCTGGAGCCGGCGAACCGGATGGCCGGGTCGGCCGCGTACCCCTCCCAGATCGCCCGGACCGGCCCCCACGCCGCGCGCAGCTCGGCGATCTCGCCGGGCGCCGGGCGGTGGCTCTCGTGCTCCAGCCGGATGCCGGGGCAGCAGCCCAGGGCGGCGCGGGCGCCGTCCCCGCCGGTCGCCCCCGCGCCGCGACCGTCGGGTCCGCCCGTCCCGCAGCCGCCGCCACCCGCGCCGCGAGCGTCGACCGCATCCGTACCGCAGCCGCCCGCGCGGGGCGTCGGGACCACCGGCAGCGGCCGCCGGCCGTGGTCGAGCACGTCGACCATGCGTACCTCGTCCGGGGCGAGGTAGGCGCAGACCCCGCAGCCGGTGCAGAGCTTGCGGGCCGCCACGTCGTGTACGTCGCGGGGCCGCCACGCGCGGGCGTACCGGCGGCCGGCCCGCCTCACCGCCGCGCCCCGGCGGCGGTACGGCTCGCGTGCTCGGCGCGGGCCAGCCCGAGGATCTCGTCCATCTGCCGCCCGGCGCGGTCGATGGCGGCCGGGGCCCGTTCGGCCAGCTCGGCGGCGGTGCCGGCCCGGGTGCTCCAGGAGCGCCAGAGCGCGGCGAGCAGGTCCTCGTCGCCCAGCCGGCGGGCGTCGGCCACGTGCCGCTCCTGGCCGACGCTGGCGAAGACCCCGCGCGCCTTGCGGCTGTAGGCGAGGATGGCCGCCGGTACGCCGGAGGAGAGCGCGGCGATGGTGGCGTGCATCCGCATGCCGCAGAACCAGGAGGTCCGGCCGATTACCCACTTGGTCTGGTGCGGGTCGAGCCCGGGCGGCGTGATCGCCACCCGGTCGCCGTGCCGGCCGGCCAGCTCGGCGTAGAGCCGTTCGCTGATCACCGCGTCGTCGTCGGTACCGTGCCCGCTGCGCACGTGCGGCACGATGATCACGCGGGTGTCGGGCTCTTCGAGCAGCCGCTCGCCGAGGCGCCGGGCGACGCTGCCGGCGTTGCCGGTGAGGCCGAACCGGGCGATCCCCTCGGCGCGCGACATCAGGCCGCTGACGTTGAGTCCGGCGACCGGGCCCGGCGCGGCGGCGAACCACTCGCCCAGCCGGTCGGCCACGGAGTCCTCGGGTGCCCGCGGCTCCAGCGCGAAGGCGACGTCCACCCCCTCCCGGTGCCGGTCCGGGTCCAGGTCGGGACCGAGCAGCTCGGCGAGGGCCCGGTAGCTGTCCGGATCCCGGGCCCAGGCCATGGCCGAGCGTCGCACCAGCGCGGCGGCCTCGGCGCCGACCCGCGGGGAGCGGAACGGGCCGTAGGTCTGCGGCAACAGCACCAGCGGGCGGCGGCGCAGCAGGGCCAACCGCTTCGGCCAGACCACGGTGCGGAACCGGTGCTCGCCGTAGATGTCGCTGAAGCTGTCCCCGCCGCTGACGTCGAGGACCACGTCGGCGCCGTCGATGCGGGCGAGGCCGGCGTTGCCGAGCCCGCCGAGGGCCGCGCTGACCCGCATGTTCAGGTACGACTCGGGACGGTGGAAGCGGCGGGAGTGCCGGGCGCCGGCGAGCGCGATCGGTACCGGCCGGCCGGCGACGAAGGCGCGTCCGGCGCGCTGGCCCCAGCCGTCGTCGAAGACCGTCACCTCGGCGTCGGGTGCCCGGGAGAGCAGGCCGCCGACGGTGGCCGCCCGCAGCGCCCCGACGCCGAGGTTGAACTGCGCCCCGGGCACCCCGAAGAGGCACGCCGACAGGCCGGGACCGGCGGAGTCGCGGTCACGCGTACGCCGGCTCACAGCTGGATCACCGCCTTCTCGCACCGGAACGCCTCGGCGTACCGGGCCCGGCACTCGGTGCCGCGCAGCCGGGCGAGGCCGAGGAAGACCTCGTCGTCCCACCAGTCCCGGGACTTCTGTGACGGATAACTCACGTTGAGTAGCTCCACTTTGCGCCGTACCTGCTCTTCGTCCATGGGTAGGTAGAAGTTGCGGCGTACCAGGTCGCCGTCCCACTTCGGGATCTCGTACTGCAACACCGGGGCGTCCCGGAAGGCGGTGGGGACCAGCTCGGCGAGGAGCCGGTGGTCCTGGTGCGCGTCGTCGGGGGCGGGCGCGACGACCAGGTCGGCCTCGACCCGCGCCGCCGCCTCGTTCACGATCCGCTTGGCCGCCTCCCAGTAGGCCGGCAGCCGGGCGTCGGGCAGGTCGTGCAGCGCCATCGTGAGCCGGGCGGCGGGCAGGAAGGCCCGCGCCGCCGTCCGCGCCTCCTCCTGCCGCGACGGCGCGCCGGTCAGCAGCACGTAGTGCACCCGCAGCCCGGGGCGCTCCCCCAGCGCGAGCATCAGGCCCCCCGCGCCGATCTCGATGTCGTCGGGGTGCGCGCCGAGGAGCACCACGCCGCGCAGGCCGGTCGGGCGGAGCGGGAGCATCACCGGGCCAGCGCCGGCAGGTCGAGCGCGTCCAGCCGGGCCGACGCGCCGGGTCCGCCGTGGCGGTTGACGTCCCAGAGCATCCACGGGCAGCGTCCCGAGTGGTACAGCTGCTCCAGCTCGGCCCGGTCCTTGAAGGTGTCCGCCGCCCGCCAGAAGCCGGTGTACCGCTGGGCGAGCAGCCGGCCGTCCGGCAGCAGCCGCTCGAACCCGTGCGGCACCAGGTCCTCGCCGGGGCGCAGCACCGAGAAGATCTCCGGCCGGAGGACGAAGTAGCCGCCGTTCTCCCACTGCATCAGGTCGCGAATCGGGCGTACCCGGGTGACCTCGTCCCGCTCCCCCACGTCGATCACGTGGTGCGTCGACTGCACCGGTACGGCGAGCAGGCCGGCGGTGGCGCCGCTCGCGCCGAACCGGTCGATCATCGAGGCCAGCGGCGCGTCGGTGAGGGTGTCCGCGTAGTTGGCCAGGAACATCGGCTCGTCCTCGACGTACTCGCGGACCCGCATCAGCCGCTCGCCGATGGTGCTGCCCAGGCCGGTGTCGATGAAGGTGATGTTCCAGTCGGTGATGTCGGTGGCGAACAGGCGCACCGCCCGGCCGTCCATGGTGAGGGTGAAGTCGTTGGAGAGGGTCTCGTCGTAGTGCAGGAAGTAGTCCTTCACGGCCGCGGCGCCGTACCCGAGGCAGAGAATAAAGTCGGTGTGTCCGAAGTGGGCGTAGTAGCGCATTACGTGCCAGAGCAGCGGCCGGTTGCCGATCATCGCCATCGGCTTGGGTACGGAGGCGGCGCCCTCCCGCATCCGCATGCCCAGCCCGCCGCAGAAGAGGACCACCTTCATCAGACCACCTCCAGGTGCGGGATGGGGAAGACCAACCGGCCACCCCACCGGCGTACGTAGTCGAGCTGGGCGGAGAGCTCCGAGCGCAGGTTCCACGGGAGGACGAGCACGTAGTCGGGACGGTCCTCGGCGATCCGCTCGGGCGGGTGGACCGGGATGTGCGTACCGGGCAGGAACCGCCCCTGCTTGTACGGGTTCCGGTCGACGGTGTACGCCAGCAGGTCGGCCCGGACGCCACAGTGGTTGAGCAGCGTGTTCCCCTTGCCCGGCGCGCCGTAGCCGACCACCGACCGGCCCTGGGCGCGGGCGGCGAGCAGGAAGTCGACCAGGTTGCGCCGGATGTCGAAGACGGCGTCGGCGAAGCCCCGGTGCCCGGCCAGCGTGTGCAGGCCCGACTCGGCCTCGGCCTCCAGCACCGACTTGACGTTGCTGGAGGGTTCGAGCGCCGCCGTCGCGGGGCGGGCGTGGATCCGCAGCGACCCGCCGTGCGAGGAGAGCTCCTCGACGTCGACCACCACCAGGCCGGCGGTGGCCAGCGCCCGCCGCGCGGTCAGCAGCGAGAGGTACTGGTAGTGCTCGTGGTAGATCGTGTCGTACTGCCGGCGCTCGATCAGCCGCAGCAGGTGCGGGAACTCGCAGGTCAGCAGCCCGCTCGGCCCGAGCAGGGCGGCCAGCCCGGCGACGAAACCCACCAGGTCCGGCACGTGGGCCAGCACGTTGTTCGCCACCACCAGGTCGGCCCGGCCGTAGCGCCGCGCCAGCGCGGCGCCCGTTTCGGCGCCGAGGAAGCAGACCTCGGTACGCACGCCGCGCCCGGTCGCCACGGCGGCCACGTTGGCGGCCGGCTCGACCCCGAGCACCGGTACGCCCCGCGCCACGAAGTGCCGCAGCAGGTAGCCGTCGTTGCTGGCGACCTCGGTCACCAGGCTCCCGGGCCCGAGGCCGAGCTGCTCGGTCATGGTCTCGGCGTACCGGCGGGCGTGCGCCACCCAGGAGTCGGAGTACGAGGAGAAGTACGCGTAGTCGGAGAAAATCTCCTCGCCGGGCACGTACGCGGGCAGCTGGACCAGCAGGCAGTCCGGGCAGACGCGCACGTGCAGCGGGTAGAACGTCTCGGGCTCGTCCAACCGATCGGCCGGCAGATAACTCTCGCACAGCGGGGACATGCCCAGATCCACAAACGTCTCGGTCAATTCCGTGGCGCAGAGCCGACATCGCACAATGGTCATGCCCACCCACTCCGAAGATTATTCGGGATTCTCCAGCGCGGAGAAACTGCGAGAAAGAATCGCATTCACCACCGGCGGCACCCGTCGGGCACGCGCTCCGGCCACGCTAGCCAGACCACCTCCGACCAGCAGTGTTAAGTAAGAAGTCCGACAAACGTCCGCACCACCCCGAGGCCGGGTAAATAAAATTCCCCGGCACGCCAAGCCGACCTTCGGGAGATGTCCATGCGCGTTCTCGTGACCGGCCATCATGGCTATCTCGGCAGCGTTCTCACGCCGATATTGGTAGCCGCCGGACATGAGGTGGTCGGACTGGACGCGAACCTGTACGCGGATTGTCTGCTGGGACCGGCGCCGCCCGCCGTACCGACGCTGGAGCTGGACCTGCGCGACGTGCGGCCCGAGCACTGCGCCGGATTCGACGCGGTCTGCCACCTGGCCGCCGTCTGCAACGACCCGGTCGGCAACCTCGACCCCGAGGTCACCTACGACATCAACCACCTGGGCACGCTCCGGCTGGCCCGGGCGGCGAAGGCGGCCGGGGTGCCGCGCTTCCTCTTCTCCTCCTCGTGCAGCCTCTACGGCGCCGGGCCGGACGACCGGCCGCTGGACGAGAACGCCCGGTTCGCCCCGATCACCCCGTACGGGACGTCGAAGGTTCGCGCCGAGCGGGGGCTGGCCGAGCTGGCCGACGACGACTTCTGCCCGGTCTTCCTGCGCAACGCCACCGCGTACGGCTTCTCGCCCCGGCTCCGCGGCGACCTGGTGGTCAACGACCTGACCGCGCACGCGCTGCTCGCCGGCGAGGTCCGGCTCCGCTCCGACGGGTCCGCCTGGCGGCCGCTCGTGCACGCCGAGGACATCGCCGGGGCGTTCCTCGCGCTGCTGCGGGCTCCTCGCGAGCTGGTGCGCGCGCGGGCGTACAACGTCGGCAGCAGCGGCGAGAACTACCGGATCCGCCAGGTCGCGGAGCTGGTCGCCGAGGTGGTGCCGGGCGCCGAGATCACCTTCGTCGGCGGCGCCGGCGCGGACCGGCGCAACTACCGGGTCGACTGCGACCGGATCGCCGCCGAGGTGCCCGACTTCCGTCCCCGGTGGACGGTTCGCAAGGGCATCGAGGAGCTGGTCGAGGCGTACCGACGGTACGGGCTGACCCTGGCCGACCTCACGGGCGAGCGCCACCAGCGACTCGGCCGCGTCCAGGCCCTGCAACGCGCCCGCCGCCTCGGCCCCGACCTACGGTGGACCGCTGGCCTCGGCTCCGCCGGCGCGACTCGCGGAGCTGCTGGCCTCGGCTCCGCCTCGGCGGCTCGCGCGCCCGAAGAGCCGCCCTGTAGGCCCCAGTCGCTCCAGTCGCTGCGCTCCCTCCGCTTGGTGGCGCCTGCGGGCGGCGGCGCGACTCGCGGTGCTGCTGGCCTCTGTTCGGCCTGTGGGGAGGGCGAGCTGGAGGTCTTCGCGGAGCTGGGCGAGATGCCGGTCCGGTGCGGGGTGCACTGGGCCACCCGGGAGGAGGCGCTCGCCTCGCCGCTGGGCCGGGTGACGCTGGCCTGCTGCCGCGGCTGCGGGTACGTGCGCAACGTCGCGTACGACCCGGTCGCGCTGGTCTACGACACCACGATGGACACCAACCTGCACCACTCGCCGGCGTTCCGGTCCTTCTCGACGGAGCTGGTGAAACACCTGGCCGAGCGGTACCGGCTGCGCGGCGCCACGGTGCTGGACGTCGGCTGCGGCCAGGGCGAGTTCCTGCGCGAGCTGTGCCACGTGGCCGGCTGCCACGGGGTGGGCTACGACCCGATGTACGCCGGCCCGACCGGCCCGGACCCCTCCGGCGCGGTCTTCCACCGCCGGCACGCCCCGCTGGACCGGACCACGCCCCGCTTCGACCTGGTCACCTCGCGACACTGGTTCGAGCACCTGGACGACCCGTACGGGTTCCTCGTGCGGTTGGCGGAGCTGGCCGGCGACCGGCCGGTCAACGCCTACCTGGAGGTACCGGACGCCGGCTACGACCTGGCCACCGCCGGCTGGGAGGTGATCTACCCGCACGTCTCCTACTTCGGCGGCCACCCGTTGCGGCGCATCGCCGAGCGGGCCGGCTGGCGGGTGGAGGCGACCGGTCCGCTCTTCGCGGGCATGTTCCGGTACGTCGAGATCTCCCGCAACGCGCCGGAGCGCGCCGCCGCGCCGCCGCTGCCCGGTACCGCCGAACGGGACCGCCTGCTCGCCGCGATCGACGGGTTCGCCGAGCGGCACGCCGCCGAGCTGCGGCGCTGGCGGGAGACGATCGACCGGCTGGTCTCGGCCGGTGCCGCCCCGGTGCTCTGGGGCGCGGGTTCGCGCGGGGTGCAGTTCCTGCACCTGGCCGACCCGGGGCGCCGGCTCGTCGCCGTGGTCGACGTCAACCCGCGCAAGTGGGGGCGGTACCTGCCGGTGACCGGCCACCGGGTCGGTCCGCCGGACGAGCTGGTCACGCTCGGCACCCGCGCGGTGATCATCACCAATCCGGCCTACCGCGACGAGATCGACGCCGCGCTGCGCCGGCTCGGCGTCGAGGCGGAGCTGCTGACCGCCTGACCCCGCGCGCCGCGCCCCGGAGGAGAACGGATGGAAGGTACGCCCCGAGTGAGTCTCGGCGTGCCGCTCTACAACGCCGAACGCTATCTCGAAGAGTGCCTGGACGCCCTGCTCGCCCAGGACTATCCCGACTTCGAGGTCATCGTCAGCGACAACGCGTCGACCGACCGGACCTGGGAGATCGCCCAGCGGTACGCCGCCGCCGATGCCCGCATCCGGCTGTACCGCAACCCGCGCAATCTCGGCGGGCACGCCAACTACGCCCGGGTGGTCCAGCTCGCCCGGGGCGAGCTGTTCAAGTGGGTCGCCTACGACGACGTCTGCCTGCCGTCGTACGTCAGCACCTGCGTACGGGCGCTCGACGCGGCCGGACCGCGCGCCGTGCTGGCGTACCCGCGTACCGTCCTCATCGACGAGCACGGCGCGCCGCTCGGCGCGTACGCCGACGGGCTTGACCTGCGCGACCGGCGCCCGTGGCGGCGGGTGGCCGGGGTGGCCGACAACATCAACCTCTGTCACGCCCACTTCGGGGTCTTCCGCCTCGACGCCCTGCGCCGGACCGGGCTGATCCGGCCCTACCTCTCCTCCGACTACACGCTGGTGGCGGAGGTGGCCCGGCTCGGCGAGATCCACGAGGTCGACCCGCCCCTGTTCCACCGCCGGGTGCACCCGCGCTCCACCCGCCAGGCCGGCGGCAGCACCCGTGCCGCCGCGGTGACCTGGTTCGCCCCGGACGGTGCCGACCGGACCCGCTGGCCCCGGCAGCGGATGCTGGTCGAGACGGTACGCGTGCTCGCCACCGGCGAGCACCGCCTGAGCACCCGGCTCAGCTCGGCCGGCGCCTTCCTCGTCGCCTGGTGGTTGCGGCGCCTGCGGGTCCGGCTGGGACGGCTGCGTCGCCGGCTCTGCGACCGGATGTGCGGCCCGCTCACCCGGTGGCTCTGCCAGCAGCTGTCCCGCCGGTCGGTCCGCCGGCTGCTGCGCTGGACGCAGACCGCCACGACGAAGGGCAGCAGCTAGTGGTCGCCACCCCCGAGACGCCCACCGGTGTCCCGCCGACCCCACCCCGAGGTCGGGTCCGCTCGGCGATCGGCTGGTCGTACGTCCTGACCGGCGGCCGGGTCGGCTCCTCGATCGTCGTGACGTTCCTGCTCGCGAAGCTGCTCGGACCGCACGAGTTCGGGCTGGTGACGATGGCAGGCGTCTTCATCGCGGTCGGGCAGACCCTCATCCAGCAGGGTCTGGTCTCGGCGATCGTGCAGCGCGACCGGCTCACCGCCGAGCACCTGGACGCCGCCTTCGGCGTGCTGCTCCTCGCCGGCCTGGCCGGCACCGCGCTCACCGTCGCGCTGAGCCCGATCTGGGCCCTGGTCAACCGGCAGCCGGGGCTCACCGCGGTCTGCCTCGCGCTCGCCCCGCTGGTGCTGTTGCAGGGGCTGGCGACCGTACCGGAGTCGGTGCTCCGCCGCGAGCTGCAGTTCCGCGCGGTCGCCATCCGTACCCTGGTCGCCGCGCTGGCCAGCGGCGTGGTCGGGGTGGCGCTGGCGCTCGCCGGGGCGGGAATCTGGGCGCTGGTCGCCCAGCAGTTGGTGAACGCGGCCATCGGCGTGGTCGTGCTCTGGGTGATCTGTCCCTGGCGGCCGAGCCGCCGCCCGCGGCTCGGCGCCATCCGGGAACTCTGGGGCTACTCCGCCCACTCGGCCAACGCCGGCATCGGGCTGATGCTCAGCTCCCGCGCCGACATCATCTTCGCCGGCATCTTCTTCGGGCCGGTGGCCACCGGCATCTACCGGCTCGCCTCCCGGCTGCCCGACATGCTGGTCGAGGTCACCGTGCGGTCGTTGCAGCAGGTGGCGCTGCCGTCGCTGTCCCGGTTGCAGACCGACCGGCGCCGCTTCGCCGCGCACCTGACCGAGTTGCAGCACTTCGGCGCGGTCGCGGGGCTGCCCGTGCTCGGGGTGCTCTCGGCCGTCGCCGACCCGCTGGTGCGGTTCCTCGGGCCGCAGTGGGCCGGCACCGCGACACCGCTGCGCCTGCTCTGCCTCTTCGGCGCCGTCAACGTCTTCGGGCTGCTGCTCGGCCCGGCGCTCCAGGCGATCGGCCAGCCCGGTCGACTCGCCGCGCTGCTCTGGTCGCGCGCGGTACTGGGGGTGGCCACGCTCGCCGCCGTCGGCGCCCTGCTGACCGGCCGGCACGCCGTGGTCCAGGCGAGCGCCATCGCGCTGGCCGGGATCGGGATGCAGCTCGCGGTCACCGCGGCGACGGTCTGGGTCACCGTACGGCGGGCCGCCGACGCGCCGGTGGGACGCTTCCTGGCCCCGACCGTGCCGGCCGTACTGGCCGCGCTCGCCGCCGCGCTGGTGCCGCTGGCGACCGGCCGCTTCGGCGGCGGCGAGTTGGGGCCCCTGCCCGAACTGCTGCTCACGGGCGCCGCCGCCGGCCTGGTCGCCGGCGTCGTGCTCGGCTGCGCCGACGGGCCGCTGCGCCGGCTGCTCCTGGTCCGCCTGCGGCGACCCCGGACGCCGCCGGACGGGACGGAACTGCCGGGTGGGACGGGGCTGCCGGGCGGGACGGGGCTGCCGGGACCGGCCCCCCGCCCCGCCGAGGGCGGCGGCGCGGTCACCCCGGCGGGGTGAAGACGATCGCCCGGTTGTTGCCGAGCGAGGCGGTGTCGAGCGAGCGGACCAGGGCGACCGTGCCCGGGGCGTTCTCGATGCCGACCGTCGCCGAGTCGCCCAGCTCGCGGGGCTTGCTGGCGGTCAGGTCCGCGTAGTTGAACGTGATCTCACCCCGCTCCGTGAGCACCGCCTCGAAGGTGATCCGCGCCGACGACGACCCGTACAGCCCGATGTTGCGCCACTCGACCACGAACCGGCGGTCGGGGACCGTACCGAGGACGGCGGTACGGATGCTGGAGTCGGCCCGTACCACCAGGTCGTCCCAGAACGGGTAGAGCGCGGCGTTCGGCGCCGCCTCGTCCGGCAGCGGACCGTTCGCGCCCGAGGCGCGGACCGGAGGCAGGAAGGAGAGCCGGCCGTCGACGTCGACCCACGCGCTCGCGTACGTCTGGCCGTAGAACCGGACCGGGAACGGCAGCGGCACCTGGGTGACCGCGTCGTCGCCGGTCAGCGGCAGGACCGTCTGGTCGGCGCGGACCAACGGCCGGTTCGGGACAGTGGCGCAGGTATAGCCGAAGTTGTCGGCGCAGTACGTGTTGCTGACGAACGTCGCCGTGTACGTGGTGGGGCGGGCCGGAGCGACCACCACGTGCGTCCGGGCGCCCCCGTCCGACCAGTTCTCGAACTCGTACGTCACGCCGACGGTCGGCTGCTGCACCGGCGCGCTGAGCGTGGTCGTCGACCCGACGATGGCTCGGGTGGTGGCCGGGGTCGTGTAGTCGATCCCGTCCAGGTTGAGCCGCAGCCCGACGGGGTTGCTGACCAGCGAGATCTCCACGGTCTTCGGGTCCAGCCGCAGGGTCGTGCTGGCGCTGAGCCCGTCCGAGTCGGTGGCGGTCAGGGTCAGCTCCAGGTAGGACGGATACTCGTGGTCCGGGCCGAGAAACGAGCCGCCGCGCACCCCCGACGCGTCGCGCATCACGTGGGTGTGGCAGCTGTCGAGGTCGGTGCAGTGCCGGTTGGCCAGGTGCCAGGAGAGCGCCGAGGCCGGCAGCGTCCCGTCCTGCGGGTCGGTCGCGGTACCGGCGTAGTAGATGGTCTGCCCGACCGACCAGGTGGTGCCGGTGAGCGGCTTGGTGATCACCGGCACCGGCGCGTTGGTGCCGACCAGGACCCGTACCGTCGCCGTGTCGACCAGGCCGGCCAGGTCGGTGACCCGCAGCCGGGCGGTGTACGTGCCGACGGCGGGGTAGGTGTGCGCCACGGTCACCCCGGTCGCGTCGTACGTGCCGTCGTCGGTGAAGTCCCACTGGTAGTTCAGGATCTCGCCGGGGTCCGGGTCGGTCGATCCGGCCGCGTCGAAGGAGACCGGCAGCGGGGCGTTGCCCTCCAGCGGCGTCGCCGCGATCCGCGCCGTGGGCGGCTGGTTGCCGGAGCTGTAGTGGAACCGGCGGACGGTCCCGCCGACCAGGTCCACGTAGTACAGGTCGCGGTCCGGGCCGATCTCCAGGTCGACCGGGCCGGCCGCGGTCGACGAGAAGGGCACGATCGAGCCCGGGTCCGGCAGCCCGTCGGCGCCCGCGCGCATCGCCCAGATGCAGTTGCGCGAGTAGTCGGCGAAGAAGAGCGCGCCGGCGTAGGCGCGCGGGTAGCTGCCGCCACCGGCCGGGTAGAACGCCATGCCGGTGGGTGAGGAGCCGCCGGTACGGCAGCCGTCCTCGGTCGCCACGGTCTGGGTGTGGGCGTACGTGTAGTAGGGCGGGGTGACGGTACCGGCCGGCGCGGTGTAGAGGCTCTCGCAGAGCGTGAGGTTGGCGGCGTTGTAGCCGTGCTGCGGCGCGTTCCCCTCGTAGCAGGGCCAGCCGTAGTTGCGCACCGGTCCGGCCGCCGGGTTGGTGATCCGGTTGACCTCCTCCCAGGTGCGCCAGCCGACGTCGGCCGCCCAGATCTCGCCGGTGCCGGGCCGGAACGTCCAGCGGTACGCGTTGCGCAGCCCGTACGCGACGATCCGGCGGGTGTTGGCTTCGGCGCTCGCGGCCAGCGGGTTGTCCGGCAGGGCCGCCCCGGTGCTCGGGTCGACCCGGACCAGCGTGCCGGAAAGGCCGGTCGGGTCGCCCGGCGTACGCAGGTCCTGGGCCCGCAGCGCGCCCCCCTCGGACGTCGGCGGGGTCAGCGCCCCGCCAACCGGAGCGGGCGGGTCGCCGCACGGGTTGGTGGGGTTGCCGGCCTGGCCGTAGTCGGTGAAGGTGGCCGAGGCGCCGTCGCCGCCGGTGACGTAGAGGGCGCCGTCCGGGCCGAAGCCGAGGTCGCCGATCGAGTGGCTGTCGATCTGGGTGCACCAGTCGTGCAGCAGCACCTGCTCGGCGCCGGTCATCGTGTCCCCGTCGGCCCGCAGCCGGGAGACCCGGGCGCTGGAGCGGCAGTTGCCGACGACCGCGCAGGTGTCGTGGTACGTGGGCGCGCCGCCGCCGATGACGCCGTCGTAGCTGTAGCTGACGTAGACGTACGGGTCGGCGGGGAAGTTGGGCGCCAGCGCCAGCCCGATCAGCCCCAGGTCCTCCAGGTCGTACACCTGTGCCCGCAGGTCCGCGAAGACCGTCGGGGTACGGTCGGAGAGCCCGTCGAAGACCTTGATGACGCCGTTCTTCTGAGCCACGAAGACCCGCCCGTCGGGCGAGAAGGCCAGCTTGGTCGGCAGGGTGAGCCCCGAGAGGACCACCTGCTGGGTGAAGCCCGGTGGCGCCGGGGCGGCGCGCGCGGGCGTGCGCGGACCGGCCGCCGACGCGAGCCCGACCGGTACCCCGAGCACGAGCGCGAGTAGCCCCACCCCGGCCTGTCTGATCTTCCTCCGCATGACCGCCCCTCCCCTGCCACGCACTGACCATCTAGGCAAAATGCCTGGTCAGAGCATGTGCGAGCGGCGCCGGGCCGGGCTGTCAGGTGCCGGACCTGCCCGCTGGGCCGACCGGGCGTACTTCCTCCCCCGATCAGTGCCCGATCCCACCCGCCCAGCCCCACCGACCGCCCGACGGGCCGTCCGCCGTCCCGCCTGTTCAGTTCGAGCTTTGGTCTTCCGGTGCCGGACTGGGATGACCTCCGCGCCGAACTGCACGACGGCGACGAGGATGCGCTCGCCACGGAACGCGCCCGCACCCAGGCGTGGGTCGCCGCCCTCCACCTGGCGGAGGAGCGGAAGCGCCTCGGGCTGACGCAGCGCGCCCCCAACCCCGCCGGCCGACCCGCGGGTCCCGGTCAGCCGAAGCGGAGCCGGCGCACCGTGCCGCCGGTCAGGTCGACGTAGTAGAGGTTCCGGTCCGGGCCAACCTGGAGATCGACGACGCCACCGGCGGTGTTGGACATGAGCGTGATGGTGGCCGGGTCGGGCAGCCCGGTGGCGCCGGCCCGCATCGCCCAGACGCAGCCGCGCCGGTAGTCGGCGAAGAAGAGCGCCCGGCGGTACGCGGCCGGGAAACCGCCGCCGCTGGCCGGGTAGAAGGCGAGACCGCTGATCACCCCGGCCGGCACCGGGCAGCCGTCGCCCGGGACGACGGGCTGGCTGCGGGCGTACGCGTAGTAGGGCGGTGTGACGGTACCGGCCGGGGCGGCGTACAGGCTGCGGCAGAGGTTCAGCCCGACGGTGTGGTACGGCGGCTGCACGGCCGGACCCTCGTAGCAGGGCCAACCGTAGTTGCGTACCGGCGCGACCGCCGGGGTGCGCACCCGGTCGATCTCCTCCCAGAGCCGCCAGCCGACGTCGCCGATCCAGACCTCTCCGGTGCCCGGCCGGAACGTCCAGCGGAACGCGTTGCGCAGCCCGTACGCGACGATCCGGCGGGTGTTGCGGTCGGCGCTGGCGGCGAGCGGGTTGTCCGCCAGCGCCTGGCCGGTGGTCGGGTGGACCCGGATCAGGGTGCCGTCGAGCCCGGTCGGGTCGGTCGGGGTCCGCACGTCCTGGGAGCGCAGCGCGCCGCCCTCGGCGGTGGGTGGCGACATCACGCCGCCGACCGGGGCCGGCGGGTCGCCGCAGGGGTTGGCGGGAGCGCCGAGTTGCCCGTAGTCGATCACGCTGCCGGAGGCGCCGTCCCCGCCGCCGACGTAGAGCGCCCCGTCCGGCCCGAAGCCGATGTCCCCGATGGAGTGGGTGTCGCTCTGCTGGCACCAGTCGTGCAGCAGCACCCGCTCCGGCAGGTTCATCACGTTCCCGCTGATGTGCAGGAGGGAGACCCGGGCGCTGGCCAGGCAGGTGTTCGGCGCCGGGCAGCTGTCGCCGTAGGTCGGCGCGGTGCCGCCGATCGGCCCGTCGTAGGTGTAGCTGACGTAGACCCAGGGGTCGGCCGGGAAGCCGGGCGGCAGCGCCAGGCCGACCAGTCCCAGGTCGGCGTAGTCGTAGACCTGCGGTCGCAGGTCGGCGAAGACGGTCGGCGTGGGGTCGGTCAGGCTGTCGAAAATCTTGATGATGCCGTTCTTCTGGGCCACGAAGACCCGCCCGTCCGGGGCGAACGCCAGCTTCGTCGGCTGGGTCAGTCCGGCGAGGACCACCTGCTCGGTGAAGCCCGGGGGCACCACGGCCCGCGCGGGCCCAGCCCCCGGTCCGGCCACCGGTCCGAGTACGACGGCCAGTCCGGCCACGACAGCCAGCGCCCGTACCCGCGCACGCCTGGATTCTTCCGCCATGACCGCCCTCCCGTCGGACACAGCCCGCCCACCTGGGGCATAACCGCTGCTCAGAGCATGTGTGGGACGCGCCGACGCCGGCTGTCAGCTACCGGACCGCCGACCCACCGATCAGGGACTCCGGACGGCACGCGGCACACGGCAGCCGGCAAGGCGGCAGCGGCAGCGGCAGCGGCAGCGGCAGCGGCAGCGGCAGCGGCAGCGGCAGCGGCAGCGGCAGCGGCAGCGGCACGAATTATGCACGTTAATTAATGAGTTCAATTCGCTTTCACGATCCCTTTGTTAACGAACGGGGACTGCGCGTGTCAGACCACGGGCGACACCGAGCGAGCAAATTATGATGAGCGATTGAAAGAGCAATCGACCGACCGTACTCGCTCATGTAAGTAACGCGACAATGTCCAGCGTTCGCGTCATCCTTGCCCTGAACGCGCTGGTAGAGCAGTGTCTTGATAGAACAGAACCAGTTCAGTTGGGTACGTGCGTTTCGGCCGTCGCGCAGAACATTCACGCCGCGCGACCGCCCCATCGGAGCATTGTCCGAGCAACCCGGATGGGATTCACAGATGGTCGATCGGCGCCCGCATGTCGTCATCGTGGTCGTCAACCTGCCGGCGGAACGGGATCGCCGGGTGATCCGGGAGTGCCGGGCGCTGGAGGAGGCCGGCTATCGCGCCACGGTGATCTGCCCGCGCGGACCGCACCGGCCCGGGCTGTTGCCCGGCACGGCGGAGACCCGCATCCACTCCTTCCCGCAGCCGTTCGCCGGTTCGGGGCTGTTCTCCTTCGCCGCCGAGTTCGCCTGGGCGTTCGCCGCCGTCACGGGCCGCCTGGCCGCCCTGGCGCTGCGCGAGCGGATCGACGCGGTCCAGGCGTGCAACCCGCCCGACGTCTTCTGGCCCGTCGGGCTGGCGATGCGGGCGCTCGGCCGGCCGTTCGTCTTCGACCACCACGACCTGAGCCCCGAGCTGTACGAGTGCAAGACCGACCGGCCCAACCCGCTCGCCCTGCGCCTGCTGCGGCTCTTCGAGCGCCTCTCCTGGCGCTGCGCCGCCGCGGTGATCGCCACGAACGAGTCGTACCGCGAACTCGCCATCCTCCGTGGCGGCTGCGACCCGGACCGGGTGGTCGTCGTCCGCAACGGCCCCACCCTCGCCGAGGTCGGCACGGGACGGACCGGCGCGACGGCCGGGACCGCCGTAAAGGTGGGGCCCACCGTGCCCGACGAAGACATCAAGCCTGACGGGATTCGTCGGGCACGGTGGGGCCCCCCCCCCGCGCGCCCGCCCCCCCCCCCCCCCCCCGCCCCGGCCCCCCCCCCCCCCCCCCCCCCCCCCCCCCCGCCCCCCCCCCCCCCCCCCCCCCCCCCCCCCCCCCCCCCCCCCCCCCCCCCCCC
>NZ_JBFAPK010000053.1:0-58891 GCF_040676675.1 Micromonospora sp. NPDC049559 | reverse complement strand
GCCGCGTCCAGGAACTTCGTGGTGGCGTACTCGACGTTCATGATTTGCTCCCGCGTGCCCCAGCCCTGGCTCGGGCGCAGACCACCGCCACCCCCGGTGGCGTCCCGCGGCAGGCCGCGGAGCTTGCCCCGGACGTCGCCGGGGCCGAACCGGTACGGGTGCCCGAGCAGTTGACCGTCGAGTCGGTCCGCTGGCACCAGGGGCGGCTGCTGGTGCTCTTCGAGGGGGTCTACGACCGGGACCTCGCCGAGGTGCTGCGTGGCACCCTGCTCTGCGTGGACAGCGCCGACGTGGCCCCGCCCAGCGACCCGGACGAGTTCCTCGACCACCAGTTGGTCGGTCTCACCGCGGTCACCCCGGCCGGCGAACCGCTGGGGGAGGTGGCCCGGATCGACCACGCGCCCGCCTCGGACCTGCTGGTCCTGCGCCGGCCCGAGGGGCGCACCGCGCTGATCCCGTTCGTCAAGGCGATCGTGCCCGAGGTCGACGTGCCGGGTGGCCGGGTCGTGGTCGACGCCCCGGAGGGGCTGCTCGACCTGTGAACCCCGAACAGACCGTGGACCGCGAACCTCCCGCCGGCCCCGCCGCCGGACTGCGCGTCGACATCGTCTCGATCTTCCCGGAGTACTTCGCGCCGCTGGAGTTGTCGCTGATCGGCAAGGCCCGGGCGACCGGGGCGCTGGAGCTGGCCGTACACGACCTGCGGCGCTGGACGCACGACGTGCACCGTACGGTCGACGACACCCCGTACGGCGGCGGCCCGGGAATGGTCATGCGGCCCGAGCCGTGGGGCGAGGCGCTCGACGCGCTCGTCCCGCCCGCCGCCGCGACCCCGCCGCCACGGCTGCTGGTGCCGAGCCCGGTCGGGACGCGCTTCACCCAGGCGCTCGCGCACGAGCTGGCCGCCGAGTCGCACCTGGTCTTCGCCTGCGGCCGGTACGAGGGGATCGACCAGCGGGTGCTGGACCACGCGGCCACCCGGATGCCGGTGACCGAGGTCTCGCTCGGCGACTACGTGCTCTTCGGCGGCGAGGTCGCCGTCATCGTGATCCTGGAGGCGGTGACCCGGCTCCTGCCGGGTGTGCTCGGCAACGCCGACTCGCTCGCGGAGGAGTCGCACGCGCACGGGCTGCTGGAGGCGCCGGTCTACACGAAGCCGCCGAGCTGGCGCGGGCTGGACGTACCGGAGGTCCTGCGCTCCGGCGACCACGGCCGGATCGCCCGGTGGCGGCGGGACGAGGCGCTGCTGCGCACGGCCCGGCGGCGTCCGGACATGCTCGCGGCGCTGTCGCCGGCGACGCTCGACCGGCGCGACATCGCCACGCTCGACGGGGCCGGATTTCAGGTCGACACCGGCGATATGGCAAAGTAGGGGGGTTGCCGCAGTCGCCCGCGCCGCGAGCGGCTGCGAGGATCCCCGGAACGGCCGCGACGGTGCGACCCGTCCTGACCGTGGCTGGAGATCAGAATCACCCACCCGCGCCCCGAACTCCGGTGCGCCGCGAGCCCTACGAGGATGCAGCGATGAACACCCTGGACGCGCTTGACGCCCAGTCGCAGCGGACCGACATCCCCGACTTCCGCGCCGGTGACACCGTGAAGGTGCACGCGCGGGTCGTCGAGGGAAACCGGTCCCGGGTCCAGATCTTCCAGGGCGTCGTGATCCGGCGTCAGGGCGGTGGCCTGCGGGAGACCTTCTCGGTCCGCAAGGTCAGCTTTGGCGTCGGCGTCGAGCGGACCTACCCGGTCAACAGCCCGGCGATCGACCGGCTCGAGGTCGTCACCCGCGGTGACGTCCGCCGGGCCAAGCTCTACTACCTGCGCGAGCTGCGCGGCAAGAAGGCCAAGATCAAGGAGAAGCGCGAGAAGCAGGCGAGCTGAGCTCGGCTTCCCCGCTGAGATCGATCTCGGGGTGCCGTCCCGACCGGCGGCGCCCTACTCTGGTCCCACGGAGAGACGGGACACGAGACGTTGGTCGTGACCGTCGCCGTGGCGACGTGAGATGCGCGCACGCTGCCGCTCGGGTGGGCCCCACCGGGACCGCCCGGGCGGTAGCGGCGTATCTCGGGACCGGGGGGATGCGTGGTACGCAGCGTGGATGAAGAGGAAGACGTCGAGCCCTGGCGCCGCCGGGTCCGCCGGATCCGCAAGCCGATGCCGCTCTGGCAGGAGTTGCCGCTCCTGCTCGTGGTCGCCTTCTGCCTCGCGGTCCTGATCCGCACCTTCCTGCTCCAGGCGTTCTTCATCCCGTCGGGTTCGATGGAGGACACCCTGTTGATCGGCGACCGGGTGCTGGTCAACAAGATGATCTACAACGTGCGCGACCCCAAGCGCGGCGAGGTCGTCGTCTTCCGCGGTACCGACCGGTGGGCGCCGCAGCTCGCGACCGAACCGGACCCGGGTCTCCTCGCCAAGGTGGGGCGCACCGTCGGGGACCTGGTCGGTGTCAGCCGCCCCGGGGAGAAGGACTTCATCAAGCGGGTCATCGGCGTACCGGGCGACCACGTGAAGTGCTGCGACGAGCAGGGCCGGGTCACCGTCAACGGGGTCGCGCTGGACGAGTCGTCGTACGTGCTGCAGGACTCGCCGCTCGACCTGCCGCCGAACCCGCGGGAGTGCCGCTCCCGCCGCTTCGACGAGGTCGTGGTTCCGCCGGGCCAGATCTTCGTGATGGGCGACCACCGGCTGGTCTCGCAGGACGCCCGCTGCCAGGGGCCGGTGCCGATCGACAACGTGATCGGCCGGGCCTTCGTCATCGTCTGGCCGTACGCCCGGTGGTCCTCGCTGCCGGTCCCGTCGACCTTCGACAACCTGCCGCGCGCCGTGGCGGCGCCGGCACCCGGTGGCGCCACCCCACCGGTGAACTCGGATACCTCGGGAGGTATGGCCCTTGTTGTGCCAATTCTGGGGGGTCTACTCACGACCGCGCGTTCCGGACGACCGGGCGCAGGCCGGCATCGTAGGCTCGATCCGTGATTGACGAGCAGACTGACAAGCCGAAACCGCGGAGTTCGTTCTGGCGGGAACTCCCGGTCCTGCTGGGCGTGGCGATCCTCGTCGCGGTCCTGGTACGCGCCTTCGTCTTGCAGACCTTCTACATCCCGTCGGAATCGATGCAGCACACCCTCGAGATCTACGACCGGGTGCTCGTCAACAAGCTGGTCTACGACTTCCGCGCCCCGCACCGGGGCGAGGTCATCGTCTTCAAGGCGCCGCGCGAGTGGAGCGGGAACCCCAACGGCGAGGACTTCATCAAGCGGGTGATCGGCGTCGGGGGCGACCGGGTGGTCTGCTGCGACGCCCAGGAGCGGATCATGGTGAACGGCCACCCGCTCGACGAGCCCTACATCTTCAGCCAGAACGGGGTCCGCGATCCCGCCGCCGACGAGGAGTTCGACATCACCGTTCCGGCCGGGCGGATCTGGGTGATGGGCGACCACCGGTCCGCCTCGGGCGACTCGTTGGAGCACTGGGAGCAGAGCGAGAACATCACCCTGGCCACGATCTCGGAGGACTCGGTGGTGGGCCGGGCCTTCACCGTCTTCTGGCCCGTCAACCGGGCCAAGTGGCTCTCCGTACCGTCGACCTACGACGCGGTACCCAAGCCGCAGGGCTGACCGGGCCGGTAGCCGATGTCGCTGACCCGCCCCGAACCCGGCACGGTCTTCACCGCGCGGCAGGCCGCCCGGGTGCTCCTCGTCGACGGCGCGGACCGGGTGCTGCTGTTCCACGGCTTCGACCCGGCCCGGCCCGCGCACCGCTACTGGTTCACGCCCGGCGGCGGCCTCGACCCGGGGGAGACGCCGGCGGCGGGGGCGGCCCGCGAACTGGCCGAGGAGACCGGCCTGCGGGTGGCGCCCGAGGCGCTGGGCGCGATGGTCTGGCGCGAACTGGTGGAGTACCCGTTCGACGGCCACTGGTACCGCCAGGAGCAGGACTTCTTCCTACTGCGGGTGCCGAGCTGGGAGGTCGACACCGCCGGCTTCGACCAGGTCGAGCGGGACACCACCGACGGCCACCGCTGGTGGTCGGCCGAGGAGCTGGAGGCGACGCGGGAGCGCTTCTACCCGCGCGAGTTGCCGGCGCTGCTGCGCCGGGCATTGGGAGGCGAGGCGGCGTGCTGACCCCACCCCGGACCGTGGTCCGCCGCGAGGGCGGCCTGTACGCGCTGGAACGGGCGCTGCAGCGGCGCGGCTTCCGCCACGTGGCGGGCGCCGACGAGGCCGGCCGCGGGGCCTGCGCCGGTCCGCTGGTCGCCGCCGCGGCGATCCTCCCGGAGGGGCGGCGCGGCGAGATCGAGGGGCTCACCGACTCGAAGCTGCTCACCCCGGCCGCCCGGGAGCGGATCTACGCCGACGTCGTCGCGCGGGCGCTCGCGTACGCGGTGGTGGTGATCCCGGCCGGCGAGGTGGACGCGCGCGGGCTGCACGTCTGCAACCTCTTGGCGATGCGGCGGGCGCTCGCCTCGTTGACGACCCGACCCGAGTACGTGCTGACGGACGGCTTCGGGGTCGACGGGCTCGGCGTACCGGGGCTCGCGGTCTGGAAGGGCGACCAGGTCGCCGCCTGCGTCGCCGCGGCCAGCGTGCTCGCCAAGGTCACCCGGGACCGGCTGATGGTCGAGCTGGACGGCCGGTTCCCGCAGTACGGCTTCGCCGAGCACAAGGGGTACATCACGGCGGACCACACCGCCGCGCTGGAGCGTCACGGTCCGTGCGCGGAGCATCGCTTCTCGTACGTCAACGTGGCGGCCGTCTCGGGCCGTGCCGGCCGCCCACCGCGCGCCCGGCGACCGATGGGCACGGACGGCGTCGAGCCGATGGAGCGCTCGGCCCCGTCAGGGGGTACCGTCGGCGTGGCGTTGGACGAGCAGCCTCGGCTGCCCGCGCCCGTGGGGGAAGATGTGGCCATGGAAGGCGGAGTGCGATGAGCGCGGAAGATCTCGAAAAGTACGAGACCGAGATGGAGCTGCAGCTCTACCGGGAGTACCGCGACATCGTCCGCCAGTTCTCGTACGTGGTGGAGACGGAGCGGCGGTTCTACCTGGCCAACCAGGTGGACCTGCACGTGCGCAACTCGGACGGCGAGGTGTATTTCGAGGTCGAGATGCACGACGCCTGGGTGTGGGACATGTACCGTCCGGCCCGTTTCGTCAAGAATGTCAGGGTCATGACGTTCAAGGACGTCAACGTCGAGGAGTTGGAAAAGCCGGAAATCTCGCTTCCGGCGGACTCTGGATTCGGCGGCTGAGCCTCCCCGTGCGGGTGCCGGCCGGTTGAGCGGCCCACCCGCCCCAGCCCGCCGGTCACCCCGCGAGAACCGCGACCTCCACGCGCTGCACCAGATCGTTGGCCGACCCGCCCCGGTTCCCCGGCTGCTCCACCGGCCGCGTACGCCCGCGGTGTCGGTGGTCCGCGCGCTGAGCGGGTAGCGCCCCGGCGCCCGGCCCGGTACTCACGGCCGCCCGCGCCGGCGGTCCCGCCCTGCCTCGCGCCGGGGTCTCCGTCCGGCTTCGCGCTGGCGGGTCGGGCACCCGCCGGACGCTGTGCTGTCCCGACCTGCGTCGCCGCGAGAGCACGGGACCACCCATAGCAGATCGACGGGCGGTTTGCGGCGTTGTCCACAGCCGGTCCGCTCGTCCACAGGCCGCGCCGCTCGCGGTTGTTCCGGGTGCTCTTGGCCGGAAGGCTCTGCGGCCATGACGAGAGAGCGGACCCGCGCCGGGTCGATCATTGCCGCCGGGCTGGTGGCCGTGCTGCCGCTGCCAAGTGGCGCGGCACCGCCGCCGGCCGCCGCCTCGCCCGTCGTGCTGCTCCCGGAGCCGTCCCGGCTCGGTGCGGCGGGGCTCGCCGCCGTCCCGGCCGGTCCGGCCGGCCGGCGGTTCCGCTACCCGCTCGCGGGCGCGCCCCGCCCGGTACGCCGGTTCGCCCCGCCGCCGCAGCCGTGGCTGCCCGGTCACCGGGGCGTCGATCTCGCTGCCGTCCCGGGCGCCGAGGTACGAGCCGCCGGCGCCGGCGTGGTGCACTTCGCCGGTACCGTCGCCGGCCGCCCGGTGGTCAGTGTGGCCCACCCCGGCGGGCTGCGGACCACCTACGAGCCGGTCCGGCCGGTGGTGCGTGCGGGCGACCCGGTGGCGGCCGGTGACCCGCTCGGCGTGCTCCTCGCCGGCCACCCCGGTTGCCCGGCCGCCGCCTGCCTGCACTGGGGACTGCGGCGCGGCGAGGAGTACCTCGACCCGATGGCGCTGCTCGGGCCCGGTCGGGTACGCCTGCTGCCGGTCGTCCCGGCAAGCGCCCGATCCCGCCCCGGCGACTTCCGGTTCCGTGGCAGCGCGCTCCCGGTCGGCGAAGGTGGGACCGTGCCCGGCGTGGACTCAGCCCCGGCCGGCGAGCAGGGCCGGCAGGCGACGGGCGAGTTGCTCGTACTCGCCGGCGTGGTTGTAGACCTGCCCGCTGAGCCGCAACCAGGCGCGTCCCTGCCAGAAGCTGGTCTGCACCTCCGCGGCGAGCTTGTCACCGATCTCCAGCTTGAGGGCGACGACGTCGTCGAAGGTGGTCGCGGCCCGAGGAGGCAGCGGGACGACCCGCATGGCGACCCCGGGGCCGGGGTCCGGCAGCTCGTCGGGGCTCACCCCGAGCGCCTCGCCGACCACCCGCTGCCCGTACGCGGCGAGGGCGGCGTTGTGCGTCCGGACCCGCTCCAACCCGAGGGTGCGCAGCGTGAAGAGGCCGACCGGGGCCGCGAGCCAGGTGCTGTAGTCCAGCGTCGCCCGGTACTCGACGTTGAGCGGGAAGCCCGAGGGCTGCTCCCACGAGACGGCGAGCGGTTCGATCCGCTCCCGCCACGGCGGGGCCACGACCAGAACGGCGGTACCGCGCGGGGCGTACCCCCACTTGTGCAGGTTGCCGACCCAGAAGTCGGCGCCGATCTCGTCGACCGACACCGGCAGCATCCCGGGCACGTGCGCGGCGTCGACCAGCAGCGTCACCCCGGCCGCGCGGGCGACGGCGGCGACCGCGCCGACCGGGAGCAGCCGCGCGGTCAGCGAGCTGATCTGGTCGACGATGAGCAGCCGGGTCCGGCCCGGGCGCAGCCCGGCCCGGATGATCTCGACGATCTCCTCGTCGGTGGCGCGCGGCGGCAACGGCAGGGTCCGCGCGACCGCCCCGGTGCGGCGGCACTCGCGTTCGACGGCGAGCGAGACCGCCCCGTAGCCCAGATCGGTGCCGAGGATCTCGTCGCCCGCGCCCAGGCCGATCGACTGCAGCACGACCGCCACCCCGCTGGTGGTGTTGTCGACCAGAGCGGTGCCGTCCGGATCGGCGCCGAGGAAGCCGGCGAGGTGCCGGCGGGTGTGGACGATCCGGTCCGTCAGACCCCGGGTGAAGAAGCGCAGGGGATTGGCCTCGATCTCGTCGCGCAGCCGCTGCTGGGCCCGCTGGACCGGGATCGGCACCGCCCCGAAGGATCCGTGGTTCAGGTGGCTCACCGCGGGATCGAGCGAGAAGAGCAGCCGAGCACCGGGGATCGGTTCGGGCGGTGTCGGCTGCGCTCGGCTCACCACATGATCGTACGAGCCGTTTCGCGCCTGGTGGACCTCCGTGCAAACAGATCGACCGGTACGGGCGGCGTTCCGCGGGACGTGGCGGAGCGCGCCCTACGCCCGCGGGTGGGCCTGCCGGTAGGCGGCGCGCAGTCGCTCCATCGAGACGTGGGTGTAGATCTGGGTGCTCGACAGCGAGGCGTGCCCCAGCAGTTCCTGCACCGCCCGCAGGTCGGCGCCGCCCTCCAGCAGGTGGGTGGCGGCCGAGTGGCGCAGCCCGTGTGGACTCGTCCGGGGCAGTCCGGCGGCACGGGCGTAACCGTTGACGATGCGGCGCGCCATGGTGGGCTGGAGCCGCCCGCCGCGCGCCCCGAGCAGCAGCGCCTGCCCGCTGCCGGTGCCGGCCAGCGCGGGGCGGCCCGACCGCAGCCAGCCGTCCAGGGCCCGCTGCGCCGGGACGCCGTACGGGACCGAGCGCTCCTTGCCGCCCTTGCCGAGGACCCTGACCACGCGACGGCCGTGATCCACGTCGGCGAGGTCGAGGCCGCAGAGCTCGCTGACCCGTACGCCCGTGGCGTAGAGGAGTTCCAGCAGCACGCGGTCGCGCCACACCAGCGGGTCCGGCTCCGTGCCGGGCGCGCCGACCAACTCGGCCGCCTGGTCGGCGCGGAGCACCGTGGGCAGCTCACGATGCGCCTTCGGGCTGGCCAGCGACGCGGCGACGTCGGTGGGGAGCAGGCCGGACCGGTGCGCCCAGGCGCTGAAGGTACGGGCCGAGGCGGCGCGCCGGGCCAGCGTGGTGCGGGCCGCGCCGAGCGTACGGAGCCGCGCCAGCCAACTGCGCAGCGTGGCGAGGTCCAGCTCGCCCGGCGCCCGGGCCCCCATCCGCACGGCATGGTCGAGCAGCGAGACGAGGTCGCCGACGTACGCCCGCACGGTGTGTGCGGAGCGGTTCTCGACCCGGGAGAGGTGCCGGGCGAACTCGTCCACCGCGTCGCGCATCGGCGGCGGCAGGGCCTCGTGCATCGCCTGGGTACCGCGGGAGTTCCGGCTCATCGGCTCCGACGCTCGGCGGTACGACGGCTCGCGTCAAGCCGCCGCGCCGGCCTGATCCTTCGCGTTCTGGACCCGGCTGATGATGTCATGCAGCGGCTTGGTGCCGCTGCCGACCATCACGCCGGTCACGATGCCGTCGACCCAGACCGGCAGCCCGTTCCAGCCCTCGCCCGCGATGGCGTGCAGGATGTAGAAGCCGCCGGCGGTGGAGGCGAGCGTGGCCACGGCGGTGGCGATGCCCCAGGCGACGATGGTGCGGTTGCCGCGCGCCCGCTCGACGCGCGCCTTGGCCTCGGCCACGGCGGCGAGGTCCTGCTGCGTCGGGTGCGGCTTACGGTTGACCAGTTCCGCGATCGACCGCTCCAGCGCGGCCTCGGTGCGCCGTCCGGGAAGCCAGCGCGAGAACGGCTCCAGGATCCGCTCGACCGCGGCGGCGAAGACGACGAGCACTCCGAAGACCGCCGTCGTGTCCGGCGGCTGGATCTTCGCGGCCGCGCCGCCGCTGCTCCAGATCGCCCAGGAACCGGCGCCGGCCGCCGCGATCAGGGCGAAGGCGGCGATCACCGCGCCGAGGCTGGCGGGGGGCGTGGGCGCCGCGGCGGCCTCACCCGCCGGGCCGGCCTCACCGCCGGTCGTCGCGGTGCCCGCGTCCTCCCCGCCGGAACCCCCGCCGACCCCGTTGGCCGTCGCGCCTGCGGCAGACTGCCCGGAGTACACGGTGGCCCGGCCGGCGGCGGGTGCGGACGAACCATCCACATCGGAGCCGAAGCTCGACCGCGCGGCCACCGTGCTCACCGCGCTCGTGACCAGCTGTTCCGCCTGTCCCAGCAGGGAGTTTCGCCGTACCAGAGCCATGACCGTCCCTATCGTGTGTTCCCGGAGCTCGCCGACGCGAGCGGTGGTACGAAAACGAGAGATGGCGCGAGAAGCCGTGCGAAGGCTACAGCCCGGACAAAGGGCACGGGCCGGGGGGCGGCGGCCGGTCCGGCACGCGGATCCAGATCGGACGGGGCGATCGAGGCCGGGAAGTTAACAATCGAAATATGCAGGAAACTCGACTCGCTCGTTGCCCGTAACGCGTCGCGCGAAGACTCGGCGTCCCAACGATCTTCAGGAGGGACGATGAGCGGTGAGACGCAATCCGCTGTGAGCCGGCGCGGCTTCCTGCGGGCCGTGGGCGCGAGCGGCGGCGCCGGCGCTCTGTTCGCCACCATGGGCGCCCTGGGCCTGGCACCGACCGCGGCCGCGACGCCGGCGCCCGCCTTCCGCGCGCCGCAGCGCTCCGACTTCTCCCTCACCGGTCGCGCCGGTGCCTCGGTGGTGATCCTCGGCGGCGGCATCGCCGGGCTCGCCGCCGCCTACGAGCTGGGCAAGGCGGGCTACGACTGCACGATCCTGGAGGCGCGCGGACGCGCCGGCGGCCGCAACTTCACGGTACGGGGAGGCACCGCCGAGACCGACCTCGACGGGCGTACCCAGCGAGCGCGCTTCTCCGACGGCATCTACCTCAACGCCGGCCCGGCCCGCCTGGCACAGTGGATGGTCACCCTCGACTACTGCCGGGAGCTCGGGGTGCCGATCGAGGTCTTCACCAACGCCAACGCGGACGCCCGGATCTACAACGAGTCGACCGGCATGACCTCGGCCCAGCGCTACCGCACCGCCAAGGCCGACGTGTACGGCTACGTCTCCGAGCTGCTCGCCAAGGCGACCGACCAGGGGGCGCTCGACGCGCAGCTCACCGCCGAGGACAAGGAGCGGCTGCTCGCCTTCCTGCAGAACTTCGGTGCCATCGGTGGCCGCACCCAGGGCTGGGCCTACACCGGCACGAACCGCCGCGGCTACCTCGGCTATCCGGGCGCCGGCAACGAGGTCGGCGTTCCGCTGGCCGGGCCACCGTCGCTGTCCGACGTCTTCGCCAGCAACGTCGGCCGGTACTTCTCGTTCGAACTCGGCTACGACCAGGCCATGTTGATGTTCCAGCCGGTGGGCGGCATGGACCAGATCCCCCGGGCGCTCACCAGGGCGATCGGCGGCCACCGCGTCAAGCTAGGCGCCGAGGTCACCGGCGTCACCGACCGGGGCGCGCGGGTCGAGGTCAGGTACCGGCAGGACGGGCGGGAGCGGATGATCCGCGCCGACTACTGCATTGCCACGCTGCCGCCGCACCTGATGGCCCGGGTTCCGCACAACCTCGGTACCCCCGTCACGGCGGCGCTGGCCAGCTTCCCGGTCACCGCCTCCGGCAAGATCGGTCTGGAGTACAAACGGCGCTGGTGGGAGACCGACGAGCGGATCTACGGCGGCATCACGGAGACCGACCTCGACCTCGCCCACATCTGGTACCCGTCGTACGGCTTCCACGGCGAGCGTGGCCTCGTCGTCGGGTACTACAACACGGGCGCCAACGCGCGGGCCTACAGCGCGCTCACCCACGCCGAGCGCGAGGCCCGGGCGGTCGCGCAGGGAGTCAAGATCCACGGCGAGAAGTACCGTACCGAGCTGGCCACCTCGTTCTCGCACGCGTGGGACCGCACCCGTTACCTGGAGGGTGCGTGGACCTCGCCGCAGTACGGATCCGCCGGATACAACCTGCTGCTCCAGCCGGCCGGCCGGGTCTACTTCGCCGGTGACTGGCTCAGCCACGAGGTGGCCTGGCAGCACGGCGCCTTCGTGTCCGCCCGTTCCGTGGTGACCGCGCTGCACGCCCGGGTGCTGTCGGCCTGATCCGCCTCAGTCCTCGGTAGCGCCCAGCGCGGGCGGCGTCGGCCGGGCGTCGACGACCTCGACGTGCCGGAGCCCGCCGGACTCGCTGATGTGGCGGAACCAGGCGGCGCAGGCGGGCACCGTGTCGACCAACCGGGCGGCCTCCTCGGCCTCCGCCCGGCTCCGCCAGACCAGGATGTCGAGCCAACCGCCGTCGTCCTCACGGGTGAGGTACGCGGCGAGGCAGGCGGGGAAGCGGCTTCGCAACGCGTCGATCATCGCCGGCCGTTCGGCGAGTAGTCGCTGCTCCGCCCCCTCGTGGATGCGGAACCGGGCAAGCTCGATCGTCATCGTCACGGTCGGGGACCGTAACCGGTGCGGCCGACATTCCGCCGCCGGGGTCGGCTCGGCGGCGGGTGGTCGGCTCGGCGGCGGGCGGTCGCAGCGGCAGCCCGTTCGCGTCGCCGTCGGCACGGCTTTGGATCGGTTCGGGTCATCGCCGGCATGGGCCTACGGGTCGGCGTGCGCGGGCAGCAGGTGCCGTACCGCCGGCTGGCCGTCGGCCAGCGCGTACGCCCGCGCCTCGGCGGCCCGGTCGTCGGCGGTCAGCCGCCCGCCGTGCTGGCGCAGGTGCTCGTCCCAGGTGGGGAGCTGGTAGACCTCGACCAGCCGGTCGGCGGACTCGCCCTCGCGGAACAGCCCCCACCGCACCGCCCCGGTCCGCTGTCGGGACGCGCGCACCTGCTCCATCGCGGTGACGAACTCCTCCCGGTGCTCGGGCCGGACCGTGTAGGAGACGATCACCACCACCGGGCCGACGCTGGGATCGGGCTCGTGCGCGAGCCGCAGGTCGGGCCAGTACGTCGCCGGGTCCCGCTCGACCGCGCGCATGTCCGGCAGGGGCCAGAGCCGTACCGTCAACGCGCCGGCGGTCATCAGGATCGCGGCGGCGACGTGGGTCACGACCAGGCCGACCGCGTCGGCGACGATGCCCCAGATCAACGCGCCGATCGCCTGCCCACCGGCGAAGACGACCTGGTAGACGGCGAGCCCGCGGGCGCGTACCCAGCCCGGCAGGAAGAGCTGGATCTCGGCGTTGACGTTGGACAGCACCGTCACCCAGGCCAGGCCGGCCGCTACCAGCACCACCAGCACGATGGCCTCGTTGCGTACCACCCCGACGACGAGCAGCACCACGCCGTAGACCAGCCCGGTGGCGAGCAGGAACCGGTTCGGTGGCAGGTACGTCCGGACCAGCGGCAGCACCAGCCCGCCGGCGATCGCGCCGACCCCGAGCGCGGCGAGCAGCACGCCGTAGCCGCCCGAGCCGAGGCCGAGCCGCTTGTTGGCGATCAGCGGCAGCAGCGCCCACAGGGCGCTGCCGGGCACCAGGAAGAGCACCGAGCGGAGCAGCAACCGGCGCACGATCGGCGAGTGGCGTACGTACCGGCCACCGGCCCGCAACGCGGCGGTGAAGCGCTCCGGCACCTCGACCGCCCGGGAGGTGCCCGGACGCCAGCGCCAGAGCGTGAGCGCGAAGAGCACGAAGGTGATGGTGTTGAGCGCGAAGACCACCGCCGCTCCGGTCTGCGCGATCAGCACACCGGCGATGGCGGGGCCGACCGAGCGGGCGGCGTTGACGCTGATCGAGCCGAGCGCGGCGGCGGACTGCAGGTGGGTACGGGGAACCAGGTCCGGAATGACGGCGGCCCAGGCCGGCAGGGTCAGCGCCTGACCGACCCCGAAGGCGAAGGTCAGGGTCAGCAGCAGGGCCGGCGGCATGTGCCCGGTCGCCGTGAGCAGCGTCAGGGCGACGCCGACGGCGACGATGAAGCACTGGACGTAGATCAGCAGGTGCCGCCGGTCGAAGGTGTCGGCGAGCGCGCCCGCGGGGAGCGCGAGCAGCAGGATGGGCAGGTTGCTCGCGGTCTGCACCAGGGCGACCAGCGTGGACGCGTTCGCGTCGTTGACCAGCAACCACTGGGCGCCGACGGTCTGCATCCAGGTACCGATGTTCGCCCCGAGCAGGGCCAGCCAGAGGCTGCGGTACGCGGCGAAGCGCAGTGGCGCCCACGCCGAGGGGGGCGGCTCGGCGTCGGCAGGTCCGGCGCTTACCATCGCCCGTCGGCGCGCAGCACCTTTTGCCCGGAGACGTAGAGGTCGTCGGAGCTCAGCAGGAGCAGCCGCACGACCTCGGCGGCGACCTGTTCGGGCAGCGCGTACACCTCGTCGAGGAACTGGTCGCCGGTGCGCTCCTGCAGTCGCGTCGGCATCGGGCCGGGATGGATCTCCATGATCTTGATGCTGTTGGTGCCCTGTGCCTCGGCCAGGGATTCGACCAGGCTGGTGCCGAAGCTCTTCGTCGCGCGGTAGATCGGGATACCGGGCCGCGGCACCTCGGTGGCGAGCGCGCTGACGTACACGATGTTGCCGTACCCTTGGCGGTGCATCTGGATCAGCGCCTCGCGCAGCAGCAGCGCGGTGCCGAGCACGTTCACCTGGATGGCCATGGTGATCATCTCGGGGGTGAGTTCGTCCAGGTGCCCGCCGGCCCAGCGGGCGGCGCAGTGGGCCAGGCCGTCGATCTTCCCGTGGCGGGCGACGATCCCGTCGAGGGCGTCGCGCACCTGCTCGGGCTGGGACACGTCGCAGACGACGCCGTCGCAGCCCAACTCCTCGCGGACCGCGTCGACCTCCTGGGCGACGTTGCCGAGCACGACCACCCGGTTGTCGGGCGCGAGCATCCGCGCCACCTGGTACCCGAGACCGCTGGTACCGCCGTCCACCACGAATGTCCTGGCGCTCATGTAGATGCAGCTCCTTCGCCGGGAGACCCGAGCGGGTTCGTCACCGGTGGGAGCGGCGACCCGCTGTGCCGGTACCCAGCCTCCTGTCGGAAATCCCCTCTCAAGGAGGTTGTCACCTGTGCCGTCCCCGTGGGCCGGGATCGGCCAATCAGCCCGGCCGGCCCCTCGATCCGGGCATCAGCAGGGGCCGGAGCGGCGAGAGGGCCGTTCCCGCGCGTCACCGGCGGCTTTTCCCCTGGTCAACGGCCATTGAACGGTGCCCGGTGGCCCGGGTCGGTACCGTCAGCCGGCCGGGTCGGCGGCGTGCGGGTGGTCCGGCGTCCGGCGCGGTTGCGGGAGGATGTCCGGTACGGGCCAGCGGCTCCGACGTCCCCGGCAGAGGCGCCGACGCGGTGCCGGCGGAGAGGAGAGACCGTGAAGTACATGATCATGCTGTACGGCTCGCAGCGGGACTACGAGATGCTCGGTGGCCAGCCCGGTGACGGACCGGGCTGGTCCGCCGAGGACGCCGAGGCGCTGCACGAGTTCATGCGGGCCTGGAACCAGGAGCTGGTCGAGTCCGGGGAGTTCGTGGACGCCCAGGGGTTGACCGCCCCGGCCCACGCCCGCCGGATCGAGCTGCGCGACGGCGTGCCGGTCGTGACCGACGGCCCGTACGCGGAGACCCAGGAGGTGCTGGCCGGCTACACCCTCGTGGAGTGCGAGAGCTTCGATCGGGCGACCGAGATCGCGGCCCGCCTCGCGAAGACCCCGCGCCCGAAGGGTGCGGTGTTGGAGCGCGAGTGGTACGTCGACGTGCGCCCGGTCGCCTCCGGCGCGGCCGACCTGGACGTCTGATCTTTGACGGCGATCGGCGCGGAGACCGAGGACCTGCTGCGCCGGCTGGCGCCGCGGGTCCTCGGCGCGCTGGTGCGCCGGTACGGGCACTTCGACGCCGCCGAGGACGCCACCCAGGAGGCGCTGCTCGCGGCGGTCACCCGGTGGCCGCGCGAGGGCCTCCCGGAGAACCCGGGGGGCTGGCTGATCACGGTGGCCGCCCGGCGGCTGACCGACCTGCTCCGCAGCGAGCAGGCCCGGCGGCGCCGGGAGCGGACGGTGGCGAGCTGGGCGCTGCCCGAGCAGTGGCTCGCGCCGGCCGCCGACGGCCCGGCGCGGGAGTCCGACGACAGCCTGATCCTGCTCTTCATGTGCTGCCATCCCGCCCTGCCGGTGGCCGGGCAGATCGCACTCACCCTGCGCGCGGTGGGAGGGCTCACGACGGGCGAGATCGCCCGCGCGTTCCTGGTGCCGGAGGCGACGATGACCCGGCGGATCAGCCGGGCCAAGCAGCGGATCAGGGAAAGCGGCATCGCGTTCCGCCTGCCCTCGGACCCGGACCGCGCCGCCCGGCTCGGCGCGGTCCTGCACGTGCTCTACCTGATCTTCAACGAGGGGTACGCCAGCACCTCCGGCCCGCTGTTGCGGCGCGCCGAACTCTCCACCGAGGCGATCCGGCTGACCCGGATGCTGCACCGGCTGCTGCCCGGCGACGGCGAGGTGACCGGCCTGCTCGCCCTCATGCTGCTCACCGACGCCCGCCGGGCGGCCCGGACCGGGCCGAACGGGGAGCTGGTCCCGATGGCCGAGCAGGACCGGAGCCGCTGGGACGCCGACCAGATCGCGGAGGGCGTGGCGCTGATCACCGAAGCGCTGCCGCGCCGGGCGCCCGGGCCGTACCAGTTGCAGGCCGCGATCGCCGCGATCCACGACGAGGCGCCGAACGCCGAGGCGACCGACTGGCCGCAGATCGTGGCGCTGTACGAGCTGCTGCTGCGGATCTCCGACAACCCGGTGGTGGCGTTGAACCACGCGGTCGCGGTCGCGATGGCGTACGGGCCTCGGGCGGGCCTCGACCTGCTCGGCAAGATCGAGCTTGACGCGCGGATCGCGGGGGACCACCGGCGGTACGCCGTCCGCGCACACCTGTTGGAGTTGGCGGGCGACCCGACGGCGGCCCGGGAGTCGTACCGGGAGGCGGCCCGTCGGGCGACGAGCCTGCCGCAACGGCGCTACCTGTACGGCCGCGCGGACCGGCTCGGCGACGAGGGCTGACGCCGGCTGGCCGTACCGCCGGGATTCCCTCCTCCCGGCGGGCCCGGTCACCGCCACCGGCCCGTGGCCACCCCTGGATGTGACGCGGGTCATGAGGTCTTCGTGAAGATCATTGCCTCGCCGGGCGGTTAGCCTAGGGGCCCTAGGATATGGCCAAGACGACCGAGGATGGGAATGCCACGGCAGGGTCTGACGAGTGAGCGGGTTCTGGCTGCCGCGATCGAGCTGGCGGACTCGGTCGGGTTGTCCCGGCTGACCATCGCGGCCGTCGCGCGGCACTTCGGCGTCGCCGACGCCAGCCTCTACGTGCACGTCCGCAGCCGGGACGCGTTGATCGAGCAGATCGCGGTCCGGGCGGCGGCCGTGTTCAGCGACCGGTTGGCGCTCGCGGTGGCCGGCCGGGCCGGCAAGGAGGCCCTCGTCGCGTTCGCCGACGCGTACCGGGCGTTCGCCGTGACGCATCCGGGGCAGTACGCCGCGACCCAGCTGCAACTGCCCCCGGAGGTCGGCACGAACTCGGCCGGTCACCTGCGCCTGATCGAGCTGAGCTACGCGATGCTGCGCGGGTACGGGCTCGTCGAGCCGGACCTGACCAACGCCCTGCGCTTCGTACGCAGCACCCTGCACGGCTTTGCCCATCTGGAGAGCGTCGAGGGGTTCGGGCATCCCCGTGACCTCGACGAGTCGTGGCGCCAGGTCCTCGACGCGGTGCACACCGCCCTGACCAACTGGCCCAGCGAGACGGGGGATTGAACGATGACCAAGCATGGGAGCCGCGACCAGGAGATCGTCTCCGCGGACGGTACGCGTCTGGTGATCCGACGGGTGGGCTCCGGTGATCCGGTCCTGCTCCTGCACGGCTCCGGTGGCGGGCTGCACTCCTGGGCCGCCGTCGCCGACCTGCTCGCCGACGACCACGAGCTGTGGCTGCTGGCCCGCCGGGGGTACGGCCCCAGCGACGTCCCGCCCGGACCCAAGTCCTTCGCCGACGAGGTGGGCGACCTGCGCGCCGTCCTCGCGGCGATCCGCGGGCCCTCGGGCCGGCGGGTGCATCTCGTCGGGGCCTCCTACGGGGCCATCCTGGCGCTGCACACCGCCGCCGCGAACCTGCCGGAACTGCGCTCGCTGGCCGTCTTCGAGGCGCCCTTCTTCGCGGCCGGGGAACGCGTCCTCCCCCTGCTCGACCGGTACCGGGACGCCCTCGGGCGCGGGGACAGCCGGGCGGCGACCGCGGTGCTGAACGAGCTGACCCTGACGCCGGCCGAAATCATCGCCCGGTTCGAGGCGGCGATGGCCGGCCGGGAGCCCGACCCCGCCGAGCAGCGGCGGTCCGGGATCGGCTGGCTGCACGACCTCGAAGCGCTCGCCGCGGACAGCACGGAGACCGCCCGGTGGTCGTCGATCACCCTGCCGACGCTGATCATGCAGGGCGCCGAGACCTGGGAGCCGATGCCCAGCACGATGGAGGGTCTCGCCAAGGCGATCCCGCACGCCCGCCGGGTCGTCTGGGAGGGGCAGACGCATTTCGTGACCTCGACGGCACCCGGGCTCGTGGCCGACGCCCTGCGCGAGTTCTTCGCGGAGGTCCCGGCCTGAGCCCCTACGCATGTTCGGCCCGGTCCCGTGGGCGGGGCGGCAGGACGTACCCGCCGTCGCGGCGGGCGAGCAGCCCGAGCTGTTCGAGCAGGGAGAGCTTGCGCAGCGCGGTACGGATGTCGAGCCCGGCGCGGGCCGCGAGCGCGTCCGGGCTGTTGCCGCCGCGCCGGCTCACCGATTCGAGGATCAGCGCCGCGTCGTCGTCGAGCAGGTCGTGGGGGCGCTGCGGGCCGCGCGCCGGCGGGGCGAGGTCGGTGCCGATCCGGCCGACCTCTTCGAGGATGTGCGGGACGCCGGTGACCAGGCGGGCCCGCGGGTGCTCGCGGAGCAGTTCGTGCGACCCGACCGACATGGCGGAGGTGACCGGTCCGGGAACCACCATCGCGGGCCGGCCGAGGGCGAGCGCCCGCCCGAGCGTCTGGGTGGCGCCGCTGCGGGCGGCGGCCTCGACCAGGGTCGTGCCGCAGGTCGCGGCGGCGATCACCCGGTTGCGGATCAGGAAGCGGTGGCGGAGCGGATCGGCGCCGGGCATCCACTCGCTGACCAACAGCCCGGTCTCGGCGATCCGGTCGAAGAGCGCCGTGTTGCCGACGGGGTAGGGCCGGTCCACGCCGCAGGCGAGCACGGCGATGGTCAGCCCGTCGGCGCTCAGCGCGCCCCGGTGCGCGGCCGCGTCGATGCCGTACGCGCCGCCGGAGACGACGGTCCAGCCCCGGTCGGCCAACCCGTACCCGATCTCGCTGCCCACGTGCAGTCCGTACGGGGTGGCCGCCCGCGCGCCGACCACCGCCACCGAGCGCTCCAGCGCCTCGGCCAACGGCCACGACCCGCGCGCCCAGAGGCAGAGCGGTGGGGCGATCTCCAGGTCGACCCTGCGCTCGGTGCCGCCCCGCGCCAGCCGTTCCAGGTCGCGTACCCGGTGCGGCCACTCGTCGTCCCCGGGCGTCACGAGCCGGGCGCCGACCCGTTCGGTCTGCTCCAGCGCGCGCTCGGCGACCTCGCGCGGGTTCCCGGCCGCCAGCCGTGCCCGTACCGCCTCGCGCAGCCGCGCGTCGGCCACCTCCCCGTCGAGCAGCCGGTGCAGCGCCTCGACCGGGCCGGCGCGACCGACCAGCCGGTGCACCGCCCGGGTGCCGGGCTCGGTGAGCCAGGTCAGCCCGACCCGGGCCAGCCGGTCCTCCTCGGCGGCGGTGCGTCCCTCGGCCGGCGCCGGGGTGCCACCCGTGGTTCCGTCGCTCATGATTCCTCCCCGGTACGTAGTTGGGTCGCCTCGTGCACGTCGTCCCGGTCGGGCCGGTCCCGGCCGTCCAGATCGGCGATCGTCCAGGCCATCCGGACGATCCGGTCGAAGCCGCGGGCCGAGAGCGACCCGGTGTCGAGCCGCTCGCGCAGCCCCTTGGTGTCCCGTGGCGGCAGCCGCCACGGCGGCCGGCGCAGCTCCGGCCCGGGCACCTCGGCGTTGACCCGCCATCCCGCGTACCGCCAGCGGGCCGCCGCCGCGCCCCGGGCCCGCGCCACCCGCTCCGCCACCACCGCCGACGACTCGCTCGGCGCGTCGCTCGACATCAGCGCGGCGGCGTTCAGCGGGTCCAACCGGACCCGTACGTCGATGCGGTCCAACAGCGGCCCGGAGAGGCGCCCCAGGTAGCGGCGGCGGGCCAGGGGCGTGCACTCGCAGTGCTGGTCGCCCGAGGGCTTCGCGCAGGGGCACGGGTTGGCCGCCAGCACCAGCTGCACCCGGGCCGGGTACTCGGTGGTGCCCTTCGCCCGCGCCAGCACCACCCGGCCCTGCTCCAGCGGCTGACGCAGGGCGTCCAGCGCGACCCGGTGGAACTCGGGCACCTCGTCGAGGAAGAGCACCCCGCGGTGCGCCAGCGACACGGCGCCGGGGCGGGCCAGCCCGCTGCCGCCGCCGACCAGCGACGCCGCGGTGGCGCTGTGGTGCGGTGCCTGGAACGGCGGGCGGCGCAGCAGCGGCGCGCCCGGCGGCAGCAGCCCGGCGATGGAGTGCAGCGCGGTCACCTCCAGCGCCGTGTCGTCGTCCAGCTCGGGCAGGATGCCGGGGAGCCGCTCGGCCAGCATGGTCTTGCCGGCCCCGGGCGGTCCGATCAGCGCGAGGTGGTGGGCGCCGGCGGCGGCGACCTCCAGGGCGCGCCGGCCGAGGGGTTGGCCGGCGACGTCGGCGAGGTCGGGGGCGGGCGGCGGGACCCGCGGCGCCGGCGTGGGCGGGTCGAGCAGCGGGGTGCCGTCGCGGACGAAGGCGACGAGCCGGTGCAGGGAGTCGACGGCGCGGACCCGTACGCCGGGGACGATGGCGGCCTCGGCGGCGTTGTCGAGCGGGACGACGACGCGGTCGATGCCAGCGCGTACGGCGGCGGCGACCATGGGCAGTACGCCTCGCACGGGTCGTACCGCGCCGTCGAGGCCGAGTTCGCCGAGGAGCACGACTCCGTCGAGGGCGACCAGTGGTAGTTCGCCGGCGCCGCCGAGTAGGGCGGCGGCGATGGCGAGGTCGAAGGCGGAGCCGTGTTTGGGCAGGGTGGCGGGGAGCAGGTTGACGGTGATTCTGCGGTTGGGCCAGCGTTGGCCGGAGTTGACGACGGCGGCGCGTACCCGGTCGCGGGCTTCGTTGAGGGCGGTGTCGGGCAGGCCGGAGAGGACGACGGCGGGTAGGCCGGGGGAGAGGTCGGCCTCGACCTCGACGAGGTGTCCGGTCACTCCGACGAGGCCTACGCAGAGCACCTTCGCGTAGCTCATCGGGGGGACCGGACCGTCGCCGGGGCTGCGGTTCCTGGAGGCCGAGGGGCTGGTGGAGCCGGAACTGCGGTTCGCATGGCATCGACCGTGCCCCGAAGGCACAGGAGCGCGCCGGCCGGAATCCGTCGGCTGTGGACAACCGGACGGCCTGTGGGAAACGCCCGCGAAGCGGATCGATCTGCTATGCGCCGTCCGTCACGTCGGCGCCCCCGTACCGGCACGTCCGCGCCGGTCACCCGGGATCGCGACCGGCCGGACGTGCCGGTCAGCGCGGGTCGCCGCCGGCCGTGGCGGCGTCGCTGCGCAGGTACGTCAGCACGGCCAGCACGCGGCGGTTCGTGTCGTCGGTCGGGGGCAGGTCGAGCTTGGCGAGGATGTTGCCGACGTGCTTGCCGACGGCCGCCTCGGAGACGACGAGCAGCCGGGCGATGGCCGCGTTCGAGTGGCCCTCGGCGACGAGCGCGAGCACCTCCCGTTCCCGGGCCGAGAGCCGGGCCAGCGGATCGGCGCGGCGGCGCAGCAGCTGGCGTACCACCTGCGGGTCGACGACCGTGCCGCCGCCGACGACCTGGCGCAGCGCGGCGACGAACTCCGCCACGTCGACGACCCGGTCCTTGAGCAGGTACCCGATGCCGCGCCCGTCGCCGGAGTCGAGCAACTCGGCGGCGTAGCTCTGCTGGACGTACTGGCTGAGCGCCACCACCGCGAGCCCGGGGTGGACCCGGCGCAGCTCCACGGCGGCGCGCAGCCCCTCGTCGGTGAAGCCGGGCGGCATCCGGATATCGGTCACCACCAGGTCCGGCCCGTGCTCGGCGACGGCGGCGCGCAGGGCCTCGGCGTCGCCGACCGCGGCGACGACCTGGAACCCGAACCGGGCCAGCAGGCCGGCGAGGCCCTCCCGCAGCAGCACACCGTCCTCGGCGAGGACCACCCGGATGGGGTTCACCTCCGGCCGCATGGCAACTCCACCCGTAGCAGGGTCGGGCCGCCGACCGGGCTGGACAGGAACATCCTGCCGTCGACCACCGCCACCCGGTCGGCCAGCCCGGTCAGCCCGCTGCCGCGCGCCGGCTCGGCGCCGCCGCGACCGTCGTCGACGACCTCGACGGTCAACAGGTCGCCCTCCCGGCGGGCGGTCACCGTCGCGGCCGTGGCGCCGCTGTGCTTCGCCGCGTTGGTGAGCGCCTCGGCGACCACGAAGTACGCCGTCGTCTCCACCTGCTCCGGCGCCCGCTCCGGCAGCTCGGCCACCACCCGTACCGTCACCGTCGACCGGTCGGCCAGTTCGCGCAGCGCGGCCGGCAGCCCGAGGTCGGCCAGGGTCCGGGGACGGATCCCGTCGATCAGCTCCCGCAGCTCCGCCATGAGCTGCTTGGCCTGCTCGTGTGCGCCGGCCACGGCCTCGTTCGCGGGCGAGTCGGGCGGCAGGTCCAGCCGGGCCAGGCCGAGCTGGAGGGTGAGGCTGACCAGCCGCTGCTGGGCGCCGTCGTGCAGGTCCCGCTCGATGCGGCGGCGTTCGGCGTCGAAGGCGTCCACCAGGCGTACCCGGGACCGGGACACCTCGACCAGCTCCGCGCGGAGCCGCTCGTCGGGGCCCGCGTGCAGCAGCGCCCGGGCCAGCTCGGCGTGCGCCCCCGCGGCCAGGGCCAGCAGGTACGGCACCGTGGGTAGCAGCACCAGGCCGACCAGCGCGTACGGGACCGCCGCACCGGCGCTCGTGACCTGGTCCGGGCCGACCGAGATCGGCCCGTCCGCGCTGCCGGCCAGCACCGGGCTCGCCAGCAGCACCCCGATGACCAGCAGCACCGCGCAGACGACGCCGTAGAGCGCGGGTACGACGGTGGCGAGCAACCCGAGGTAGCCCAGCTCGGACCAGGTGGCCCGCTCGGTGTAACGGGTCCGCAACCAGGCCCAGAGCCCTGGTTCCGGTATCCGGCGGTGCCCGGACCGGGCCGGACGCTCGTCCACCAGCCGCAGCCGCCGGCGCTCCAGCGCGGCCACCGGCAACGCCACCAGCGGTCCGAACGCGGCGACCAGCACGACCCCGAAGAGCGCGAGGACGAGCAGGGTCACGGAGGGTGGCCGTTCCCCGCCGGTGACGGCCCGCCGCAGCAGGGCCGCCCACGGCAGTCCGACCAGCGCCACCGGCCCGGCCACGGCGAACGACAGCGGCGCGGTGGTCAGCAGGTAGCTCAGGGACCGCCACGGCCAGCCGGTGAGCGGGAACCGTTTCCGGGCGACCGATTCCAGCGCGGTACGCGGTTTCGAGTTGGACACGCCGGTCACGCTAGTTCGGCTCACCGATGGTGCCGATACGGCTGCGCGTAGTCCTCGGGTGGGCCTGGCCATACCGGGAGTGTCCACTTCTGCCGCCGCCGGCGCCGGCGGGATCGGTCACGGTATTGGAGGTGGGCAATACCGCTCCGTCCCGCCGTGACCTGCCGGGGTGGTCGCGGGTAAGCCAGCGGTAAGCCGCACCTGTTGTGCTGCTGGCGGGCGTCGGGACGATCCAGCGGCCCGAACTCGATTCGTGGAGGTGGACCGTGACAGGCAGGGTAAGGGTCAGGTCATTCGTCGTCGGAGCGCTGGCTCTCCAGCTCGGGGTGGCCCTGGTGGTCGGATCCCCACTCGCGGCCCCGGCGGTGGCCTCGGCCGGCACCGGCCCGGAGGCGTCTCCGGCGCTGCTCACGACGACCCCGACGGGTAGGACGCTGGCGACCACGGCCGCCGCCCGGGCTGCGGCGACCGGGCAACGGACCGAGATCACCGAGCTGACCACCGCGACCCGCCGGATCTTCGCGAATCCGGACGGCAGCTACACGCTGGAACAGCACACGGTACCGGTCCGGGCGGGTGTCGACGAGCCGGCGCAGACCGTGAACCTCGGTCGCAGCGCCTGGGCGATGGTCGACAGGTACTTCCCCGACCAGGCGTACTGGCTGGGCGGCGGCGAGACCTCCGCGAAGGTCGGTCACGTGGACACGGCCGGTGTGTCGCACACGGCCCGCAGCTTCTTCCAGTTCGACGTCACCGCGCTGGCCGGCAAGCAGATCCTCGATGCCCGGTTCGACACCTTCGAGTCGTGGTCGTACTCCTGCACGGCGCGCGAGGTCCAGCTCTGGGCGACCGGGCCGATCGGTCCGACGACCACCTGGCGCAACCAGCCCGCGCTCGACCAGTTGCTGGACGCGCGCAGCGCCGCGGCAGGGTTCGGCGCGGCCTGTCCGGGCAAGTGGCTGAGCTTCGACGTGGACGCCGCCGTCGCCAGGTCGGCCGAGCTCGGCAACGCGACCACGACTCTGATGCTACGGGCCGGTAACGAGGAGGACCCGGTGGCGTGGAAGAGGTTCGTCCCGGACAACGTCGCGCTGGTCGTCACCTTCACCGGCTGACCCGACCGTCACCGGCTGACCGGACCGCCACCGGCTGAGGGGAGCTCGGGGACGTCGGTCGGGGCCGGGCCGCTCTCCGTGGGCCCGGCCCCGCTCAGCAGTGCCCGGATCGGGCCGGCCTCGGCCGCCCCGACCTGGGTACAGACTTCCAGCGCGGCCCGCCAGTGCCGCTCTGCCGCGGGGTCGTCCCGCTCGGCCCGGCACAGCAGCCCGTACACGTACCGGGCCCGCGCCTCCGTGAGCCGGGTTCCGGCCGTACGGGCGACCCGCAGGGCCCGGTCCAGCTCGGTCGCCGCCCGGTGCCGGTCGCCCAACTCCAGGTGACCGTGTGCCAGTTCGACCAGCGCCCGTCCCTCGATGCTGCGCTCCCCGACCTGCGACATCGCGCGCAGCGCCTGTTCGGCGTGGTCCACCGCGCGGCCCGGGTCGCCGACGATCCGGTACGCGGCGGCGAGCGCGGTGAGAATGGAGATCTCCCCGTACCGGAAGTCGATCTCCCGGGCCCGTCGCAGGGCCTCCTGGTACGCCTCGACGACTCCCTCGGTCCGCCCGCCGCGCAGCAGGGCCGTCGCGATGATCTCCGCGCCGCCCACCTCGTGCCGCTGCTCGCCGCTCTCCCGTCCCAGCCGCACCGCCAGCTCGGCGTGGCCGATCGCCCGGTCGTAGTCGCCGGTGTCGCAGAGCGTCTCGGCCAGGCAGATCAGGCTGTTCGTCTCCAGGTAGCGGTTGCCGAGCCGGCGGGCCAGCCGGAGACACTCGCGGTACAGCGCGACAGCCACCGAGAGTTCGCCCTGGTGCCAGGCCGCGTTCCCCAGTGCCCCGATGACGCGGACCAGCACCGACTGGTTACCGGTACGGTGCGCCAGTTCGAGCGCCCTGAGGTGCCACCGCATCGCCAGGTCCACCCGACCCGCCGAGAGCCGGGCCGTACCGATGTAGTTGGTGTTCAGCGCCTCCGCGTCGAGGTTCCCGGTCCGCCGGGCCAGCTCCAGCGCCTCCCGGTGGTAGCGGGCGCTCTGCCCGGCCGAGCCGAGCTGCGCGCTCACCCGCCCGAGGTTGTGCAGGCACCTCGCCTGCGTCTCCAGGTCACCGGTGTGCCGGCTGATCTGGAGCGCCTCCTCGTGGTGGCGCCACGCCGTCCGGTAGTCGCCCCGCACGAAGTGGATCAGCCCCATCAGGTCGAGCACCGTCGCCTCGGCACCCGGATCGGCCTCGTCCCGGGCCGCGGCCAGCGCCGCCTCGCACACCGCGAGCCCCTCGACCGCGTCGGCGCGACCCCAGAAGTAGCCCCGCAGGTTGTCGGCAAGCTGCCAGGCGTACCGGCCGAGGCCGCGCTCGCGGGCCCGCAGGGCCGCCGCGACCAGACCGGGCCGCTCGGCGTCCAGCCAGTCCAGCGCCGCCGCCTCGCCGGCCGGTGCGAGCGGGGCGCTGCCGGCGACCGGTTCGGGCAGCGGCAACCGGGTCACGTCGGGGTAGAGCAGGTCGGCGGCGGCCCGCGCGGTATGCAGGAGGAAGTCCCAGAGCCGCAGCTCGGCGGGCCGGGCGTCCGCGTCCTCGCCGGACCGCGCGGCGGCGTAGTCGCGCAGCAGGTCGTGGAACTGGAACCGGCCGGTGGCGCTGGGGAAGACGAGGTTCGCGGCCGTCAACGCGTCGAGGTGCTGCTCCGCCTCGGCGAGTGGGCACGCCATCAACGCCGCCGCCGCGCCGGCCGCGAAGTCGGGCCCCGGCACCAGGCCCAGCAGCCGGAACAGCCGGGCCGTCGTGGGGTCCAGCCGGTCGTACGAGAGGTCGAACGCGGCCCGTACGGCCGCCTGGTCGTCGCCGCGCACCTCCAGTTGCGCCAGCCGGCCGCGCACCCGCAGCGCCCGGACGTAGTCCGCGATGCGCTGGTGCGGGTTGGCCTGCAGGTTCGCGGCGGCGATGCGCAGCGCCAGCGGGAGCCGGCCGCACTGCGCCGCCAGCTCCTCGACCGCGGCCGGCTCGGCGTCGACCCGCTCGGTACCGAGCACCGCGGCGAGCACGGCGTGTGACTCGCCGCCGTCCAGCGGGGCGAGGGAGAACTGCCGCGCCCCGTCGATCGCGACCAGCCCGCGCAGGTCGTTGCGGCTCGTCACCAGGGTGGCGCAGCCGGGCTGGCCGGGCAGCAGCGGCCGGACCTGGCGCGGCTCGGCCGCGTTGTCGAGGACCACCAGCACCCGCCGCTGCGCCAGCAGGCTCCGGTAGAGGCTGACCTGTTCGTCCTGATCGGCCGGGATCTGGTTGGCCGGCACGCCGAGCGCGCGCAGGAAGCGGGCGAGCACCACCGTGGGAGCCAACGGCGAGGCGGCGGAGTACCCCTGGAGGTTGGCGTAGAGCTGGCCGTCCGGGTAGCTGCCCCGGACCCGGTGCGCCACGTGCACCGCGAGCGCGGTCTTTCCGACGCCCGGCGGCCCCGAGAGGACGACCACCGGCATCGTGGCGGCGTCGCCGCCGGCGGGGGCGAGTTCGCCGGTCAGCTCCGCGATCCGGGCCGTGCGCCCGATCAGCCGCCGCAGGTCCGGCGGCAGGTGGGACGGGGTGACCGGCCGGGTCACGGCGATCCCGGCGCCGGGCCCGGCGGGCTCCTTGCCGCCGTGGCCGCCCTCCGGCCCGTGGCTGTCTCCGCGAGCGTCGGGTCCGTCGTTGCCGCCAACGTGCGGCCCGTCGCCGCTTCCGCGAGCGTGCGGACCGTGGTTGTCCCCGTCGTCCGGCCCGCCGTCGGCGCACCCTCGGCCGCGCTCCTCCCCGTCCGAATCCGGCCGGCCGGACCCCGGCCGGCCGGACCCCGGCCGGCCGGACCCCGGTCGGCCGGAACCCTGCCGGTCGGAACCCTGCCGGTCGGAGCCTCGTCGGCTGGAGCCCTGCGGGCCGGGGCCCGGTCGGCCGACGCGCTCGCCGGGGCCCTGCTCCTGCCGACCGCGGTGATCCGGGTCGGGGTGATCCTGGGCGCGGTGCTCCTGCCGATCGCGGTGCTCGGCGGTGGTCACCTCATCCCCGGAGAGGATCGCGTGGTGCAGGCGTTGGATCTCCTCGCCCGGCTCGATCCCCAGCTCGTCGCGGAACAGCCGGTACACGTCGCGGTAGGCCGCCAGGGCCTCGGCCGGCCGGCCGAGGCCCGCCAGCGACCGCATCAACAGCAGCCAGAACCGCTCCCGGGTCGGATGTTCCCGGGTCAGCTCGGTCAACTCGCCCACCAGGTCGGCGTGCCGATTCAGCCGGAGGTCAACCGCCAGGCGCCGCTCGGTGGCCTGGAGGCGCTCCTCCGTCAGCCGCGGCACCACCGACCGTTGTAGCGACGCGGACGGGATGTCCAGCAACGCCGGCCCGCGCCAGAGCGCGAGGGCCTTGCCGAGCAGCGCCGACTCGCCGACCAGATCACCGGTACCGGCCGCCCGCCGGGCCCGTCCGAGCAGGTCGTGGAAGGCGGCCACGTCGAGCCGGTCGGGCTCGATCTCCAGCAGGTAGCCGTTCGGCCGGGTCTGGACGAGCTGGAAGTTGTCGGCGCTGTCCCCGAGCGCGCGGCGCAGCCGCATCGCGTACACGTGGGTGGTGCTGCGGGCCGACGGGGTCGGCTCCTCGCCCCAGAGACGCTCGATGATCCGTTCGAACGGGACGGTCCGGTTCGCCTCGAGCAGCAGCGTCGCCAGCAGGATGCGAAGCTTGCGGCGAGCCAGCGGCACCTCGGTCTCGCCCCGGAAGACCTCAAGGTTACCGAGCAGGCCGAACCGCAGCCCCGATGGCACCTGTTCACCCAACGACCCGACCCCGGTCCTTCCCCGCGCCTCCGACCGGTCTCCATCGGGAGCGGGTGGCCCGCCCTGGCCGGAAAGACTACGGAAAGGGTAAGTGTGGGGTGCGACAGGGAAAATGCCGCCGTCGGCGCCCGTGGGGGCCGTTATCGGCGCGCCGCCCGTGCGTTCGGCGCGGTCGTCACGGTCGCCCGGTACGGTCGCCGCGCCACAGCGTCAGGGCGACCCACGCACATCCGATCCCGACCAGTACGCCGTGCGTGATCCTGGCCGCGGGCGGCAGGTAGAACTGGGGCAGGAACAGCGCGAAGCCGAGCGCGAAGGCGATGCCGCTGTGCCGCGGCAGGATCCCCGAGCGCCAGATCGCGACGGCGGCCAGGACCGCCGCGATCCCGAGGGCGACCAGGCCGATGCCGAAGGTGGTGACCTGTACCGCCCCGAATCGGATCGCGTCGACCAGGTCGAGCAGATCGAGCGGGGCTCCGCCGGCGGTCCGGGACGCGACGGCGTGCAGCCCGAAGTCCTCGGCGCCGTAGTAGGGGAGGGTGAGTCCGGCACCGAGCCAGGCGGTCACGGTGGCGGCGAGGGCGAGCGGCTCGGCCCGGGTCTGGCCGACCGCGGCGCGCAGGGCGAGCAGGCCCAGCGGCAGCAGCACGAAGCCGATCATGGCGAAGAGGTGCGAGGCGACCCACGCGCCGGAACTCATGGCCGCCGTGGCGCCGGCCGTGGTGGTCTCGTCCGTCCAGGGGCGCACGGCCGGGTAGAGGAGGAAGAGTACGGCGGCAGCGGCGAGCGCGAGGGCGCCGGCGCGAATCCGGCCGCGGGTGTGTGAGGGGGACATGCGTGACTCCTGACGGGAACGTTGCGGGGAAGGGCTCTGCGGGTGGTCATCCGCGTGGCAGGCTCGCGATGAACATCTCGATCAGCTGCTGGTACGTCTCGTCCAGGTCCTCGGGGAGACCGAAGCCGCCGTTCGCCTCCAGCGACACGAAGCCGTGCGCGACGGCACGGAGCCGGCGGGTGGCGTGGATTGCGGCGGAGTCGGCGAGCCCGTACCCGCGCAGCACCGCCAGGAAGGTGTTGAGCAGGCCGGTCCCGGCGGCGGCCAGGGCCGGGTCGTGTAGCGGGTCGAGGGGTGCCGCCGCGTACCGGGCCGGGTGGGCCAGGACGTACTCCCGGAGGGCACGCATGAGCGCGGCGACCGCGCTGTCCCCGCTGGTACCGAGCACGGCCGCGGTGACCACGGCGGTCATCTCCTCCAGCACCCGGATGCCGAGCAGCTTCCGCAGCTCGGTGAGGCTGCCGACGTGCTTGTACAGGGAGGGCGTGGCGACGCCGGCGCGGCTGGCGACCGCCGCGAGGGTCAGGCCGTCCAGCCCCTGTTCGTCGATGACGGCGATCGCCGTGTCGACGACGAGCGCGGTGGTGAGTCCGGCCCTAGGCATGGTGGCCGCCGGTACTGGCCGATCGGGTGGAGCTAATGAACATAGCGCTTAGGCTAATGCTAGTAGCTTTCCTGCGTCAACCCGGCGTGTCCTGGTCCCCGCCGCCCGAGATCGGCGGCGGGGACCAGGGCGGTGCGTGTCGGCTCAGCGGGACGGGCGGAGGAAGGCCGGGGGCGCGTAGCGGACGAAGGCGGGGGTCATCGCCCTGTCCTCCAGGGTCACCAGGTCCAGCACCCGCTGGTAGGGCTCGTCGTGTCCGCCGGCCGCCGCGTTCAGCCGGTCCGGCGCCAGCTCCGGCCAGCGGCCGGTGTCGACGCGAGCGAACAGGGCACGCAACGCGGTGATCTCCTCCGCCGCGCTGAAGGCGCAGTGCCCGCCGCGCTCGACGTACAGCTGCCGGAGCCGGTCCGGGTCGCCGGCGCGGCGGACCTGCGCGGCGTACCACCGCTCCTGGTCGGCCACCGCGCCGCCGTCCTTGGTGTTGTGCAGCGAGAGCACCGGCGCGGGCGTCCGGCCGACCGGCACCCCGTAGCGGTACATGTAGGCGGCGGCCCGCGGGTCCGCGGCGATCCGGGGTGCCTTCGCCAGCCGGGCCAGGTCCGCGTCCAGGTCGAGTCCGGCGTCCCGGTACGCCTGGCGCACCCGGTCGCGCTGGGCGGAGCGGGCCAGTTGTCGGCCGTAGTCGATCCCGACGTTCCAGGAGGGGTTGCCGCCGGCCCGTGGTTCGAGGTCGGCCCGACCCGTCGGGCCCATCCCCCAGGCGTACGCCCATTCGAGCCAGCTCGCCTGCTGCCGCCCCCAGTCGGCGGGGTCGGTGGGCTCGGGCTCGTGCACGTTGTACCAGCCCGGAATGTTGCCCAGCGCGCCGATCAGGGCGAGCCGGGCGGGACCGCCCTTATCGGTGGCGGCCCGCTGCACCGCCCGTTGCAGTTCCGCCGCGCTGGCCTGCGGATCCCGGGCCCGCACGAGGTCGATCTCGGCGTCGGGGGCGAGCAGCACCTTGATGGCGAAGGTGATGTCCAGCGCCATGTTGAAGGTGCCGTTCGGGTCGTACTCGCCGCAGAGCGTCGCCACCCCGTCGAACCGCCGGGGATGACGCTCGGCGAGCAGAACCGAGATGGTGGCGCCGAGCGACTGCCCGGCGGCGATCGTACGGCGGGGCCGCCCCACGTTGGCCTCGAACCAGTCCAGCAACGCGATTTGGTCACGCAGGGCGTGTTCGACCAGGTAGCCCGTCGTGCCCTCGAAGTTAGAGGCGGCGAGCGCGTAACCGTGGTCGAGCAGCCAGTTCGCGGTCTCGGCGCGGTTGGCCAGCGCGATCTGTTCCGGTACGTAACCCACGTAGTAGCCGTGGCTGAACAGCACCAGCGTGCCGTTCCACCGGTCGGGGACCTCGACGCGGTAGTCGGCCCCGCCGATGGTGCCGGTGTAGCTGCGCCGGGTCGCCGCCGGGCCGGAGCGGTCCACCGCGCCGGGACCGTTCGGCGCGCCGGCGTTCGCTGCCGCTGCGGTCGGGCCGGTGCCGGTCGAGCCCGTGGCCACGGCGGCGGACGCGGCGGTGAGCGCGCCGGCGACTAGCGGAACGAGGACGGCGCGCAGCAGTCCTCGCCTCGTTCTCGGGGTCATCGTCGGTGTCCTCTGCTGATCGGAAGCGGGTGGGTGGGTGTACCCCCGGTCCGTGACGGGCGGGGCGCCCGCCACGGACCAGCCGGGTCGGCCGATTCAGGAGCCGATTCAGGAGCCGGTTCAGGAGCCGGTTCAGGAGAAGAGCGGCTTGCCCGTCTCCAGCAGCGTCTTCAGGCCACTGAGGACCTCGTTCCAGCCGCCGCCGGCGCCCTCGATCGCGCCGGAGACCTGCGCGGCGGTGTTGGGCGCGTCGGTCACGTCGTGGGTCACGGTGAGCGTGCTGACGCCGGCCTGTCCCTCCCTGATGTCCCAGGTGATTCGGGTGGCCAGCTCGCCGAGCCAGGTCGCGCGCCAGGTCTGGACCAGCCTGCGGGGCGGGTCGACCTCGACCACCTCGCCGTCGACCATCACATCGTCGCCCTCGCCGGCGAGCCCGCGCGACTCGTACCGGCCGCCGGGGCGCAGCTCGTAGGAGGCGCGCGAGCCGTAGAAGTACTTCTCCGTCCACTCGGGCTTGGTGATCGCCTCCCAGATCGCCTCCGGCGTTGCCTTGATGTACACCCGGTAAACCTGCGTGGTGGTCTCCGGCGTCGCGCTGCTCGTCATCGCTGCTGCTCCAAATCGGTCCGAGGGTGCGGAACGGGTGGGGAGGCCGACCGGTTGTCCATCGACGGCCACGACGCAAAGTTATGTGACTGATTGGTCACGTGTCAAGCATGATGCCGCGCCCCGTATGCGCGGAGGTGGCGGGAGTCAGAACGCGGCCCTGATGTGCTCGACCCGGGCCGCGCCGCTGGGCGGTACGAAGACCTCGACGACGTCGAAGCGGACCTCCCGTGGCCGCGTCTCGTGCAGCTCCAGCCACCGTGCCGCGAGCCGCCGCAGTCGCCGGGCCTTGCTCCGGCCCACCGCCTCGGCGGGCGCGCCGAAAGTCGTGCCCCGACGCGTCTTGACCTCGCAGAACGCCAGGATCTCGCCGTCCCGGGCGACGATGTCGATCTCGCCGAGATCGCTGCGCCAGTTGCGGGCCACCACGGTCATGCCGGCGTCGACGAGATGCCGTACGGCGCACCGCTCGCCGTACGCCCCGACCGCCTGTCTCGCCCTCGTCATGACCCAGACGATGGACCGGTCCGGCGCTCCCGGCCAGCCCGCTCCGCCGATCCTGTGGACGGCGGGCTCCCCTGTGGACGACCGGACAATCATGGTCTCGATCTGCTAAGGCGCGGGCCCCGACCTGCTGTGGCGCGAGCCCCGGATCTGGCTACGGCCCGCCCGCCGGCCCGAAAGGACCCGGACGCACCGATCCGCGACGGGACCCGGATTCGCGACGAGTCCCCGCACCGATCGGCGACAGGACTCGGACGGCGACCGGCGACGGAAAGGCGGCGGCCGGCCGGGGTAGCACCCCGACCGGCCGCCGCTCGGTCTCCGCGTCCGGCCGTCGATGGCCGGACGTTTCAGCTCATCCGCCCAGGCTCGCCGCGGCCGAGGCGATCGCCGAGGCGAAGTAGCTCACCTGCGTGTACACGCCCGGGTAGTTCGGGCGGGCGCAGCCGTTGCCCCAGCTGACGATGCCGACCTGGATCCAGGCGTTGTTGGCGTCCCGGCGGAACATCGGGCCACCCGAGTCGCCCTGGCAGGTGTCGGTACCGCCGGCGGCGTAGCCGGCGCAGATCTCCTCGGCGACGATGACGTCCCCACCGTACGAGGCGTCGCAGCTCGCGTCGCTCACGAACGGCACGGTGGCCTTCAGCAGGTACCGCTGCTGCGGACCGCCCTCACGCGCCGCGCCCCAGCCGGCGACCGTGAAGGTCCCGCTGTCGTACGCCGTGGTGGTCGCGATCTTGAGGGTGCTCAGGCTGGTGACGGGGGTGGCCAGCCGGATCAGCGCCCAGTCCTTGCCGTTGCCGTTGTAGCCCGGCGCGCGGTAGACGTAGTTCGAGCGGACCGTGATCCGGCTCGACGACTGCAGGTCGACCGTGCCGAGGGTGGCGGTGATGCTGGTGTTCGTGCCGGTCGAGCCCACGCAGTGCGCCGCGGTGAGCACCAACTGCGGGCTGTACAGCGCGCCGCCGCAGCCCATCGAGAGTCGGACCATGAAGGGGAACTCGCCCTCCGCGGCGCGCGTCCCGCCGACGACGTACGGGGTCACGTCGCCCTCTGCGGCCGACGCCGGTGCCGCAATGGTGAAGCTGCCGACGGTCACCGCGGTCAACGCGGCGGCCGCCAGGCCGGTGAGCATGCGCCAGCGAATCATGGGTCCTCCCCAACTGTGGATTGGCACGCCTCGTGGGCGTGCTCGAATCGCGTTGCCGGCAGCGTAAGGAGTTGAATCGACCGGTGACAATTGATCGTTGCCATCCCGATCCGGTCATATCAATGGGATGCCTCTGCCGGACGCTCGCCGGGCCGCCCTGGCGGACGCGCTCCGGGCGGCCCCTGGCGGACGCGCGCCGCGCCCTCCCGAACCGGGTACCGCGCCCTCCCGAACCGGGTACCGCGCCGTCCCGAATCCCTCGTCGCACCGCCCCGAATCCGGTCCCGCGCCGCCCCGAACCCCTTCGGCGCGCCGCCCCGGACCGGGCGTCGGGCATCCCGGGGATTCCGGTCAGGAAGGCGGCGTTCGGCCCGAACCGGAAAAGTGATCTCCAAAACGGCGTCCGACCAGGGCGGATGCGGACCGGGACGGTCGGGTCGCATACCGTTCGCGGCGATGGACGCGCAACGCAACTACCCCGAGGAGCAGGAGTCGCGCTGGTACACCGGCGAGCGTGACTACACCGAGCCCGACTGGCGGTCGGCCGACCCCGACCAGCGGTACGTGGCTCCGGACCAGCGGTACGCCGAACCCGGCCAGCGGCGCCACGCGGCGGCCGACCAGCGGTACCCGGAGCCGGGTGAGCGCTACAACGAGCCGGTCCAGCACTACGGCGAGCCGGGTCAGCGCTACAACGAGCGCGCCGGGCTGCCCGGCGAGCCGGACCGGTACGCGGATGCGGGGCGACATGCCGGCGTGGACCCGCGGGAGGCCGGACCGGACCAGCGGTACGCCCCACAGAGCCCGCTCGGATCGGCCGAACCCGCGGCGCGCGACGACGAGCGCTTTCCCGCGACCGGGTACGGCGAGGCGGCTCCCGCCGTCCCGTCCGGCCTCCGCGTGGTGCCCGACGTGCTCCCCGACCCCGTACCGGTAGCGCCCGGGTCGTCCGGTTTCGGCGCGTCGTCGGCGGGCGGGACCCACTCGGGCGGTCCGTCCGGTTTCGAGGCCGTCGCCGTACCGTTGCCCGACCCGCGAGCGACCACCGACGGCGGGCCCGGTGCCGTGGGGTCCGGTGCCGGCGGGCCCGGTTCCGGCGCGGCGGACGGCGCCGACTTCGGCGCGGCGGGGGAGGCCAGCGGCAGACCCGGCGCGCTCGGCGGCTATCCGCTGGTCGAGGGCGGCCGGCGGGCGGGCGCCGAGACCGGCCGGCCGGGGGAGGCCGACCCGGGGCGCCCGGGCGAGCCGACCCGGGCGCTGGAGGCGCCGACGGGCGCGCTCCCGCCGCTCGCGTCGCGTACCGGGGCGGTGGCCGACCCCGCCGGTGCGGAGCCGTACCGCCAACCCGGGCCGCTCGGCCCGGACGCGGCACCCGGTACCGGGCCCGGCTCCAGCGTGCCCGGCTCGCCCGCCGGGGCGTACCCGGGCTCCCAGGGTGGGCTCGGCGACGGTGTCTACCGGACCCGCCGCCCGGCCGTGGCGGTACTGCTCACCGTGCTCACGGTGGTCTTCGAGCCGGTGGCGCTCCGGCTGTTGATCGGCGGACTCGTGCAGGATCCGCCCGTGCCGGGCGGGGTGGTCGCGGGCATGTTCCTCACGCTGGGCCTGCCGATTTTCGCGATCGGCCTGCACGGGCTCACCACCGGCGGAGGCTCGCTCTCCGAGCCGAACCGGATCTGGCTGCGCCCGCCGACCGCGTACCTCACCGTCGGTCTGGTCCTCTTCCTCGCGGCGGGCCTGGCTGCGGGCTGAGGATCCACACCGGGTCCTGGCGGCGGGCGAGGGGCCGCACCGGTCCTGGCGGCGGACTGAGGAACTGCGCCGGGCCTGGCCGGGGGCTGAGTCGCCGCAGCGGCGACCCGTCCGGGCCCGGAACGCCCGCCCGTCGCGTTCCGCGCAACTGCCGGGAAATTGGCCTTTCCGGGAGTTCGAGGCCACTATGTCTCGGCAATTGGGCGGTCGGTCACCTGGCAATCGTGCGGTCCGTCGCCCGGGAGCCGGGCGGTCGGTCACCTGGCAATCGTGCGGTCCGTCGCCCGGGAGGCAGGCGGTCCGTCATCCGGCATTTGGGCGGTCCGTCGCCCGGCGAATCCGCGGTCTGTTCCCCGAGTCGCTGGGCGAGGCCGCCCCGACGACCGCCCGCGGCTCGGATCCCAGGTCGAGCCCGCTGATCATGGCGGGGTGGCCGGCGCCCGGGGTTTGTGCGCTGGTGATCCGGGCTGGGGCGTACACTTAACGACTGGCGACCGCGTCACGCGGTCGACCTCGCGTGCCCTCTTCACGGTTCGTGAAGCGTTGGCCCCCTGGTCTCGATCTTGATTGAGCCCACACCGCCGGCGACCAGGCACCAGGACGCCCGACCCGCCGGTCGGGCGTGACAACCAGGGACTTGGAACGGAGTACCTCACCATGGCCGTCGTGACCATGCGCCAGCTGCTTGAGAGCGGTGTCCACTTCGGGCACCAGACCCGGCGCTGGAACCCGAAGATGAAGCGCTTCATCTTCACCGAGCGTAACGGCATTTACATCATCGACCTGCGCCAGACCCTCGACTACATCGAGAAGGCCTACGAGTTCGTGCGCGGGACCGTCGCCGAGGGCGGCACGATCCTCTTCGTCGGGACCAAGAAGCAGGCCCAGGAGGCCATCGCCGAGCAGGCGACGCGGGTCGGTCAGCCCTACGTCAACCACCGCTGGCTCGGTGGCATGCTGACGAACTTCCAGACGGTCTACAAGCGGCTGCAGCGGATGAAGGAGCTGGAGGCGCTGGGCGACCTCTCCGGCACCGCGCAGGGTTACACCAAGAAGGAGACCCTGCAGCTCTCGCGGGAGAAGGAGAAGCTCAGCCGCACGCTGGGCGGTCTGCGCGACATGCAGAAGGTGCCCGCCGCGATCTGGGTGGTGGACACCAAGAAGGAGCACATCGCCGTCGACGAGGCCCGCAAGCTGGGCATTCCGGTGATCGCGGTGCTCGACACGAACTGCGACCCCGACGAGGTCGACTTCCCGATCCCGGGCAACGACGACGCGATCCGCTCGGCCGAGCTGCTGACCAAGGTCATCGCGGCGGCGGTCGGCGACGGTCTGATCGCCCGTTCCGGCAAGCAGCGCGGCACCGACGAGAAGCCGGAGCCGGGCGTCGTCGCCGCGGACGAGCCGCTCGCCGAGTGGGAGCGCGACCTGATCGAGGACACCGAGAAGAAGGCCGAGGAGCCCGCGACGGCCGCTGCCGAGTGATCTCACCGTCGGGTCCGCCGGTCGCCACCGCGACCGGCGGACCCGATCCGGGTACGAGGCACGACGGGGCTTTTCCGGGGTAACCCGCAAGACCATTCGACCAGCTGGGTCACACACCGAAGAGAGAGTCATGTCCAACTTCACCGCCGCGGACGTCAAGAAGCTCCGGGACCTCACCGGCGCCGGCATGATGGACTGCAAGAAGGCGCTCACCGAGTCCGAGGGCGACTTCGACAAGGCCGTCGAGATCCTGCGCATCAAGGGCGCCAAGGACGTCGGCAAGCGGGCCGGACGCACCGCTGCGAACGGCCTGGTCGCCCACTCCGGCAAGGCGCTGCTCGAACTCAACTGCGAGACCGACTTCGTCGCCAAGACCAACGACTTCATCGCGCTGGCCCAGCAGCTCGTCGAGCACGGCGAGCAGGCCGGCGTCAGCAACGCCGAGGAGCTGCTCGCCTCGACCCTGCCCGACGGGCGTACCGTCGCGGACCTGGTCCAGGAGCAGTCCGCCAAGATCGGTGAGAAGCTGGTGCTCAACCGCTTCGCCGTGCTGGACGGCACGATCGCGGTCTACCTGCACCGCAAGGCCCAGGACCTGCCCCCGGCGGTGGGCGTGATGGTGCAGTACACCGGCAAGTCCGACGAGGCGGCCGACGCCGACGCGCGCGGCGTGGCCATGCAGGTCGCCGCGATGCGGCCGAAGTTCCTCACCCGCGAGGAGGTGCCGGCCGAGACCGTCGAGGCGGAGCGCCGGATCGCCGAGGAGACCGCCCGCGAGGAGGGCAAGCCCGAGGCCGCTCTGCCCAAGATCGTCGAGGGTCGGGTGAACGCCTTCTTCAAGGACTTCGTCCTCCTGGAGCAGGCGTCGGTCACCGACAACAAGAAGTCGGTCAAGCAGATCATCGACGAGGCCGGCATCAACGTGACGCGGTTCGTCCGGTTCGAGGTGGGCCAGGCCTGAACAGACTCCTGAGCGGGTCCGGGAGATTCGTCCCCCGGACCGCCGGGGAAGCACGAAAGGAGGAGGCCGCCGGTGTACGCGACAGGCACCGCGGCCTCCTCGTCACATATGGTCAACAACGGCGGGGGGTCGGCGGCGGCGGTGAGCCGGCGGCGGCGGTTTCGGCGATACGGCGCAGCGGGCATGCCCGCGAGTGAGAGGCGGGTTGCATGACGCAGCTTGTGAGTGACCGGACCCTGGCGGAGCACGATCCCACCGCGCCGCCGCCCGGGCGGGCGCGCCGGGTGGTGCTCAAGCTCTCGGGGGAGGTCTTCGGCGGCGGGGCGATCGGCGTCGACCCGGACGTGGTGCAGGCGATCGCGCGGCAGATCGCGACCGTGGTCCGCCGCGGCATCCAGGTCTCCGTGGTGGTCGGCGGCGGCAACTTCTTCCGCGGCGCCGAGCTGCAGAAGCGGGGCATGGACCGGGCCCGCGCCGACTACATGGGCATGCTCGGCACGGTCATGAACTGCCTCGCGCTGCAGGACTTCCTGGAGAAGGAGGGCATCGAGACGCGGGTGCAGAGCGCGATCACGATGGCCCAGGTCGCCGAGCCGTACATCCCGCTGCGCGCCATCCGGCACCTGGAGAAGGGGCGTGTGGTGATCTTCGGTGCCGGTGCCGGCATGCCGTACTTCTCCACGGACACGGTCGCCGCCCAGCGGGCGCTGGAGATTCGCGCCGACGTGGTGCTCATGAGCAAGAACGGGGTGGACGGGGTCTACACCGCCGACCCGCGCACCGACCCGAGCGCGAGCAAGCTCGACTCGATCACCTTCGCCGAGGCGCTACGGCGTGGCCTGCGGGTCGCCGACGCCGCCGCCTTCAGCCTGTGCATGGAGAATGGTTTGCCGATGCTGGTCTTCGGCGCCGAGGGGGACGACACGATCATCCGCGCCGTCGGCGGCGAGCGGATCGGAACGTTGATCACGGCGTGAGCCGAGCGTGAACTCCAATTCGACAGGAACGCACAGAAGGAGGCGACGGACCAGGTGATCGACGACACGCTCCTCGAGGCCGAGGAGAAGATGGATCGTGCGATCGAGCACGCCAAGGAGGAGTTCGGGGCGATCCGGACCGGCCGGGCCACCCCGGCGATGTTCTCCAAGGTCATGATCGACTACTACGGCACGCCCACCCCGCTGACCCAGATGGCCTCGGTCGGTGTGCCGGAACCCCGGATGGCGATCATCAAGCCGTACGACGCCTCGCAGCTCCAGGCGATGGAGAAGGCCATCCGCGACTCGGACCTCGGCGTGAACCCCAACAACGAGGGCAACCAGCTGCGGATCGTGCTGCCGCAGATGACCGAGGACCGCCGCCGGGACATGATCAAGGTTGCCCGCGGCAAGGGCGAGGAGGGCAAGGTGGCGATCCGTAACGTCCGCCGCCGCGCCAAGGAGGAGCTCGACCGCATCGTCAAGGACGGCGAGGCCGGCGAGGACGAGGTACGCCGCGCCGAGAAGGAGCTCGACGACCTCACCCACCGGTACGTGACGCACATCGACGAGCTGGTCAAGCACAAGGAGACCGAGCTGCTCGAGGTGTAGCGGCGGTGGCGGTGGCGGCGGACCGTGACGCCCGTACGCCACGGACCGCTGGGCCACGAGAACGCCCCGCCCCGGTCGGACCCGAGGGACGGGGCGTTCTCTCGTAACCGCCGGCGGCGGAGGTCACCGGCGGGGGCGCGCGGCGAGTGGGCGATGCCGGCTCGGCCGCCTTCCCCGGATACTCCTTGCAGTAGGCTCGTCAGGATTCCTCCCCGGTTGCCGGAGGGGGACGGGTCTCGCTCCCACGCGAGCACCGGATGGACGTGAACGATTCGCGTGTAGGGGTTGATTTCTGGTGGTGCGGCAACGGGCGACCCTGGAGAAAGTTGGCCTGTCAGCGGGCCGGTTCGAGGTCTGATGGCATACCTCGACCCCTACGCCGGCGGCACCGAGCCCCGCGCCCGCACGCGTCCCGAGGACCGGCGCGGCCGGAGCCGCTCCGACGACCACCGCGGCCGGTACCGCGACGACGCGCCGGACTGGGCCGCTCCGGAGGAACCCTCGGGCTGGGAACGCGACGAGCCAGGCTGGCCCGCGACCGACTCGCGCGGCTACGAGGCCGCGCCCGCGACCGATCCGCGCGGTTACCAGTCCGCGCCCGCGACCGATCCGCGCGGCTACGAGGCCGCACCGGGGGTGGACTCGCGCGGCTACGCGGCCGGGCCACAGGCCGATCCGCGCGGCTACGAGCCGGCCGGGGCGCCACCGGCGGGCCGCCGGGCCGGTGCCGGCGACGACGCCCGCCCGCGCGCCCGCCCGGCGGCGGCGGGGCCGGACGCCTTCACCGACCGACCGGTCCGCCAGTCGGCATCGCGGCATCCGCGCGGCGCCGGCGCGCCACCCGCCGGACCCGGCTACGCCGACCCGGCCGCGCCCCCGCGTGGCGGTCCAGCCCACGCCGACCCGGCCGGTTACGACCCGAGCGGTTACGACCCGAGCGGTTACGACCCGGCCGGCTACGACCCGGCCGGCTACGACCCGAGCGGTTACGACCCGAGCGGTTACCCGCCGGGCGGTCACGACCGCGCGGGCCACGACCGGGGCGCCTACCGCCCCGAGCCGGGCGGCTACGACGGTCCCGCACGCGACGGCCACGACCCGGCGTATCCGGACGGTCCGCACCGTGGACCGGGCGAGCCGTACCAGGGCCCGGGTGACCCGGGCGCTCCAGCCGGCAGGTACGGCGAGCCCGAGGGCCCGCACCACCGGCCCGAACCGGGATACCGCGAACCGGAGAACCGCGGCCCGGGGCACGGCGGCCCGGCCGGTCGCCGGCGCGGCCAGGGCGGACCGTACGACGGCGCGGACGAGCGCCCGGACCACCCGCGCGAGGCGTACGACGGCCCACACCGGCCCGGTGACGAGCCGGCGCGCCCCCCGATCGACGACGTCACGGTGGCCGACGCCGTGGCCGCGCCGACCGATCCGGTCGGCTGGCCGCTGGTCGACGCGCCACCGCCCCGGCGCCCCGCCGAAGCCGAGGACGACCCGGAGCCGCCGTCCCGGCACGGACCCGGCCGGCGCCGGGCGACCCGCGACCGTCCGCCCACCCAGCCCGCCTCGACCGGTCGGGCCGGCCGCAACCTGCCGGCGGCGATCGGCGTCGGGCTCGGGCTCGGCGCGCTGGTGGTCGTACCCCTGTTCCTGCTGCGTCCCGTCTTCCTCGCCGTGATCGCGGTCGCGGTCGGAGTGGGGATCTGGGAGATGGTCCGGGCGGTGCGGCGCAGCGAGGCGCGCCCGCCGCTGGTACCGCTGGTGGCCGGCGGCCTGATCATGGTGGGCCTGGCCTGGTTCGCCGGCCCGGACGCGCTCAGCCTCGGGCTGCTGGTCACCGTGCTCGCCGCGATGGTCTGGCGACTCGGCGACGGGCCGGCCAACTTCCAGCGCGACGTCACGGCCATCGCCCTGATCGCGGTCTACGTACCGTTCCTCGGCGGCTTTGCCGCGCTGCTGGCGGTACCGCCGGACGGCGACCTGCGGGTGCTCGTGACGCTCGCCGCGGTGGTGCTCTCGGACACCGGCGGGTACGCCGCCGGGGTCGCCTTCGGCAAACATCCGATGGCGCCGTCGGTGAGCCCGAAGAAGTCCTGGGAGGGGCTGGGCGGCTCGGTGCTGGCGGCCGGGCTCGGCAGCGCGCTGCTGCTCTGGCTGCTGCTCGACGTGGCGCCCTGGCGGGGCGCGGTCTTCGGGCTCGCGGTCTCCGCCGCGGCCGTCCTCGGTGACCTGGGCGAATCCATGATCAAGCGAGACCTGGGCGTCAAGGACATGAGCAATCTGCTGCCCGGGCACGGAGGGCTGATGGATCGGCTCGACTCGGTGCTCTTCGCGGTACCGACGGCCTACCTGCTGCTGGCGATCTTCGCGCCGGCGAGCTGAGCCGGTGGCCGAGGAGGTTCCGCGCCGGCGTCGTCGCCCACGGGCCCCTCGGTCCCGTGCGTACCGGCGACGACGTGGGAGACTGGATGAGCCATGACAAGTCTGCCCGTGATTCCCATCAGTCCGAAGGCCCCCGCCGGAGACGCCCCGTCGCGCCGCGCGTCCATGCCGCCCCGCCACCTCGCCGACCTCGACCTCGCCGGTCGGGCGGCGCTCGCGACCGAGCTGGGCGAGCCCGCGTTCCGGGCGAAGCAGCTCTCCACCCACTACTTCGGGCGGCTGGTGCGGGATCCCGAGCGGATGACCGACCTGCCCGCCGCCACCCGCGGCCGGCTGGCCGAGGCGATGCTGCCGACCCTGCTCACCCCGGTACGGGAGCAGTCCTGCGACGACGGCGCCACCCGCAAAGCGCTCTGGCGGCTGCACGACGGCTCCCTGGTCGAGAGCGTGTTGATGGGCTACCCGGACCGGGTCACCGTCTGCATCTCCAGCCAGGCCGGGTGCGGCATGGCCTGCCCGTTCTGCGCGACCGGCCAGGCCGGCCTCACCCGCAATCTCTCCACCGCGGAGATCCTGGACCAGGCGGTCTACCTCGCGGGCGTGGCCGCCTCCGGCGCGGTCGCGGGCTCGCCGGCGCGACTGTCCCACGTAGTCTTCATGGGCATGGGGGAGCCGCTGGCCAACTACTCGCGGGTGGTCGCCGCGGTACGCCGGCTCTGCGCTCCGGCGCCGGAGGGTCTCGGGCTCTCCCAGCGGCACATCACCGTCTCCACGGTCGGGCTGGTACCGGCGATCCGGCGGCTGGCCGGGGAAGACCTGTCGGTAACCCTTGCGCTGTCGTTGCACGCGCCCGATGATGATCTGCGCGATGAACTCGTGCCGGTCAACCAGCGCTGGAAGGTAGCCGAGGTGCTGGACGCGGCCTGGGACTACGCCGATCGCACCGGTCGTCGGGTGTCGATCGAATACGCAATGATCAAAGACGTGAACGACCAGCCCTGGCGAGCCGACCTGCTGGGTCGCTTGCTGGCCGGCCGGCTGGCCCATGTGAATCTTATTCCGCTCAATCCGACCCCGGGTAGCCGTTGGGACGCGAGCCCCAAGCCGGTCGAGCGGGAATTCGTCCGGCGGCTGCGCGAGGCGGGCGTGTCGACCACGGTCCGGGACACCCGGGGCCGCGAGATCGACGGTGCGTGCGGGCAGCTCGCCGCTGCGGAGGTGGCGATGTGAGCGAGCCGGGTGGGCGGCGTGACGAGCGAACAAACCAGGAGACATAGTGGCGACTCAGGGTCAGCGTTTCCGGCGTAAGCCGCTGCGCCGGGGCTACAAGGTAGACGAGGTCGACGACTTCCTGGACCGGGTCGAGGCCACCCTCGCCGGCGAGCCGATCGGCGCGCCCGTCGCCTCGCAGCAGGTCCACGACGTCGTCTTCCGGGTTCGGTTCAACGGCTACGACGAGTGGCAGGTCGACCTGCATCTGGACCGGGTCGAGCGGCAGCTCGCCGAGATGGAGGAGCGGGGCGGCGTGGCGCGCGGCGCCGAGGCCCGGACCCCGGCGCGGGCCGGCCAGCCCGAGCGGCTGCCGGACCGGCTCGGCAGCGCCCCGGACCGGATGGGCCCGCCGGATCGCATGGGTGCCCCCGACCGCATGGGCGCCCCAGACCGGATGGGCCCGCCCGACCGGATGGGCCCGCCGGATCGCATGGGCGCCCCGGATCGGATGGGTCCGCCCGATCGGATGGGCGCGCCGGACCGGATGGGTCCGCCGGCCCGGGACGACCGCGGCATGCCCGCGCTCCCGTCACGACCCATGCCGGCCCAGGCCGGACCGCCCTCGGACCCCTACGGCAACCGGTACGACGAGCCCACCGGCACCTTCGGTGGTGGCTTCGACGGCGGCCGCGGCGGTTTCGACCGCCCGCGCGGGCCGCTCCCGCCGGCCGGTGGGCCGGTGGGAGCCCGGGGCCCGGCCGGGGGCGGAGCGGGCTTCGGCCCGCCGGACCGTTTCGGCCCGGAGGACCGGTTCAACGGATTCGAGCCCGGTCGCCACGGCAAGGCGGACATGACCGCTGAGATCCACCTGCCCGACCGTGACCAGCGCGGGCCGGGTCGGGGAACCGGCCTGCCACCGGTGCCGCCGCTCCCACCGCCCGCGATGGGCCAACCGCCGGCCGGCAACCCGCCGATGGGACCGCCCGCCGGCCTCGGCGCGCCGCCGGTCTCCGGTCCACCGCCGATGGGGCAGCCGCCGATGAGCCCTCCGTCGATGAGTGCCCCGCCGATGGGGCAGCCACCGATGGGCCCCCCGCCGATGGGCCCGCCCGGAATGGGCGCGCCGCCCTCCGGGCCGCCGATGAGCCCCGAGATGCAGCGGATCGACCAGATCCGCCGTACGTTCCAGGTGCGCCGGTTCGGCAGCGGCTACGACCCGGTACAGGTGGACCGCCTCTTCGACGGCATCCTCGCGAGCATGGGTGGCCGCGGCCCGATGCCGGTCAACCCGGCGTCGCTCGACACCATGGGCTTCGGACTGGTTCCCGGCGGCTACTTCGAGGCCGAGGTCGACGCGGCCCTCAAGGAGGTCCAGGACATCATCATGCGGCGGCGCTGACCCGCCGTCGGCCACCAGAGAAGGGCCCGCCCAGGATCTCCTGGGCGGGCCCTTCTCGCGGGTCGTTCCGGGCGGTTCCGGCGGGCCGGAGCCCGCTCAGGAGCGCAGGCCGTTACGGCGCAGGATCGAGTCGCCGACGACGACGACGATCAGACCCACGGCGATGCCGATGAGCCAGATCTTCTCCATCCCGGTGACCTCGTTGTTGTTGAAGATCATGGCGATCAGCGCGAGCGCGCTGAGGACCGCGCCGATCCGGCCCGCCTTGCGATGTCCCGGCTTGCGCTGGTCCGGCGACGTTACCGGCTCGCTTCCTGCCACTTTCGGTCCTTCCTCGCGATCGGATCTGCGGTTAGTTTGGCACGCCGCCGGCCGGGGCGACGCGGGGCCTCGGCCGCCGCGGGACGCCGCCGCTGGTCGGGGGCCGGCGCCCCGCGCCGAGATCACGTCGCGGCCCGGACCCACGCCCGCGCCCGCGCCGAGATCACATCGCGGTACGGGGTCGCGCGCCCCGCGCCGCGATCACATCGCGGCCACCAGCCCGTGCTCGGGGCGGCGATGACGGCGTCGCGGGTTGGGCGGCATACCCGGTCCGGTAGCGTTTTTCGGGTACGGCTCGAAGTCTGCTCTTGGGAGTGTGTGCGGTGAGGGTGACCGGTACGGGACACGCGAGTATGCGGATCGACACGACGGCCGGCAGCATCCTGTGCGACCCGTGGGTCAATCCAGCCTACTTCGCCTCATGGTTCCCATTCCCGGACAATTCACTACTCGACTGGGAGAGCCTGGGGCAGGTCGACTACCTCTACGTCTCCCACCTGCACCGGGACCACTTCGACGCGGCCCACCTCAAGCGGTACGTGAGCAAGAAGGCGACCGTGCTGCTGCCGGAGTACCCGACGTCCGAGCTGGAGGACGAGCTGCGGGAGCTGGGCTTCACCAGCTTCCTGCGTACCAGGAGCAACGAGGTGGTCGAGCTCGACGGCGGCCTCAAGGTCATGATCCAGGCGCTGACCAGCCCGACCGACGGTCCGATCGGCGACTCGTCCCTCTGGGTGGAGCACGAGGGCGTACGGCTACTCAACCAGAACGACGCCCGCCCGGCCGACCTGAGCGTCTTCGCCGAGCTGGGGCACGTGCACGCGCACCTGCTGCAGTTCTCCGGCGCGATCTGGTATCCGATGGTCTACGAGCTGCCGAACGCCGCGAAGATCGCCTTCGGCAAGCAGAAGCGCGAGCGGCAGTTCGACCGTACCTGGCGGTACATCGACGACCTCAAGGCGTCGTACGTTTTCCCGATCGCCGGGCCGCCCTGCTTCCTCGACGACGAGCTGTGGCAGTTCAACGACATCCACGGCGACGAGGGGAACATCTTCCCCGACCAGTCGGTCTTCATGGCCGAGTACGCCAAGGTCGGCGGCGAGAACGGGGTGGTGCTGCTCCCGGGCAGCGTCGCCGAGATCACCACGGAGAGCTGCGAGACCACCCACCCGGTGCCCGACGTGGCCGAGTTCTTCGCGAACAAGAAGGCGCACCTGGAGGAGATGCGGGAACGCAAGCGGCCGATCATCGAGGCCGAGAAGGCGTCCTGGCGGCACCCGGAGGTCGACGTCCTCAAGGAGATGAAGCGGCGGATCGAACCGCTGCTCGACGAGTCGGTCTACCTGGCCAAGGGCGTCGGCGGACCGGTCCGGTTCGACCTGGTCGGCTACGACGGCGAGTCGGTCGAGTCGATCGTGGTGGACTTCCCGGGCAAGCAGGTACGGCCGTACGCCGACGAGAAGGTCCGCTACCGGTTCCGTACCGAGCGGGCGCTGGTCGAGCAGCTGCTGCACAGCGGCGAGGTCGACTGGGTCAACTCGCTCTTCCTCTCCTGCCGCTTCTCGGCGGCGCGGATCGGCCAGTACAACGAGTTCGTCTACGCCTTCTTCAAGTGCCTCTCCGAGGAGCGGCTGCAGTACGCCGAGGGCTGGTACGCGGAGCAGAAGCCGGACGCCGAGGACATCAAGCTGGGCGACTGGATCGTGCAGCGCCGCTGCCCGCACCTCAAGGCCGACCTGACCCGGTTCGGCGTGATCGAGGGCGAGCAGCTCACCTGCCAGCTGCACGGCTGGCGCTTCGACCTGCCGAGCGGGCGGTGCCTTACCAGCGTCGGACACGAGATCCGGGCGCGCCGCGCCGGTACGCCGGCACCGGCCACCACGGAGTGAGCCTCGGGCCCGCCCTCCGGGGCGGGCCTACCCGGCCTCCTCGGCGAGCCCGCCCGGCCTCCTCGGCGGGGACGCTCGGCCTCCCGGTCGGCCCGCCCGGCCTGCTCAGCGGGGTCGGCCGAGGGTGGGGTCCACCGCCACCTGGGGCAGGCCCGGGATCGGCGCGGTGGCCGTACGCAGCAGGAAGGCGTCGCCCTCCTGCTCGTCCATGGTCGCGAGCAGCCGGTTGCCGTCGGGCAGGACCACCGTCCAGAGGAACGGCAGCGGCTCGGTGTCGCCGTAGAGCACGTACGCGTCGAAGTGCGCCGCGAACCGCTCGGCGTACCGCCGACGGCCGACCCGGTCGACGAGCCGCCCCTCGATGCCGACCTGGACGCTGACCGCGAAGTGGCCGCGTACCTCCTCGTAGCTGCAGAACGCGGCGAAGACGTGGTCGGAGGGGACGCCGCGCAGCTCCTCGAAGAGCCGGTCGGCGTGGCCGACGAAGAGTTCCCGTTCCTCGATGTCGAAGCAGTCCAGCAGGAACGGACGCAGGTCGTCCTCCTTCAGGCCACGGGAGGCGAGCAGGTCGTAGCCGGTGGCCGGGGTTGCCGTCACGAGGTCACCGTACCGGCAGCGGTCGAGACCAGACCAACTGTGGCTGTGCGACGGGTACGGGTGTCGGGTCGCCGGGGTGGACCGGCGACCCGACGCGCGGATCGTGGTCAGTGGCAGGTGCCGGTGCCGCTGTCGTTGTACGTCTTGCCCGCCTCGGGTACGAACTGCCAGTCGTAGCCGTTGGCGTGCAGGGTGAACTTCAGTACGCCGTACGTGTCGCTGTTGCGGGCCTGGCTGTTCGGCGCGATGGTGCCGAAGCCGTAGTGGCTCGCGCCTCCCATGCCGGCGACGAAGGCGCGCAGGCCCCGGGCGTTGTCGAGCCCGCCGCTCGGGTTCTGCGGGGCGAACCGCTCGTACTGGTGGTTGTGGCCCCAGAGCACGACGTCGGCGTTGTAGTCGTACAGGGCCTGGTAGAGGGGGCGGGTCGAGGTGGACGGGGAGTGGTTGGCGCCGGAGGTGAAGAGCGGGTGGTGCCACAGCGCCAGCGTGCACGGCCGGGTGCTGGCGGCCAGGTCGCTCCGGAGCCAGCGCTCCTGGGCCGACCCGGCGGACATCGAGATGTTGGAGTTCAGCGCCACGATGTGCCAGTTGCCGAGGTCGTACGAGTAGTAGCCCTGGCCGGCGGTACCGGCGTTGGCGCCGAAGTAGCCGTAGTAGCCGGAGGCGCCCGAGGTGTTGTAGTCGTGGTTGCCGGGCGTCGGGCGGGTACGCGCCTTGTGCCGGCCCCACGTCGGCGCGTAGTAGTTGTTGAACTCCGCCGCGGTGCCGTTGTCGTAGACGTTGTCGCCGGTGGTCCAGACCGTGCCGGCGATGTTGTCGAGCAGCGCGGCGGTGGCGCTGTCGCCCGAGCCCGAGGTGGCGATGTCACCCGCCCCGACGAAGACCGGGTCGCCCGAGGGCGGCGCGGTGGTCGGCGTCGGGCCGGCGCCGGTGGTGACGACGAGCTGGGGCGCGTTGGCGCCGCTCTCCCGACTGTCGTAGTAGGCCCCGTCGGTGTTGCTGGAGGTGCCGCCGAAGCTGTAGGTGCCGTTGCCGGTCACCACGGCGGTGACGTCCACCTCGTACCAGCTGCTGCTGCTGACCGAGCCGATCGAGCCGAGGGTCGCGCCGTCGATGGCGGGCTGGTTGTTCCAGGTGGTGCCGGTCTCCGACCAGGTGGTGCTGGAGACCGCCCGGAAGCTGCCGCCGCTGCTGCTGCCGCTGTTGCCGCTGATCGTGTGCAGCCGCAGCTTGGCGCCGGTGACCTGCCCGCTGATCCCGCTGACGGTGAAGCGCAGGAAGGTACGCCGGACCGGCGAGTTGTCCACCACGATCTGGGTCGAGGTGCCGTAGCCGGTGGAGGCCGTGTCGCTCTGCACGTACGTGTCGGCCACCGGGGTGAACGTGGAGGTGGCCGCGGCGGCCGGGCCGGAGCCGGTCAGCAGCACCGTGGTGGCCGCTGCCACCAGCACCGCTGCGGTTCCCGCGGTCGCTGCCGACCGGAGGTGGCGGGTAGCCATCTGGTCTTCCCTTCGGGTGGGGGTCGGGACCGGAGAAATCTATGTATCCGAATGAACGCGGTACGTACGACGGGATGAACTCTTCGGGGACCGCCCGCTGAAACGTCTGCCGGACACCGGCTGTTCACCGGATGCCCGCCTGGTCGGCGGACGCGCCGGGTTGCCCGGCCGGCGCGCGCCATAGACAGTGTTCACCGTCATCGCACGCGGAGGAACGGGTCGGGGAGGGGCGGGCGACGTGTACCTGTCGACGATCGGGCGGCCGGCGCAGGCCGGTGACGCCGCGCCGCAGCCCCGGCAGCGGCGGCTCGCCCTGGTCGGCGGCAACGTCCTCGCCCTCGGTACGGTCAGCCTGATCACGGATGTCTCCGCCGAGATGGTCAGCGCCGTACTGCCGCTGTACCTGGTGCTGGGGCTGCAGCTGGGTCCGGCGGCGTACGGCGCGCTCGACGGGCTCTACACCGGGGCCACGGCGGTGCTGCGGGTGGTCGGCGGGTTCGTCGCCGATCGGATCCGCGCCCGCAAGCTGTTGGCCGGCCTCGGGTACGGCATCTCCGCCCTGGCCAAGCTGGGCCTGCTCGCCGCCGGCCGGTCGACGGCCGCGATCGGCCTCGTCATCGCGGTGGACCGGATGGGCAAGGGGGTGCGCACCGCGCCCCGGGACGCCCTGATCACGCTCTCCACCCCGCCGGGCGCGCTCGGCCGGGCGTTCGGCGTGCACCGCGCCATGGACAGCGTCGGCGCCTTCCTCGGACCGCTGGTCGCGCTCGCCGTGCTGGCGGCGGCCGGCGAGTCGTACGACGCGGTCTTCGTCACCAGCTTCTGCGTGGCGGCCCTCGCGGTCGTCGTACTCGTGCTCTTCGTCCGCGACCGGCGCGAACCGGCAGCCGCCGCGACCGGGGCCGCCGGCCGCGCCCCGGCGGTGACGGTGCGGGAGGCGGCGGGCCTGCTGCGGGCGCGACCGGTGCGCCGGCTCGTCGCCGCCGCCTGCCTGCTGGGGCTCGCCACCGTCGGGGACGGCTTCGTCTACCTGCTGCTGCAGCGCCGCGAGGAGTTGGGCGTGGTCTGGTTCCCGCTGCTGGCGGTCGGCACGAGCCTGGCGTACCTGCTGCTGGCGGCGCCGTTGGGGCTGCTCGCCGACCGGGTGGGCCGGCTGCCGGTGCTGGTCGGTGGCTACGCCGCGCTGGCCCTGGTCTACCTGCTGCTGCACGGGCCGCTGGGCGGGTGGCCGCTGCTCGCGCTGGTCCTCGGGCTGTACGGCCTCTTCTACGCGGCCTCCGACGGCATCCTGATGGCGCTCGCCGGGCCGGTGCTGCCGGCGCGGCTGCGCACCACGGGCATCGCGCTGGTCCAGACCGGACAGGCCCTCGCGTACCTGGTCTCCTCGGTGCTGTTCGGCGTGGCCTGGCAGCTCTGGGGCCCGGTCACGGCGACCCGGGTGGCCGCGGTCGGCGTCGTGCTCGCCGTCGCCGGCACCGTGTTCCTGCTGGCGGGTGCGCCGCGCGCGGACGCGGTCGGGAGCGAGACCGCGGAGGGGACGATCCGATGAGCGGACTGGGCAGGCGCGGAACCGCCGAGGAGACGATCCGATGAGCGGGCTGGGCACGCGCGGACGGGTCCTGGTGGCCGCCGCGACGGCGGCGCTGCTCGCCGCGGTCGCCGTCGGCTACGTGCGACTCGCCGCCCATCGCCGGCCGGCCGGACCGCCGGCCCCGGCCGCCGCCAACCGCGAGCAGCTCACGCTCGCGCCCGGGCCGCGCCTGCTCACCGTGACGAACCGGCACCTCGCGTTCGTCCCGGCCGCCGACCCCGGCGGCGCCCGCACCGTGGCCGACCTGGAGTGCGTACGCGCCTACGCGGCGGCCGGTACCGGCGTCTGCCTGCACCCCGACTCGGCCTGGTCGTACCGGTTGGTGGTGCTGGACGCGGGGCTGCGCCAGCGGCGGGCCTTCCCGGTGCCGGGGTTGCCGAACCGGGCCCGGGTCTCGCCGAGCGGCCGGATGGTCGCCTGGACCACCTTCGTGGGCGGGGACTCCTACAACAGCGGCGGCTTCTCCACCCGCACCGGCATCCTGGACACCCGGACCGGCGGCCTCGTCGATTCGCTGGAGGAGTTCGCGGTGATCCGCGACGGCCGGCCGTACCGGTCGGCGGACGTCAACTTCTGGGGAGTCACGTTCGCCGGTGACGACAACCGCTTCTACGCCACCGTCTCCACCGACGGACGCCGGTACCTGGTCGAGGGCGACGTCGCCGCCCGGACGGTACGGACGCTCGCGGAGAACGTCGAGTGCCCGTCGCTCTCGCCGGACGGCGGCCGGATCGCGTTCAAGCGGGCCGTCGACGGCGACCCCGGCAAGGGCTGGCGGTTGTCCGTGCTCGACCTCGCCACGATGCGGGTGACCCCGCTCGCCGAGCCGAACAGCGTGGACGACCAGGCGGCCTGGTTGGACGGTTCGACGGTCGCCTACACGCTCCGCCAGAGCGACGGCCGGCCGGACGTCTGGGCGGTGCCGGCCGACGGCTCCGGGGCGCCCCGGCTGCTGGTACCCGAGGCGGAGTCGCCGGCCGCCCTGGGCTGACCGGCGGACCCGCCGGCCGCCCGCTGGCGCCGGGCCGGGCCGGGACGGGGTCAGCGGCCGAGGTCGGCGAGGATGCGGCGGGCCGCGTTGTGCCCGGCCGCCCCGATGACGCTGCCGGCCGGGTGGCAGCCGGCGCTGCCGGCGTAGACCCCGTCGACGCCCGTGGCGTACGGCATCCGGTCGGTGAAGGAGATCGTGTTGTCGACGTGGTGGATGTGCCCGCCGGTGATGCCGAAGTGCGCCTCGATGCCGGGCGGGGGCAGCGGTACCGCGTCGGCGACCAGCGCGCCGGTGCCCGGGGCGTACCGCTCGCAGATCGCCAGCAGCCGCGCCACGTACGCGGGCAGCCGCTCCGACCAGCTCCCCTCGGCCAGCCGGTACGGCACCGACTGCACGAAGAGCGCCGACGAGTGGTGCCCCTCGGCGTCCTGCAGGGACGGGTCGACGGTGGTGTGCAGGTACCACTCGATGGTCGGCTCGTCCGGCAGCTCGCCGGCGCGTACCTGCGCCCACATGTCGCGCAGCGCGGACATCGGGGAGCGGGTGGTCGGCGTACCCGCGTCGGTCACCAGCGAGGCGGAGCCGGGCAGCAGGTGGATGGTGGAGCCGAACGGGCTCGGCGCCCCCTCGGGCAGGCAGGAGAAGCGGGGCAGGCCGGTCAGGGCCAGGTTGAGCTTGAGCGTCGTGCCGGTGCGCCGTACCGCCGCCATCCGCTCGACCAGCGGCGCCGGCAGCGCGCCGTCGGGGAGCAGCCCCATCAGCCGGTACGGGTCGCATGCGCCCAGCACCACCCCGGCCTCGATCTCCCGCCCGTCGGCGAGCACCACGCCGCTGGCCGCGCCCCCGGTCAGGGTGATCGAGGCGACCGGCGTACCGGCGAAGATCTTCGCCCCGGCGGCGCGGGCGGCCTCGGCGAACGTCCGGGAGACGGTGCCCATGCCGCCCTCGGCGATCATCCAGGTGCCGCCGGCCCCGGGGAGCCGGCACATGTTGTGGACCAGGAAGTTGTGCCCGGTGCCAGGGTCGTCCGGGCCGGCGGTGAGCCCGGAGAGGCCGTCGGTGACGGCGTACATGCTGACCAGCAACTCGGAGCGGAACTCGAACCGGGCCAGGTAGTCGGCGACCGAACCGCGTACCAGGTCGAGGAAGACCTGTCGCAGGCCGGGGCGCACGTACCGTTCGGCGGTCTCCTCGGCCGGCAGCGGCTCGGCCAGCCAGGCGGACGCCAGGTCCTCGCGCAGCCGCGCCAGCTCGGCCTGCATCGCGTCGTCGGCCGCCACGTCGTCCGCCGAGAAGAACTCGACGAGCTGCGCGCGGGTCGCCGCCCGGTCCGAGCCCATCAGCAGGTACGGCGCGCCGGGGCCGCCCGGGGTGGGCAGGAAGTAGTGCGGGTCGCGGCGCAGCACCGGGATGCGCACGTCGAGCGTCTCGATCAGCTCCGGCGGCATCAGCCCGAGCAGGTACGAGCCGGTGGAGTGGCGCAGCCCGGGGACCCGGGGGAAGGGCCGCTCGGTACGGGTGGCGCCGCCGATCACGTCGGCGGCCTCCAGCACCACGACGTCGAGCCCGGACCGGGCCAGCAGCACGGCGGCGACCAGACCGTTGTGCCCGGCACCGACGACGACGGCGTCGGCCCGGCGCGGCAGAGACGGCTCCATGAGCCGGGAGCCTAGTCGGCTTCCGGCCCGCCGGAAGTCGGGCCGGGCTCGCCGGCGGGCGCGAACTGCTGGAGGAACCCGGTCAGCTCGATCTCGAAGAGCGCCGCCGGCTCGGTCACCGCCCAGCAGAGGTGGTTGGAGACCTCCATGGAGACCAGCCCGTAGAGCCGGGTCCAGCCGGAGAGCACCGTGTACGCGACCTCGACGGGCAGCTCGCCGAGGGTGCGCCGCAGCGGTTCGAGCTGCCCGGCCAGCCGCCGTTCGAGCAGTTCCCGGGGCGGCGTACGGAACGGCGCCCGCCGCCAGAGTTCGAGGACGGGGCGCAGGAACGCCGCGCCGAAGCGGGCGCCGGGGTGGTTCTCGTCGATCTCCTCGGCGAGGAATGCCGCCATGCTCGGTACCGGGGTGCCGAAGATCAGCGCGAACTCGACCGGGTGCGCGACCGACCAGTGCCGGAAGGCGCGGCTCATCGCGGCGAGCTGGTCCAGCGGATCGTCCCCGGCCGCCGCGCTGGCCGCCTCGACGACCCGGCGCAGCTCGTCGTAGAGGTCGCCGGCGAGTGCCCGGACCAGCGCCTCCAGGCTCGGGAAGTACCGGTAGATCGCCGGGGCGGTCATGCCCATGTCCCGGGCGATGGCGCGCAGCGAGATGGCCTGCGGGCCGCCGGTCACGAGCAGCCGCCGCGCCCCGTCCTTGATCTCGGAGACGGTCGCGGTACGCAGCCGTTCCCGGCGGGTGGGCAGCGACATACCCTGGCTCCCTTGACGACAGCGAACACCGTTGTAATAGTAAACGGCGTTCACTGAGCTAATCCGTTGTTACAGCTTACGGCCTCGGGTGGCCTCCCGGGCCGTGCCGCCTCGGGGGGAAGCATGTTCGCGTGGTGGGGGCGCCGGGTCGTCCGGCTCCGCTGGGCCGTACTGGCCGCCGGCGCGCTCCTGGTCGTCCTCGGGGCGACCTGGGGCACGGGCGTCTTCGGCGCGCTGACCGGCGGTGGCTTCGACGACCCGGGCAGCGAGTCGAGCCGGACGCAGGCGCGGATCACCGCCGAGCTCGGCGACCAGGACGCCGACCTGCTTGTGCTCTACTCCAGCCCGACCGCCACCGCCGACCAGCCGGCGTTCCGCGACCCGGTGACCGCGACGTTGGCCCGGGTCCGCGACCGGCCCGAGGTGGCGGGCGTGACCGACTGGTACGAGACCGGCGCCCCGGCCCTGCTCTCGACCGACCGGCACGCCACGTACGCGGTGCTGCGCCTGCGCGCCACCGAGGAGGACGGCAAGTCCGCGGCCTTCGCGCGGCTGCGCCCCGCGCTCGACGCGCCCGGGGTACGCACCGAGGTCGGCGGCAACGTCGCGTTCCTGCACCAGGCCAACGAGCAGACCACCCGGGACATCACCCGGGCCGAGACGCTCTCCATGCCGGTCCTGCTGGTCCTGCTGATCCTGATCTTCGGAGGGCTGGTCGCCGCCTCGACCCCGCTGCTCATCGGCGGCCTGGCCATCCTCGGCGCCTTCGTGGCGGTACGGCTGCTGAGCATGGTCACCGACATCTCCATCTTCGCCATCAACGTGATCACGCTGATCGGGCTGGGCATGGCGATCGACTACGCGCTCTTCGTGGTCAGCCGGTTCCGGGAGGAGCTGGCCGCCGGACGGGACACCCCGGCGGCGATCGCGCGGACCATGGCCACCGCCGGCCGTACCGTCATGGTCTCCGGCCTGACGATCACGCTGGCGATGGCCAGCCTGTTGACCTTCCCGCTGTCGTTCCTGCGCTCGATGGGGCTCGGCGGCATGGCGGCGGTGCTGGTGGCGATGCTCGCCTCGCTGACCGTGCTGCCCGCCCTGCTCGCGGTGCTCGGGCCGCGGATCAACGCGGGACGCGTACCGCTGCCCTGGCGCCGCCGTGGCACGGCCGCGACGGGCGGCGGCTGGGCCCGGGTCGCGCACAGCGTGATGCGCCGCCCGGTCCGGTACGTCGTCGGCGTGGTGGCGCTGCTCGCGCTGCTCGCCGCGCCGTTCTTGCGGATCGACTTCGGCGGCTTCGACGAGCGCGTGCTCCCCGCCGACGCGCAGCCGCGCGTGGTCGCCGAGCGGATCGGCGCCGAATTCTCCGCCGCCACCGTCGCGCCGATCGGCGTGCTCGTCTCCGGCGCCCCGGCCGACCGGGCCCAGGCCTTCGCCGACCGGATCGAGCAGGTGCCGGGCGTGACGGGGGTGCGGGTCAGCGCGAGCCGGGGTGCCTCCACGCTGCTCTCGGTGAGCTACACCGGCGAGCCGACCGGCGACGTCGCCGCGCGGGCCGTACGCGAGATCCGCGACCTGCCCGCCCCGCCCGGCGCCGAGGTGCTCGTGGGCGGCCGGCCCGCCGCCGACGTCGACCTGCTGGCCACCCTCGGCGCGCACCTGCCCTGGATGGCGCTGATCATGGCGTCGGCCATCCTTTTGCTGCTCTTCCTCGCCTTCGGCTCGGTGGTACTGCCGATCAAGGCGGTGCTGATGAACCTCGTCTCCATCGGCGCCTCGTTCGGCGTGGTCGTCTGGATCTTCCAGGACGGGCACCTCGCCGACTGGCTGCACTTCACCCCGACCGGCTTCATCGAGCCGAGCAACCCGATCCTGATGCTCGCGGTGCTGTTCGGGCTCGCCACCGACTACGAGGTCTTCCTGCTCTCCCGGGTGCGCGAGGAGTGGGACGCGACCGGCGACAACACCGCGTCGGTGGCGTCCGGGCTGCAGCACACCGGCCGGATCATCACGGCCGCGGCCCTGCTGCTGGTCGTGGTGGTCGCCGGCTTCGCCACGGGCGGCATCACCTTCATCAAGCTGATCGGGGTCGGCATGATCGTCGCGATCGTGGTCGACGCGACGCTGGTGCGGGCCCTGCTCGTACCGGCCACGATGCGGCTGCTCGGCCGCTGGAACTGGTGGGCACCCGGACCGCTCGCCCGGGTCTACCGCCGGTACGGCATCCACGAGAGCGCTGCCCCGACGCCACCCGCCGCGCCGGACGCCGTCGGCGCCGCGCCGGACGCCGCCTCCGCCGCGCCGGACGCCGTCGGCGCCGCCGGCTCGTCCCGCGGCGCGTGATCACCCTGGTCGGGGCGTCGCTCCGCCGGCGTACCCGTCAGCGTGGCGTCCGGTGCGGTTAGGCTGAGCACGTCATGATGCGGCGCTGGAGGTGAGCGGGATGGCACAGCCGGCGTACGTTCCCGAGCCGGTCCGGCGGAGCGAGCCGTCGTTCGACATCCTCGGCGAGTTCGACGAGCCGTGGACCGCCCAGCTCGCCCTCGACCTGTTACCGGAGACCAACGGTCCCAAGATCGAGGTCCTCAGCGGAAGCGTGATCGTGACACCACACGCCGGGTACGACCATCAAAACATCGAGCTTGAACTGGCCTACCAGTTGAAACGGGCGGCGCGCCAGGCCGGCCTCTGGCTCTATCACGAGGTCAACGTCGTTTCAAAAGATGATCTCTTCATTCCCGACATTGTCGTGCTCCGGTCGTCCGGGGGCGGACAAACCAGCATGGACGTCTCGAACGCCGTGCTGCTCGGTGAGATCGTTTCACGCGGTAACCGCCGTAAGGACGTCATCGAGCGGCCCCGGGAGTACGCGGCGGCAGGTGTGCCCTTCTTCCTCCGGGTCGACCTGCGTAACCGGGTACCGGCCATGGCGCTGTACCAGCTTGTCGACGGGGAGTACCGGCCGGTGGCGGCGGCCGCCGCCGGCAGCACCTTCGTGATGCGCGAGCCGTTCGAGTTCTCCGTCGACCCGGCCGACCTGCTCGACGAGCGGTCGGACGGTCCCGCGCCGGAGCGGCCCGCCGCCGAGGGGTGACGCGCGGCACCCGGCCGACCGGTAGAGCCTGGTCGGGCCGGGGGAGAATGACGCGGTGAGCCTCCCAGCGGGTGTTCAGGGTCGTTCAGGGAGAATGTCCGGGTGAGTTCTCCCCGCGAGATAGTCCTGCTCGGCTCGACCGGGTCGATCGGTACGCAGGCCATCGACATCGTCCGGCGCAACCCGGACCGCTTCCGCGTGGTCGGTCTCGGCGCGGGCGGCGGCAACGTGGCGCGGCTCGCCGCCCAGGCGCTCGAACTCGGCGTCGAGGTCGTCGGCGTGGCCAAGGGCTCGGCGGCCCAGGATCTCCAGCTCGCCTTCTACGCCGAGGCGCAGAAGCGGGGCTACTCGACCGGGGACTTCCGGATTCCCAAGATCCTCGCCGGCCCGTCCGCCATGACCGAGCTGGCCGAGTGGCGCTGTGACATGGTCCTCAACGGCGTGGTCGGCTCGCTGGGGCTGGCGCCCACCCTGGCCGCGCTGCGCGCCGGGCGTACCCTCGCGCTGGCGAACAAGGAGTCGCTGGTGGCCGGGGGACCCGTGGTACGCGCCGCGATCACCCGCCCGGGGCAGATCGTCCCGGTCGACTCCGAGCACTCCGCCCTGGCCCAGTGCCTGCGCTCCGGCGAGCGGAACGAGGTGCGCCGGCTGGTCCTGACCGCGAGCGGCGGGCCGTTCCGGGGCCGCCGGCGCGACGAGTTGACCGAGGTCACACCGGAGCAGGCGCTGGCACACCCGACCTGGAACATGGGCCCGGTCGTCACGATCAACTCCGCCACGCTGGTGAACAAGGCGCTGGAGGTGATCGAGGCACACGAGCTGTTCCAGGTGCCGTACGACGACATCGAGGTCATGGTCCACCCGCAGTCGGTGATCCACTCGATGGTGGAGTTCGTCGACGGGTCGACCATTGCCCAGGCCAGCCCGCCCGACATGCGGCTGCCGATCGCGCTGGCGCTCGGCTGGCCGGCCCGGGTGCCGGACGCGGCGGGCGGGGTCGACTGGACCGGCGCGCACACCTGGGAGTTCCAGCCGCTGGACGACGCGGCCTTCCCGGCGGTACGGCTCGCGAAGCAGGCCGGGCGGGCGGGGCGCTGCCGCCCGGCGATCTACAACGCCGCGAACGAGGAGTGCGTCGCCGCGTTCGTGGCCGGTCGGCTACCGTTCCTCGGCATCGTCGACACGCTGGAGCGGGTACTCGAGGCGGCTCCGGATCTCCCCGAACCGGGTAACGTCGAGGAGGTACTCGCCGCGGAATCCTGGGCCCGCCGGTACGCCCAGGAACTCATCGGGACGACGGTGGAAGGAGCTTGATGGCATACCTGGTCGGGGTGGTCCTCTTCGCCCTGGCGATCCTCATCTCGGTGAGCCTGCACGAGGCCGGGCACATGCTCACGGCCAAGCGCTTCGGGATGAAGGTGACCCGCTACTTCGTGGGGTTCGGGCCCACCCTGTGGTCGTTCCGCAGAGGCGAGACCGAGTACGGCATCAAGGCGATCCCGCTGGGCGGGTTCTGCAAGATCGTCGGAATGACCCCGCAGGACGACGACGTCGATCCGGCCGACGAGCCGCGCGCGATGTGGCGCTTCCCGGTCTGGAAGCGGACCATCGTCATGTCCGCGGGCTCGATCACGCACTTCCTGCTCGCGGTGGTGGCGCTCTGGTTCGCCGCCGTCTTCATGGGGCTGCCCAACCCCGACTACCCCACGACCGAGGCGCAGGCCCGGCAGGAACCGCCGGTGATCTCGCTCGCCGAGTGTGTGGTGGTCGACAACGTGGAGCGCCCGTGCGCCCCCGGTGACCCGGCGAGCCCGGCGGCCAAGGCCCAGCTCCGCGACGGCGACCGGATCACCGCGATCAACAACACCCCGGTCAACACCTGGGGCGAGATGCTCAACGTCGTACGGGCCACCCCGCCCGGACCGGCGACCGTGCAGTACGTCCGCGACGGCGCCCCGGCCACCACGAAGGTCGACCTCGCCGCCGTGCAGCGCCCGCCGCTGGACGACGCCGCCGGTGCGCCCAGCGCCGTCTCCGCGCTCGGCGTCGGCCTCACCGTGCAGAAGCCCACGATGGTGACGTACGGGCCGATCGACGCGCTCGGCGCCACGGCCGACTACACCGGCAACATGGCCGTCGGGACCCTGCAGGCCCTGCAGCGGGTACCCGAGAAGATCCCCGCGCTCTGGACGGCGATCACCGGCGGGCAGCGGGACGTCGACACCCCGATCAGCGTCGTCGGCGCGAGCCGGCTCGGCGGCGAGGCGGTGCAGAACGACGCCTGGGAGGTCTTCGTCCTGCTCTTCATCTCGCTGAACTTCTTCATCGGCGTCTTCAACCTGCTACCGCTGCTGCCGCTGGACGGCGGACACATCGCCATCGCCTGGTTCGAGCGGGTCCGCTCCTGGATCTTCGCCCGGCTCGGCCGCCCCGACCCCGGTCGGGTGGACTACCTCAAGCTCATGCCCATCACGTACGCGGTGATCCTGATCGGTGGCGTCTTCACGCTGCTGACCGTCACCGCGGACGTGATCAATCCGATCACGCTCTTCTCAAGGTGAGTGCTCAAGTGACCGCAGTCAGTCTCGGCATGCCGGCCGTTCCGCCGCCTCCGCTCGCGCCCCGGCGGACGAGTCGCCAGATCATGGTGGGTTCGGTGCCGGTGGGTGGGGGTGCGCCGGT
>NZ_JBFAPK010000052.1:0-60753 GCF_040676675.1 Micromonospora sp. NPDC049559 | reverse complement strand
GTGTACGGCTTGGAGGACGGGTTGGTTGTCGACGAGTTCGGTGAAGGTGTCGACGAGCCATTGACCGACGGCGGGGGTGTACTCGCTCGGCTTGAAGACCACGGCGTTCCCGGCGGAGAGCGCGTACGCGATCGAGCCGAGCGGGGTCAGGACCGGGTAGTTCCAGGGGCCGATCACGCCGACCACCCCGTACGGCTGGTATTCGAGGTGGGCGGCGAACTCGGCCACCACCAGGCGGGACCGCACGCGGCGCGGGCCGAGGACGCGCTTGGCGTTGCGGGCCGCCCAGTCGACGTGGTCGATCGCGGAGGCGATCTCCACGACGGCGTCGGCGACGGGTTTGCCGCCCTCCCGGTGGCACAGGTCGGCGAGTTCCTCGATCCGCCGCGCCAGCACCGCCCGCCAGCGCAGCAGGCGCCGGCGCCGTTCGGCGAAGCCCAGCCCCTCCCACCAGCGCCCGGCCTCGGCGCCCCGCTCGACCGCGCGCTCCACGTCCGCCCTGGTCGCCACCGGGAATCGCCCGGCCTCCGCGCCGGTCACCGGATTGGTCGAGATCAGTTCGCCGGCCTCGACGACCGGTACGCCGGGGGTGTGCGTCGCCGTCATGTCGGGAGTCTAGACCCGAAATTACCCGCCGGTAAGGTCGGTGGCGCACGATGGTACCGATACTCAGTGGAGTTAGTCGACTACCGACAGTCCGACGGATTGGTGAAATGGCAGGTCCGGTGGGCGCGCAACTCCGTCCGGCGGTGCCTGGCACGGACCCCGCCCGGATGACAGGCTGAGGCCGCGAGCAGGGCGGCGAAGCCCGACGTGCCAGCGCACGGCGCGGCGGCCGTACCCCCGGGGCGGAGCCCCGGACGCGCTCGGTCCGCCGGGAGCCCGGCGGCGTACCGCGGAAGAGGAAAAGGAAGGGCGCGACGGCATGTCCGGTGCGGACGAGCACTGCCTGTTACCGCTGCTGACCGTGGTCGACGGCCCGATGCGCGGCGCCAGCTTCCGGATCCGGCCGGGCCGGCGGACGATCGGTCGCGGCGAGGACGCGGACATCCTCATCGAGGACCGGCGGGTCAGCCGGCGGCACGCGACCGTGGAGCTGGACGGGGGGCGCGCCGTCCTGGTCGACGCGGGCTCCACGAACGGGACCTGGCTCAACGACCGCCGGCTCGCCGGCGCGGCGGAGCTGCGCGACGGGGACCGGCTCCGGATCGGCAGCGTGGAGCTGCGATTCTTCGACCCGGGCTCGGCCGCCACCGACCCGGTCGGCACGCCGCGCTACGTGCCGCCGGCCCAGTACCGGCACGGGCGGGACGGGGCCGGGGCGAGCCGCGGCGGGCGACCGGCCTGACCGACCGCCTCCCCGGTCCGGCGCCGCACGGACGCGGGTGGGGCCGCATGGACGCATGCTGCGCCGCACGGACGCATGCTGCGCCGCACGGACGCGGGCGGGGCCGGACCGGGGAGGCGGGCGGGGTGTGTCCGTCCGCCACATGTCGGCGTCCGTACCGGTCTGGCGGCCATATGCCGGCACCGGGGCGGGTCTGGCATCCTCGGGCGGATGGAAACCGAGCTGGTCAGCGTCTCCGCGCGTGGCATAACCCAACGGGTGCTCGTGGCCGGGCCGGTCGGTGGCGACCCGGTCCTGCTGATCCACGGCAACTGCTCGTCGGCGTCCTACTGGACCCCGCTGCTGCGCCAGCTGCCGCCGACGCTGCGCGTGGTCGCGCCGGACCTGCGCGGCTACGGCGCCACCGACCCCGCACCGGTCGACGCCACCCGCGGGCTGCGGGACTTCTCGGACGACGTGGCCGCCCTGCTCGACGAGCCGGCGCTCTTCGGCGCGGCCGGTACCCGGCCCGTCGTGGTCGGGCACTCGCTCGGCGGGGGAGTGGCGATGCAGCTGCTCGTCGACCATCCCGAGCGGGTGGGCGCGCTGCTGCTGGAGGCGCCGGTCTCCCCGTACGGCTACGGCGGAACCCGGGACCTGGACGGCACCCCGACCACCCCCGACTTCGCCGGTACCGGCGCGGGCACGGCGAACCAGGAGTTCGTCAAGCTGCTCGCGGCCGGCGACCGGGGCACCGAGCGGCCGACCAGCCCGCGCAACGTGATGCGGGCGACCTACGTGGCGGACCCGGCGGTCCTCGGCGACGACGAGGAGCTGCTGCTCGACAGCATGCTCTCCACCGTCACGGGCGACGACAACTATCCCGGTACCGGCACGGCCAGTGAGAACTGGCCGGGGATGGCGCCCGGCACCCGGGGCGTGCTCAACGCGCTGGCCCCGGCGCACCTGCGGATCGCCGACGACCTGGTCGCCGTCGCGCCCAAGCCGCCGATCACCTGGGTACGCGGGGACTCCGACGTGATCGTCTCGGACACCTCCCTGATGGACCTGGCGTACCTCGGCTCGATCGGCGCCGTGCCGGGCTGGCCGGGCGCGCAGGACTGCCCGCCACAACCGATGGTCGGGCAGACCCGCGCGGTGCTGGAGCGGTACGCCGCCGCGGGCGGCGCGTACCGGGAGATCGTGTACGCCGGCTGCGGGCACAGCCCGCACGTCGAGCGCCCGGCCGAGTTCGCCGCCGTCCTGCTGGACCTGATGGGCTAGCCGTGTGGTCGCCGCTCGGCGTGGGCCGCGTCCCGCCCGGCCAGGAGCGGGCGGTACCACTCGGCGCTGCCCGCCAGGTCGTTCGGGAGGCGCGGGCCCGGCGTCTGCCCGGTGACCCGCCAGACCCGGGTGGAGTCGTACCAGTGGTCGGCCGCGAAGAGCGTCAACTGCCGGTCCGGGATGCCCGCCCGGCGCGCCCACCGTCGTGCCTCGGCCAGGTCGACACTGCCGTCCGGTACCGCGATCCCGAACTCGCGGGCGAGCGCCAGACCGATCTCCCGGATCGTCACCGGTTCGGGATGGTTCGCGTGGTGCACCCGCTGCGCCGGGGGTGTGGCCGCGGTGCCGAGCGCGACCGCCAACCGGGCGAGGTCGCGGACATTGATCACCGAGGTACGGGCCGCGCCGCCGTCGATCCAGCCCGGCGCGGCGGCCAGCATCGCCGCTGTGGCCGGCACGAACCAACGGTCCTCCGGCCCGTAGACCAGGTGCGGCCGGAGTACCTGCCCGCCGGCGCCGAGTACGTATGCCTCGGCCCGCAGCCGGCTGGCGCTGCGGGCCGAGGTGGGCCGCGCCTCGATCTCGCCCTCGGCCGGCCCCCGGTGCGGCCCCGAGCCGTACACCGCGGCGACGCTGACGTAGACGAACCGGGTGACGCCCGCCGCCACCACCTCCCGCGTCAGCCATCGGGTGCCCAGGTGGTTCACCCGCTCGGCAAGTTCGGCGTCGGAGCCGACGTACGACGCGGCGTGCAGCACGGCGTCCACGCCCGCGCAGCAGCCGGCCAGGGACTCCGGCCGGGTCAGCTCGGCGAGCCGCTGCCGGTGCGCCGGGACGGCCGGTACGGGCAGCGGCCGGCGGGTCAGCGTCCAGACGCGTACGTCCCGGCGTACCAGGAGCGTGGCGAGAATTGCCCGCCCCACGAAACCGGAGGCGCCAACCAAAAGGACATTTAGGGTCATAGTTTGCCATTCCTCGGGCCGGAGCCGCTTGACCTGCCGACACGCCCGGCCGAATGAGGGCCGGAGCAAAATACCGGTCACCCGGTTTCATACTATCGATGTATGGCGAGGCAGGTGCGAGCGGAGCAAACACGAAGCACGATTATCAAGGCGGCTGCCGAAATGTTCGACCGGTACGGCTACCGGGCGACCAGCCTGAGCGACATCGTCGCCCATGCCGGCGTCACCAAAGGGGCGCTCTATTTCCACTTCTCCTCCAAGGAGGACCTGGCGAAGGCGGTGGTGCAGGAGCAGCACAGCCTCTGGATGTCGCAGGCGCAGTCCTTCGCGGAGTTGCGGATTCCCGCCCTGGAAGCATTGATCAGAATGTCGTACGGCCTGGCGACCCAGCTGAGAAGCCATCCCGTGATTCGCGGTGGCATCCGGTTGACGCTGGAGAACGGCACGTTCGAGGTACCGATGCCGGACCCGTACCTCGACTGGATATCGCTCAGCGTCCAACTGCTCGAACAGGCCACCAGCGAGCTCGACGTACGCACCAACGTGGAACTGGACCGGGTGGCGCAATTCATCGTCAGTTCTTTCACGGGCATCCACCTGGTCGCCCAGGTGCTCGACGACCGGCGGGACGTGGTCGAACGGGTGGCCGACATGTGGCGGATCATTCTGCCCGGACTGGTGTTGAGCCGGAAGCTCTCCTACTACCTGGGCTTCCTGACGTCGGCCTCGAAGGAACTGCGCGAGGCGTGACGCCCGGGCCGCCGGTCGCGGTGGCCCGGCCCGCGGTGGCCGGCGCGGCAGGAGCATCCTCCCCCGCTCAGCTGACGAGCTCCACGACACCCCGGGCCGCCTCGCGTCCGGACTGTACGAACCTGACCTCGGTCCGGTGCGGTGGGCGGGCGGGCGCCGGCGGCTCGACCAGTACCCGGCACGGATGGTCCAGCTCCAGGAAGGAGGTGAACTGTGCCTGCGCCGTGGCCACCGAACTGAGCCGGCCGCCGGTCGCCGCGATCGCGGCCTGCCGCATCGCCTCGAACAGCAGCATCCCGGGTATGTGGTCCACCGGATGGTCGAAGAGCACCGGATGGTCGAGCACGACCCGCAGCGCGCACGCCCCGAGGTCCTCGTACGGCCCGATCACGACGTCGCGGGCCAGTTCCCGGCCGACCAGCTCGGGCGGGGCGGGCGGTACCACCGGGGGCGGGTCGGGTGGACGCGGGCAGTCCGCCCAGCGGACGCGCCGGTAGACCGCCGGGCTGAGGCAGCGGACCGAACCGGAGCCCTGGGCGAACCACTGTCCCTCGCGCCACAGGTCGACGTCGATCCGGAACCCGCCCACGGTCGCCGACCTCCGCTGCACCTCGCTCACGGCGACCGTGGCGACGCTCTCGAACGGGCCGCCGGCGAAGTCCAGCCGGTCGACGGCGCACCGCCAACGCAGCCACCGCATCACGAACCGGTGGCTCTCCGGCACCCCGTAGCCGACGTGCGCCACCAGGATGCCCGCCTGCCGGATCGTCTCGGCGATCAACATCGAGTCGAAGCGACCGTCACGCGCGCCGTAGAGGCTCTGCCCCGGTGGCCACTGGACGGCGCAGACGAATATGTCCTCGGTGACCTGGCGCCAATCCGTGAGGAGTGCACCGGCCACCGCCGCGCGGTGAACGAGACGTCGGGGAACGGTGGAGTCGTAGGACAGTCTGCTCGTCGCCCCGAGATCGACTATTGGGGCCGTGTCGGTGTGAGGTCCCACGATCGAAGGAACCGGCGTGCGAGCTCCCCGATTGCTCATCGCCAATCCTCCTCATCGAGGGCGGAGGCCGGTCCTAAAAAAGATACCCATCAAAGCCTAATGTAGATTGTGATCTATGTCACAACTGTTGTCGATCTGCTGGTGAGGAAAAATTTTCCGACCTTATGCCGGTTCTGTACGCTTTCGTCCTTAGTCCTTTTTGAGGCCAACTTCCGGATATGAGTAATCCTGCAAGCTGTTGCGATCATTCTGGCCGGAGTTGACGAAACGGGCCGGTCGGTTTTTTTATTGACCAAGCGCTTCCTGTCGTGCCCTCCTCGGCGGGCGTGATCTTTTTGGGCTTCGCATGGCAGATCTCGCGGTTCAAGGAGGCGGTGCGCCGCTGTGTCGGGGCGTGCGTCCTCGAAATTCATGACGGCTCTAGAAACGGGGGAATCGTCTGATGCAGGTGCTTGTCGCCGACGCCGATCCGGTGGGACGCAAGTTGGTAAGGAAGATCCTCGACCGCCAGGTCGACCACGAACTGGTCGGCGAGGTGGACGACCTGGGGCGCGCCCTCGACATGGCGAGGCAGGAGCAGCCGGACGTCGTCGTACTGTCGAACACGCTGTTGTCCGACGACCGCAACGACATCCCCGCCTTCATCGCCGACACCGCCTCCGCCATCGTCCTGATCGCGGTGACCGGCACCGGGGCCATGGTCTGGCGCGGGATGAGCCGTGGCGCGAGTGGCTACCTGCTGAAGGACCGGCTCGTCAACGACCTGCCCCAGGCGCTGGTCGCCGCGGAGTCCGGCGGCGCGTTCGTCTCGCCGCCGCTGACGAAGCAGTTGATCGGCTATCTGGCGGACCGCTTCGAGTCCGAGGAGTACGACGGGCTCACAGCCGCGGACATCGCCCGCATACTGCTGCCCCGGGAACGCGAGACGCTGCTGCGGCTCGCCGGGGGCGAGTCGACCGAGGAGATCGCCGCCATCATGTCCGTCACCACGGCGACGGTACGGGCCTACGTCTCCCGCATCCTGCGCAAGCTCGGCCTGCGCAGCCGCGGTGAGGCGATCGCCCTGGCCTACCGGTCGAGGTACTACACCCCGGCGGCCTGACGCGCCGGAAGACGACGGGGCGCTCCCCGGCCGGCGGGTCCCCTCCTGTCGCCGGAGGAGGCCCTCTGGCGGCCCGTCGCCGGAGCCGGGCGGTGGGAGCCCCTCGGCGGCCCGTCGCCGGGCCGGGGGAGGCGATCAGCGGCGGAAGAAGGAACCCACCGGCTCGGCGTCCACCACGAAGTGGGCGCCGGCGCTGATCCGGCCGGCCCGGAACGTCCAGACGACGCACCAGTCCAGGGCGCGTCCGTCGTCCGCGCGGGTCGTCCGCTTGTACTCGACGAGATGATCGTCGTTCACGCCACGGAACCCGCACCGCTCCTGGAAGGCGAAGGTGGAGATCTCGTCGAGGAAGGCCACGATCTCCTCGATGCCCCGCTTCTCGCCCCCGAGCGGCGGCGGCCCGGGAAAGTGCCACCGGACGTCGGTCGTGGTCAGCGCGCGCAGCGCCGCCAGGTCGCGCCGCAGGTAGGACGCGAAGAAGCGGTCGACGAGCGCGAGGTTCGGGTGCTCCTGCTCCATCCGGCCCCCGTCGTCAGGCCGGGACCGCGAGGGGCCGGCAGCGGTAGGTGCCGTCCTGTTCCAGCGCGGGAAGGACGGTACGCAGCGTGTTCACCACGAACAGGCGCTGCAGCCAACGGTCTCGCCCGTCGTAGCGGGGCACGAAGAGACTGCGGCCGTGCACGGTCGTCGAGTTGTCGATGATGACGAGGTCGCCGGCGTAGAGCACCGACTCGCGTTGCACCTTGCGCAGCGCGAGGTGTAGCGCGTCGAGCGCCTCCCGGGCGTCCGCGTCGAGGGGCAGCGTGTCGTCGAAGTCCACCGAGAGCAGGGGCAGCTCCGGGGTCCCGGCGAGCACCGGCGCCGCTTCGACGTACGGCCGGCTCTCCTGGCCGCGGCAGAACGACGGCGCCAGCCTGGTCCGGAACCGGGGCCGGCGCAGGACCTCGACGTGCTCCGGCGCCAGGTGCAGCAGCGCCTCGGTGATGGAGCTGGTGATGGACGCCGCCTGCCGGTCGTGGTCGGGACGCAGGCAGAGCAGACCGAGGAAGTCCGGGCGGTTCGCGTGGAACGCGTTCTCCGTGTGCAGTTCGAAGTAGACGGAACCCGTGTTCTGCTGCTGGTCCTCCTCGCCCGGGACCGGGCAGATGTCCTGGATCAGGGCGCCGTGCTTCTCCTCCCGGTACGCGATGGGATCACCGAGCCGGGACATCAGCAACAGGAGCAGGGCCGCCGACGGGGTGCACTCCCGCGCCACCGAGTTCGGTACGCAGGGGGTGTCGGGCAGGTCCGACGGTACCGGTAGCCCGCGTACGGTCAGCGTGCCCTGGTCGTTGCCGAACCGCCGGAAGTCCTCCAGCGCCCGCAGCAGACCCTCGGGCAGGAGCCCGTTCAGGAGGCGGGACTCGTCCACGGCCTCGGGCGCGTCGACGGTGGAGACCCGCCCACGCAGCCGGGTCACCACGTGGCCGACCTGATCGACCTCCTCGGTACGCAGCTCGTAGCGGCCGTCCGCGACCCGGGCGGTGCCGCGACGACCTCGAAGTGACATCTGACCCACTGCCCTCTCGCTCTCTGCTCGCTAGTTCTCGACGGCACGCGCGTCGATCGGGTCCGGCGCGTACGGAATGATCAACTTGTACTTCCCGCCGGCGGACTGCTGCGGTGGTTCCTCGCTGCGCGTCAGGTCGATGCCGTCGAGGTGGTGGTTGGCGAGGAACTGGACGATCTCGGCGTGGATGTTGCGCCACACCTGCTCGGGATCGGCGTTGTGCGCGGCCCGGACCCGGACCTGCAGGCTGGTCGGGGAGGTCTGCACGACCTGCGCCAACTCCAGCCCCGGCGCCCGGTCGACCACGCCCGCGAGCGCGACCGGCGCCACGGCGACGGCGCGGCCCCGTTCGTCGTGGAAGGTCAGCGCGTCGCTGGCCCGCCCCTGGGCCCGGATCGCCGGGAACGGGTCGCCGCACGGGCACGGACCAGGGCTCATCAGCAGGGAGTCGCCCAGGTCGTACCGGAGCACCGGCTGCACCCGGTTGGCGAGGTTGGTGATGAGCACGGTGTGCGAGGTCTCCCCGGGCGGTACCGGCCGGTAGTCGCGGTCCACCGGCTCCGCGATGACCCAGTCGTGGTTGACGTGCAGCCACCCGTGGGCGCAGCTGGCCGCCACGGACATGAACTCGCACGCGCCGTAGCCGTTACCGATCTTGGCGTTGAAGATCGAGCTGACCCTGGCGTAGCCGCTGTCCGACAGGCCCTCCGCACCGAGCATCACCAGGGTCGGTGCGAGGCGCAGCCGGCCGGCCTCCTGCTCGCCGGCGAGCAGCGCGATCTGTCCCGCGTACCCGATCAGGATGTTCGGACGGAAGTCGTTGAGCTGCGCCACCAGCTCGGGCATGGGGGAGAAGACCGAGAAGACCCGAATCCGGTCCTTACCCAGCCGCCGGCCGCCGGCCGTCCGCGGCAACACCGTCGACGAGCCGAAGTGCCCCCCGGTGGCCAGGACGGCCGCCACCCGCCCGCCACCGGCGACGACCTTGGCCACATCGGTCCAGCCGAGCCACCGCCCGAAGGCGCGCAGCGCCATCGCGCTGGTCACCGTGTTGCTGCTGTCGTCGAAGAGGAAGATGCCGCGTACCCCGGTGCTTCCGGAACTCGTACCCAGCCGGTACCGGCCGAGGAAGAGCTGACCGGCCAGCCCCGGATCGTCGACGAACGCGCGGGCACGGGCCAGCGTGGCCTGCTCGTCCGTGACCCACTCGTCGAAGTGCGCCATGAGTTCCGGCTTGCGGGTCACCGGCAGCAGGCGGACGTCGTCCACCTCCGGCGGCAGGTCACGGTACAGCTCGCGGTAGTAGGGCGAGCGGGCGCGGGCGTGCGCCACGATCTCGCGCAGCCGCGCCACCCGGCGGGTCCGGACGGCCTCCGGCCCGCCCTTCCGCGCCCGGCGCATGTCGCGCAGTACCCGGTAGAGGCTCTCGGCCATCTCAGTAGATGCCTTCGACGACGCGCTTGCCGGAGAACTCGACCACGGGCTCGACCTCCGAGACCGAGTCGCCGGCCCGCCCGTCCGGGTGCGGCAGCCGGATCGCCGAGTCGCGTTCCAGGTTGTTCGGCAGGAGCAGGCCGCGGCTGATGTGGTGCTGCAGTATCTGCCCGCGCTCGCCGTACGGGACGTTCTCGCCCGTCTCGGGATCGATCACCGAGAACATGGTGACCGGCGACGGCGGATCGAAGACCGCGGGCTCGTCCGGGACGGTGCCGGGCCGCTCGACGATCCCGCCGACCATCATCGTGCTCGCGTACCCGCCGACCATCTTCACCTGCGGGAACAGCTCCTTGCGGAAGCGGTTGCGATCCGCGGTGTCCATCTTGGTGCCGCCCCAGCCGATGATGTCGACCCGTTCGTTGATCAGTTCGACCAGCCCGTCGCGGCGGGCCAGCGCCTCCAGCAGCGGCGGGGTGCTGTAGAGCACCGAGATGTCCTGGCTGCGCAGGATCCATTCCGCCTGGTCGACGACGTGCTCGGTGTAGAGCGCCACCTCTTCGAGCGCGCCCCGTTCGATGCACCGCTTGACCCAGCGGGGGTCAAGGTCCAGCAGGAAGCACATCGCGCCGAAGTGCGCGGCGGTGGCACGGATCAGGTAGCCGGCCATGTGCGGATCGGTCGGCCCCATGCAGAGCCAGTCGCCTCGCCGGATCGGGCCGTGCTTGGCCAGACCCGCCGCGTGCCAGGCCGTCGCGCGTTCCAGCGTCTCGGGCATCCACATGACCCGCTTCGGCGCGCCGCTCGTACCGCCGCTCTCGGCGATCACCGGTTGCCCGTGGTCGTCGCCGTAGCCGCGCGGTATCAGGTCCCGGACGTTCACGTCCCGCAGCAGGTCGACGATGTTCGGCAGGCGGCGCAGGTCCGCCTCGGTGCGGACGTCGCGGCGCGGGTCGAAGTCGAGCTTCTTCGCCTGCTCCAGCCAGAAGGGCGAGCCGGTACGGGGGTTGAAGTGCCACTCCATCGCCGCCTCGATCAGCTCCTCGGCGGCGGGCGGGGTGTCCCAGGGCAGGTCCAGCGGTGACGTCATCTCGTCCCTCTCCTTCGTCTCGTCGTGCGGGTGGTCGGTGGCTGTGGTCGGTGGTTCCGGTTCGGGGGCGGCATGCCCGCTCTGGGCGGTCAGGCTTGATCCCGTCGCGGGCACGCCGCCCCCGAACCCGTCGGTGGTCCGGGACCGTCCGTTCGCGGGCACGCCGCCCCCGAACCCGTCGGTGGTCCGGCACCGTCGTCCGTGTCGCACCCGGTCGGGCGCCGGGCCGTGGCATCCGCGCTCCGGGGCGAGCGGCTAATGGACGGTGACCGTCGGGGTGGCGGCTAGGCCGCGCAGTTCCTCGGGGAGTTCGGCGCCCATCTGTTCGGCCAGCCGCAGGGCCTCCTCGATCAGCGTCTCCACGATCTGACCCTCGGGGACGGTCTTGACGACCTGCCCCTTGACGAAGATCTGCCCCTTGCCGTTACCCGAGGCCACCCCGAGATCCGCCTCCCGCGCCTCACCCGGCCCGTTGACCACGCAGCCCATCACCGCGACCCGCAACGGCACCGGCAACCCCTCCAAACCCGCCGTGACCTCCTCGGCCAGCTTGTACACGTCCACCTGCGCCCGCCCACACGACGGACACGACACGATCTCCAGGCCCCGCTCCCGCAACCCCAACGACTCCAGAATCGCGGTACCGACCTTGATCTCCTCCACCGGCGGCGCCGACAACGACACCCGGATCGTGTCCCCGATCCCCTCGGCCAACAACGCACCGAACGCCACCGCCGACTTCACCGTGCCCTGGAACGCCGGACCCGCCTCGGTCACCCCCAGATGCAACGGATAGTCACACCGCTCGGCGAGCTGCCGATACGCGCGGATCATCACCACCGGATCGTTGTGCTTCACCGAAATCTTGATATCCCGGAACCCGTGCTCCTCGAACAACGAGCACTCCCACAACGCCGACTCGACCAACGCCTCCGCCGTGGCCCTGCCGTACTTGGCCAACAACCGCTTGTCCAGCGAGCCGGCGTTCACCCCGATCCGGATCGGCACCCCCGCCTGCGAAGCCGCCCGAGCGATCTCCTTGACCTTGTCGTCGAACTGCCGGATATTGCCCGGGTTCACCCGCACCGCCGCGCAACCGGCGTCGATCGCCGCGAACACATACCTCGGCTGGAAGTGGATATCGGCGATCACCGGGATCTGCGACTTGCGCGCGATCGCCGGCAACGCCTCCACGTCGTCCTGCGACGGCACCGCCACCCGCACGATCTGACAACCCGCCGCCGTCAACTCCGCGATCTGCTGCAACGTGGCATTCACATCAGCGGTCAACGTCGTGGTCATCGACTGCACCGACACCGGCGCACCCCCACCCACCGGCACCGAACCCACCATGATCTGGCGACTCGTCCGCCGGGGCGCGAGCGGAGGCGGCGGAACGGCCGGCATGCCCAGCTCCGTACGCACGGCGCTCACTCTCCCGACGCCCGGCGCAGCTCGGTGCGCAGCTCCTGGGGCAGGGCGAAGACGGTGCTCTCCACCGCCGTCGTCACCTCCTCGACCTCGGTGAAGCCGCGTTCGCGCAACCAGCCGAGCAGGTCCTCGACGAGGTCGTTGGGTACCGAGGCCCCGGCGGTCACCCCGACCGTGCTCGCGTCCCGCACCCACTCCTCGGCCATCTCGTGCGCGAAATCCACCAGGTGGGCGCCGCCGGCGCCGGCCTCCAGGGCCACCTCGCAGAGCCGGCGCGAGTTGGAGGAGTTCTCCGAGCCGACGACGATGACGACGTCGCACGAGGGCGCGATCACCTTGACCGCCTGCTGGCGGTTCTGGGTGGCGTAGCAGATGTCGTCGCTCGGTGGCGAGACGAGGTCGGGGAACCGGCTCCGGAGCCGTTCGACGGTCGACATGGTCTCGTCGACCGAGAGGGTGGTCTGGGAGAGCCAGGCGACCCGGGCCGGGTCCCGTACCGTGACCGCGTCCACGTCCTCCGGTCCGTCCACGACCTGGATGTGCGCGGGCGCCTCGCCGGCCGTGCCGGCCACCTCCTCGTGTCCCTGGTGGCCGATCAGGAGGATGTCGTACCCGTCGGCGGCGAACCGGCGTGCCTCGTTGTGCACCTTCGTGACCAGCGGGCAGGTCGCGTCGATCACCCGCAGGCTGCGCGCCCGCGCGGCGACGTGCACGTCCGGGGCGACGCCGTGGGCCGAGAAGACGACGGTGGACCCGGGCGGGACCTCGTCGGTCTCCTCGACGAAGACCGCGCCCCGCCGTTCGAGGCCGCGCACCACGTGCCGGTTGTGCACGATCTCCTTGCGGACGTAGACCGGCGGCCCGTAGAGCTCCAGCGCCTTCTCGACGGTCTGTACGGCCCGGTCCACACCCGCGCAGTAGCCCCGCGGGCCGGCCAGCAGCACACGCTTCTGCGGACGCTCCATCATTTCCTCCCTCCTCTCAGGGGATGGTCTGCGGATGGACGAGGAGGCGTCGCATCTCGTCGCTCAACGCCGGGGCGGTGAGCCCCGCCTGGGACAGCAGCTGGGCCCGGCTGCCCACCGGCAGGAAGCCGGCGGGGATGCCGAAGTTGCGGCACGGGACGGGCACGTCGTTGTCCTGCAACGCCTGGGTGATGGCGGCGCCGACGCCCCCGACGCGCAGGTTGTCCTCCACGGTCGCCACGAGCGCGTGTCCCCGGGCCAGCTCCAGCAGCCGTCCGTTCACCGGCTTGACCCAGCGCGGATCGACCACGGTGGTGCTGATCCCGCGTTCGCCCAGCAGCCGGGCGACCTCCAGGCAGGTCTGGGCCATCGCGCCCACCGAGACGAGCAGGAGATCGGCCCGTTCGGCGCTGGTGCCGCTGTGCGCCAGCACGTCGACGCCGTCGAGCCGGTCGACGGCGGGTATGTCGGTCGGCACCGGCCCCTTCGGGAAGCGGACCACGGTGGGCGCGTCCGCGACCGCCACGGCCTCCGCCAGCTGCGCCCGCAGCTGCGCCCCGTCGCGCGGCGCGGCGATCCGGAGCCCGGGTACGACCTGCAGGACGGACATGTCCCACATCCCGTTGTGGCTGGGACCGTCGTCCCCGGTGATCCCGGCCCGGTCCAGCACGATGGTCACGCCGGCCCGGTGCAGCGCCACGTCCATCAGCACCTGGTCGAAGGCGCGGTTGAGGAACGTGGCGTAGACGGCGACCACCGGGTGCAGCCCGCCGGCGGCCAGCCCCGCCGCGGAGGTGATCGCGTGCTGCTCGGCGATGCCCACGTCGAAGACCCGGTCCGGGTACGCCTCGGCGAACCTGTGCAGCCCGACCGGGTGCAGCATCGCGGCGGTGATCGCCACGACGTCGGTACGCGCCGCGCCGATCTTCGTGATCTCCTCGCTGAAGACCGAGGTCCAGGAGGGGGCCGGCGAGGCGGTCGGCGCCACCCGGCCGGTGACCGGGTCGATCACGCCGATGCCGTGGAAGCAGTCCCGCTCGTCCTCCTCGGCCGGCTGGTAGCCGCGCCCCTTGCGGGTGACGCAGTGCACGATCACCGGGCCGCCGAAGTCGCGCGCGGCCCGCAGGGCGAGTTCGGTCGCCGCCACGTCGTGCCCGTCGATCGGGCCGACGTACTTCAGGCCCAGGTCCTCGAACATCCCCTGCGGGGTGACCAGGTCCTTCAGTCCCTTCTTGGCGCTGTGCAGCAGATCGAAGACGGGCCCGCCGATGACCGGCATCTCCTCCAGCAGGTTCCTGCCCCAGCGCAGGAAGTCCTCGTACCCGCGGCTGGTCCGCAGCAGGGAGAGGTGCTTGGCGAGGCCGCCGATGGTCCGGGAGTACGACCGCCCGTTGTCGTTGATGACAATGATCACCGGTCGGTCGGCCGAGGCGATGTTGTTCAGCGCCTCCCAGGCCATGCCGCCCGTCAGCGCGCCGTCGCCGACGACGGCGACCACCCGGCGGTCCCGTACCCCCCGCACGCCGAAGGCCCGGGCCAGGCCGTCGGCGAAGGAGAGCGCGGTCGAGGCGTGCGAGTTCTCGATGAAGTCGTGCGGCGACTCCGCCCGGCTCGGGTAGCCGGAGAGGCCGCCCATCTTGCGCAGCCGGGAGAAGTCCTGCCGCCCGGTGAGCAGCTTGTGCACGTACGCCTGGTGGCCGGTGTCCCACAGGATGCAGTCCCGGGGCGAGTCGAAGACGCGGTGCAGGGCCAGGGTCAGCTCGACCACGCCGAGGTTGGGCCCCAGGTGGCCGCCGGTCCGGGCGACGGACTCGACGAGGAACTCCCGGATCTCACCACTCAGCTCGACGAGCTGCTCGGCGGTGAGCCCCTTGAGCGCGTGCGGGTCGCGGACGTCGGTCAACAAGGTCTTCTCCCCTCAGCCGGCCGGCAGGGCGATGGCCCCGACCGGGCACCGCGCCACGGCCTCCACCACGTCCGGCCACTCGTCCGGGTCCACCCGGGGACCCCGCAGCCGCACCACGCCCTCCTCGGTCTGGTCGAAGACGTCCGGCGCGTACATGACGCACTGGCCGGCGCCGACGCATCGTTCCGGGTCGACCAGCACCCGCCCGTCCCCGGTCACCGCGGCCTCCGGCGGAAGGCCATCTTCAGGTCGCTCGGGCTCAGCGTCACCGTTCCCACCGGGCGTACCGGCCGGCCCGGCACGGGGTGCAGGGTGCGCTGACCGGCGATGGTGGCCAGGGTCGTCATCGCCTCGGCGTACGCGAACGCCTCCCCGACACAGCGGTGCGCGCCCTCGCCGAAGGCCACGTACGCGGCGGGGGTGACGTCCGCCGACCGCTCGGGCAGCCACCGGTCGGGGTCGAAGCGGTCGGGGTCCCGGAACAGCGCCGGGTCGCGGTGCTGGGAGTAGAAGGAGTAGAGCACCGTGCTGCCGTCCGGGATGAGGTAGCCGCCGAGTTCGATGTCGCCCACCGCGCTGCGGGACAGGAAGTACGTCGGCGGGTACAGCCGCAGGGTCTCCTTGACGATCCGCCGGGTGAGGTCGAGTTCGGAGAGCTGTTCGTACCGGGGCGGCTCGCCGCCCGTCACCGTGTCGACCTCCGCCTGGAGCCGCCGGAACACCTCGGGGTTGCGCCCCAGCTCGTGACAGGCCCAGCTCATGGTCAGCGCGGTCGTCTCCGCCGACGAGAGCAGGATGCTGATCACCTCGTCGCGCAGCTGCTCGTCGGTCATCCCCTCGCCGGTCTCCTCGTCCCGGGCGATCATGAACATCGAGAGCAGGTCGTCGCCGGACTGCTCCCGACCCCGGTACGAGGCGATGATCTGGTCGATGACGGTGTGCAGCTCCCGCATGGTCGCCGCGAACCGGCGGTTGGCCGAGGTGGGCAGCTTCTCCAGCAGGCCGGTCGGGTCCATCGCCCGCAGGCTGACCCCGCGCGTGAGCACCGGCAGCGCGCGCTCCACGGTGGCGACGGCGGCGGTGCCCAGCTCGGTGGCGAAGAGGCTCTTGGTGGCGATCGTCGTGGCCAGCGAGACGAACTCCGGCTTCAGCTCGATCGGCTCGCCCTCCGGCCACGCCGCCACCCGCGCCGCGGCGAACTCGCGCATCACCTCGCCGTAGACGTGCACCTTCTTGCGGTTGAACGCGGGCAGCACGAGCCGGCGCTGCCGCCGGTGCGCGGCCCCGCTGGCGGTGATGATGCCGTTGCCGGCGACCGACTTGGCCTTCTGGAAGTGGATGCCACGGGGAAAGCGGGCGGCGTCCGTGACCAGCAGCTGGTGCAGCAGGGTGTGGTCGTTGACGAGGTACGCGGTGGTCGGGCCGAGCCGGACCCGTACGACCGGACCGTGCGCGCGGACCTCCTGGAGGAACTCCAGCCGGCGCCGGACCAGCTGCAGGCCGTGCCCGACGAGCGGCAGGGCGGCCGGCGCGCGCGGGGGCCGGACCGCCGTGGATGACGGGTTGACTGTGGTGGACACGGTTACCTGCCTTTCGCGGTCGTCGGGAGGTCGCCGACCGGTCACTCCGCCAGACCGGCCCGGTAGCGGGCCGAGCGGGCCGGCCAGCGGACGGCGGCGGACATGAACGCCTCGTAGTGCGTGAAGTAGCGGAGCAGGTTTGCCTCTACGGGGAGCCCGAACCGGGCGGGGTCCGTCCGGACGTCGTGGAACGTGTCGAGCGCCTGCGCGGCGAGCCGTACCGCGTGCGCGGTCGCCGCCGCCTCGTCCCAGCCGTACTCGTGCTGGAGCACCGTCACGATGTTCGACGTGACGCCGTGGCCGCGCTCGACGGCCAGGGAGTAGAGGTCGTTCGCGACGCAGCCGTAGTCGGCCACCACCACGTCCACCAGCCGCAGGCAGGGGTGCGTGCGCACGGCCTCGGGCAGGGCCATCTCCCAGACGAAGTAGCCGAGTTCCCGCTGCACCCCCATGGTGCTGAACACCCGGCGCATCTCCAGGTAGGGGACGAGGTCCGGGATCCGGCCCCGGGCCCGCTGGTCCAGTTCCCACAGCGTGCCCGCCAGGTACCGCCGGATCTCCAGGCGGAGCCGGCCGGTGTCCCACCCCGGGTCGACCCGGCCGATGTCGGTCAGGATCCGGTGCAGCACCCGCAGCAGCGGGTCGTCGGTCGGGGCCGGGCGGCCGTCCAGCACCGCGTGGATGGCGTCGTGCTTGGCCAGGACCCGCTCGCGCCAGCCGCCCTCCAGCTCCAGCAGGTCGCTCCACGCGTCGTCGAAGAGCACCAGGAAGGCGATCCAGAGGGTGGCCACGCGCAGCCGTTCCAGCGGCGCGTCCGGGTAGGTCAGCGCGGCGGCGTCGCCGAGCGCCATGCCGTGCAGCACGGCCGAGCTGGCCGATCCGGTGAGCCCGATCTCGGTCGCCACCTGCCGGACGTACTCGGCCGCCGCCGGGCCCAGCGGGTTGGCGCGGTCCGGGAACGGGCAGGGTACGAGAAGCTCCTCAGTGTCCACCGTTGCCTCCCCTCGGCCGTTGGCGGAGGCTGTGCAGCGCGGCCAGGCAGGTCGCCTGGACGATCCGGACCGGGGTGTAGACGTCCTTGCCGATCCAGAGCGGGGGACTCGACGCCGTGACGCGGCCGGTGGCCAGCGTGCGTTCGGCGGCGGCCAGCGCGTCCTCGACGTGCCCGGCCCCCGCGTCCCCGGCCCGGTCGGTCCCGCCCGCCGCGAGCAGCAGGGTCCACGCGGCGTACGCCGTCTCCTCGACGGTGCCCGTACCGTGCCCCCAGCGGTCGCCCTGGCGGGTGGCGAGCATCCAGTCGACGGCCCGGTCCACCGCCGGCCGGGCCCGGTCGCCGCCGTGCGCGGCGAGCGCCTTCGCGCAGGTGGCGGTGGCGTAGTACGGGGAGCCGTGCCACTTGTCGTGCCAGCTCCCGTCGGGGTTCTGGGCCCCCACGAGCCACCGCGCCGTGGCCCGGATCGGCCCGGAGAGGCGGCCCCGTTCCTCGGGATGCCGGGCCGCCCGGTAGGCGAGCGCGTCGAGGGCGTGGGCGTTCGCGCTGGGCGAGGCGGTGCGCTCCTCGGGGTAGGTGAAGAACCGCTCGCCGTCGAAGTAGGCCAGCAGCGGGTCGAGCGGGCGACCGCGGCCGTGGGACTCCAGGGCCAGCAGCACGGCCGCCGTGTCGTCGGCGTCGACCGGCAGCCCGTGCCCGGCCGGGGCGCCCTGTTCTCCCAGCGAACCTTCGAGGCTGTCCAGCAGCGCGTCCGGTACGACGTGCGGTACCCCGTGCCCGGCGAAGATGTTGAGGATCCAGGACCGCTCGAAGTACGGCATGGGCGCGCCCACCGGCAGGGTGCCCGCCCCTCGTTCCTGCACGGTGTGCAGGTACCGGGCGCAGGGATGGCCCAGGTCCGGGGGCAGGCCGAGCCAGGCGGCCGTGGCGGCCGGCGAGCAGCCGACGCTGCCGTGGACCGGTCGGACCAGCGCGTCGCGGGGCCGGCCGGGCGTGAGGATCTCCCAGCTGTGCCACAGCTTCGGGGGGATCGGCCGGCCCGCGGCCGTGGCCGCCCGTACCCGGGCCAGCAGGTCGGGATCGGTACCGGGCGGCGGCGTGAGCACCGACCGGCGCACCGAGGCCGGCAGGTACGGCTCCGGTTCGGCCTCGTGGTCGGCCAGGTGCTGGTTGACCAGGTCGACGAGGCGCGGCACCACGAGTTCGATGGCGACCAGGTCGGGCAGCGGCTCCGGCGGTCCGCCGAGCCAGCGGCGCAGCGCCTCGACGCCGCGCGCCGCGGCGCGTACCACCTCCTCGTGGGGTACGGCCAGGTCCACCGCGGCCCTCCGACGCGCCGCGGTGAGCAGCGCCTCGGTCGCGCTCAGCGTCGCCACCAGCCGGAATCCCGCGATGCCCCAGCCGCCGTCGGCGGCCTGCTCGGCGCAGAGATAGCGGAGTCGGGCCTGGTGCCCGGCGAGCCAGGGCGCGTCCGAGACGATCCGGCCCGACTCGTAGACCGACGGGCTGATCAGTGCCCACTCGTCCGCGGCGGAGGCGCGCAGGAGTTCGTCCGCGGCGGTGGTCGTGACCGGCGTCGTCATGCCGCCCTCACCGTGGCCGCGTGCGCCATCTCCCGCAGGGCCGCGGCGGCCTCGGGCTGGAACGGCGCGCTGTCGAGCACCGCGAGCCCCTGCCGCAGCCGCTCCTGGATCATCTCCTCGACCACCCCGACCGCGCCGCTGTCGACGAAGACGCGGCGTACCCGGGCGGCGCCCTCCTCGTCCAGCTCGGGATCGCCGACCAGCCGGGTCAGCGTGGCCCGCCCGGACTCGTCGGCCCGCCGCAGCGCGAGCGCGAGCAGGACGGTTCCCTTGCCGTCGCGCAGATCGTCCAGCCGGGACTTCCCGGTCACCACGGGATCTCCGAAGATCCCGAGCAGGTCGTCGCGGAGCTGGAAGGCCTCGCCGATCGGCAGCCCGAAGGCGCTGCACGCGTCGAGCAGCCGCTGGTCCGCGCCGGCCAGCCGGGCACCGATGTGCAGCGGACGTTCGATCGTGTACTTCCCGCTCTTGTACCGGGCGATGGTGAGCGCGGCGCCGGCGTCCCGCGGGGCGGCCCCGGTGCCCATCAGGTCCAGGTACTGGCCGTACATCAGCTCGGTACGCATGGCGTCGAGCAGTGGCCGGGCGGCCGCGAGCTGGCGCATGCTCATCCCGCTCGCGTGCAGCAGCTCGTCCGACCAGACCATGGCCAGGTCGCCCACGAGGATCGCGCTGCTGGTGCCGAGCCGCTCCACGCTCGCGGCGTCGCCCCGGTCCCCGTGCCGCCGGGCGAGCGTCCGGTGCAGCGACGGCCGGCCGCGGCGGGATTCGGCGACGTCGATGATGTCGTCGTGGATCAACGCGAAGGCGTGGAACAGCTCCAGCGAGGCCGCGGCCCGCAGCGCGGGGTCGTGGCCGGCCTTTCCGCCGGCGGCGCGCCAGCCGCAGTACGCCAGCAGCGGCCGCAGCCGCTTGCCCCCGCCCAACAGGTAGTCGCGGAGCGCGTCGACCACGTCGGCCAGTTCGGAGCCGTTCGCCCAGGTCGCCTTGCCCGCGAAGAACTCACGCAGCTTCTCGTCGATCGCCACCCGGACCTCAACGAGGTCGATTCTTGACACCGGATACGTCTGCGCGTCGATGGACATCACGTCGTCAGCCATTTCCTTTCGGAATCTCGCGGTGGTCGGAAAGCGTGGCGGCGACTATTTTCGGGCGCGCCGATATTCGCCGGACGGCACCCACCGAACTTTCGGAAACTCAACGGTTAAGCCATCGGACGATCCAAAACATACCCCGGTGTAAATCACATCAGCAACGCCACTGATGTCGACAGCGGTGCCACGGATGTACATGTGTCGTCTCCATGTTCCGGGACATTGAAATTCCATCGAACATCAGTCAATGTCCTAGCAGTCCAGAGACATAGTCAGCGGGGAGGATCCGTCATGTCCCTGTCCGCAATCACCGGCGCGCTGCTGCCGCTCGTCATCGCGATCCTGATGTTCGGACTCGGCCTGTCGCTCACACCGGCCGATTTCACCAGGGTGGCCCGTTCTCCGCGGGCCGTACTCGTCGGCCTGTGCTGCCAGGTGGTCCTGCTGCCGGTGCTGTGCCTGGCGCTGGTGCTCGCGCTCGACCTGCCCGCGCCGCTCGCCGTCGGCATGCTGCTGCTGGCGGCGTCGCCCGGCGGCACCACGGCCAGCCTCTTCAGCCACCTGGCCCGCGGCGACGTCGCCCTGAACATCAGCCTGACCGCGGTGAACTCGCTGCTGTCGGTGGCGACCCTGCCGATCGTGGTCAACCTGGCCGTGGACCACTTCCTGCCCGACCACGCGGCGCAGGTGCGGCTCGGCTTCGGCGAGATCGGCCAACTGCTGTTGATGATCCTCGTCCCGGTGCTGGCCGGGATGGCGGTCCGGGCCCGGGCCGGCGGTTTCGCCGACCGGATGGACCGCCCGATCAAGCTGCTCTCGGTGGTGTTCCTGGCGGTGATCGCCGTGCTCACCGGCTACACCGAGCGCGAACGGATCCTGGACTACCTCGGCGCGGCCGGGCTGGCGGCGACGTCGTTCTGCCTGCTGAGCCTCACGGTCGGCTACGTCGTGCCCAGGTTGCTCGGGGTGAGCGGGCGGCAGGCCGTCGCCGCGGCCATGGACGTCGGCGTCCACAACAGCGGTCTGGCGGTCACCATCGCGCTGAACCCGACGATGCTCGACAGCTCCCAGATGGCCGTACCGGCGATCGTCTACGCCATCATCACCATCCCCTGCGCGTCCGCGGCGGTCGCCCTGCTGACGCGGAGCCGGTCGCCGCTGCGGGTCACCCAGGGCTGACCGGCCCGGCCGGGGCGTGGCCCGGGACCGACCGGGCCGACCGCGCGCCGGGACGGATGCGGAAGCGGGTGCCGGGACGGATGCGGGCGCCGGGGCCGTCCCCGGCGCCCGACGCCCGCGTGGTGCCCGCCGGACCCGACGGGGGCACGGGTCAGTCGAAGAGCACCACCTGGCGGAGCGCCTCCCCGCGCCGCAGGGCGGCCACCGCGTCGTTGAGATCGTCGAACCCGATCCGGGCGCTGATCAGACTCTCGATGTCGAGCTTGCCGCCGCGGTACAGGCTCAGCAGCACCGGCAGGTCCCGGTGGAAGTCGCACCCGCCGTAGACCGAGGGCTTGATGTTGCGGCTGGCGAAGAGCAACTCGTAGGCGCTGATGCCGACGATGTCGTCGGGGCCGCCCGCGCCCACCACGATGACGTCGCCGCCCCGCCGGGTGATCTCCCAGGCCCGGCGTATCGTCGCGGCCCGGCCGACCGCCTCGATGACGTAGTCGAAGCCCCGGCCGCCGGTCAGCTCGTCCTTGAGCTTCTCCAGGTCGTCGGGGACCACCGTCGCCGTCGCCCCCAGCCGGGCCGCGACCGGGTGCTTGGCCTCGGCCGGGTCGACGCCCAGGATGGTCGAGGCGCCGGCGATGCGCGCCCCCTGTACGGCGGCGAGCCCCACCCCGCCGAGGCCGATCACCGCGACCGACGAGCCCGGGCGGACCCGGGCGGTGTTGAAGACCGCGCCCACGCCGGTCGCGATGCCACAGCTCAGCAGGGCCGCGTGGGCGAACGGGACGTCCGGCGGGATGGTGATGGCGGCCTGCCACGGCACCACCATCTCCTCCGCCCAGGTGCCGGTGCCGGCCATGCCGAAGGCGGGGACGTCACCGAGGCGGAAGCGCGGGTTGGCGAAGAGGTCCGCCATGAAGGCCATGCAGAGCTGCGCCTCGCCGTTGTGGCACTCGGCGCACTGGCCGCAGGCGGGAATCCAGTTGACCAGTACGTGGTCGCCGGGGCGTACGGCGGTGACCCGCTCGCCCACCTCGACGATCTCCCCGGCCCCCTCGTGCCCGACCACCAGCGCGCTGTCGGTCGTGGGCAGACCTCCGCTCAGTACCGACAGGTCGGAATGGCAGACCCCGGTCGCCCTGATCCTGATCTTCACCTGGTCGGGGCCCGGGTTCACCGTCGTCACGTCGTCGCGCAGGTCGAGCTTGCCTCCGGCGTCGCTGTGCAGCACTGCCGCCCGCATCCTGATCCTTCCTCTCCTGCCGGCCGCCTGGGCCGGTCACGGTCCGCACGCTCAGCGCGCGCTGATCCGGCACCGGATCGGGCCGACCGAGCGCAGGGCGAGCTTCTGGGTGAGCTTGATCTCCGTGTCGACCGGGTGGAACTCGTACTCGCGCAGCATGAGCGCGATCGCCAGGACCGCCTCGAGCATCGAGAAGTGCTGCCCGATGCAGGCGCGCGGACCGCCGCCGAAGGGGAACCACGCGTACCGGGGGCGCGCGGCCTCCCGCTCCGGGGTGAACCGCTCCGGGTCGAACCGCTCCGGGTCCGGCCAGTACGCCGGGTGGCGCTGGGTGACCCAGGGGCTGAGTAGCACGATCTTCCCGGCCGGGATGACCTGCCCGTTGATTTCCGTGTCCGCGGTCGCCCGCCGGCTGATCCCCGGCGAGGGCGGATACAGCCGCATGGCCTCCTTCATCGCCATGTGCACGTAGGCGAGCCGGTCGAAGTCCGCCGCCTCGGGCATCCGGTCGCCGAGCACCCGCTCGGCCTCCTCCCGGGCCCGCCGCTGCACCTCCGGATTGCCGGCCAGCAGGTAGAGGGCGAACATCATGGAGGTCGCGGTGGTCTCGTGGCCGGCGAGGAAGAAGACCAGGACCTGGTCGCGGATCTCCGCCGGTGCGAGCCGGTCGTCCTCGTCGTCGCCCGCCTGTAGCAGCAGGTTGAGCAGGTCACCGTGCTCGGCCCCGCCGGAGCTGCGCTCGGCGATGATCCGGTCGCACACCTCGTAGAGCTCCCGCCGGGCGGCGGCGGCCCGCCGGTTGGCGGGGGTCGGTACCCATCGCGGCAGCGGCAGCGGGGAGAAGCCGCGCCGCAGCATCCATTCCCCCAACAGCGGGAAGTTGCGCCCCACGACGTCGGCCGCCTCCTCGCTGGCGGCGCCGAACAGCACACGGGTCACGACCCGCTGGGTCAGGCGGGTCACCTCGGCGAGCACGTCGATGACCTCACCGTCGCGGTCCCGCCACTCCGCGAGCGTCGCGCTCGTCTCCTCGCACATCGCCCGGGCGTACCGGTCCACCCGCCGGCGCGTGAAGAGCGGCTGGATCAGCCGTCGCTGCCGGACGTAGTCGGCGTCCTGGCTGGTCAACAGCCCATTGCCGAAGGTCTGCCGGATCTCGTCGTAGAAGGCGTCGTCCTTGCGGAAACCCACCGAGCGGGCCAGCACCTGCTGCGCTCCCTCGGCCGAGAAGACGGCGTAGAACTCCTGCCGCAGCCCCGGCGGACCGACCGTGAAACGGACCACGTCGCCGTGGTCCCGTTGCGCCCGCAGGTACGTCTCCAGCGGGTCCCGCCGGAAATCCAGCAACGCGCCGATCAATGGCAGACCGGCGGCGTCAGGAATGGTATCTACCGACATCGGCTCCCCCCGGAAGTCGTCGTGGAAACCCTTTGTCCGCGTTCACTGTCCTTGTTTCGACAGCCGACGGCAACGCCTCTAACGCCGACACGCGTGCAGCGGATATCGACGTCGCGGCAACGAAGTGAACAACGGCGATAGGCAATCGACTATGCGTTGGGGAATTTTTCGTTTCACGCCTTGCCAGGCGTCGATCCCGTGTGGTCACATGGCTTTCGATCGCGTACCGCGAGAAAGCCCCCGCCCCACGGCCCGGTCGATTCGGGCCTCCCACCGCGGCCGGCTGTCAATCCTGAACGGTTCCCCGCTTTCCACGAGACGTCGTCCCAGGAAAGGCCCGCGATGTTGGTTGTGCGCGCATGAGCTCCACCAGGCAGCTACAGGAGCGGTTCGCCGCGGCCCTGATGTCCAACTACGGCCTGCCTCCCGTCGCGGTACGGCGCGGCGAGGGCTGCCGGGTCTGGGACGTCGACGGTCGCCCGTACCTCGACCTGATCGGTGGTATCGCCGTCTCCACCCTGGGCCACGCCCATCCCGACCTGGTCGAGGCGGTACGCGCCCAGGTGGCGACCCTGGCCCACATCTCCAACCTGAGCCTGCACGAGCCCGAGGTACGCCTCGCCGAACGGATCCTGGGCCTGCTCGGCGCCGACGGCCGGGTCTTCTTCGCCAACTCCGGCACCGAGGCGAACGAGGCGGCGCTCAAGCTGGTGCGCCGCCACGCCGGACCGGAGCGCGGCTACGTCGTGGCCGCCCGGGAGAGCTTCCACGGCCGGACGCTGGGTTCCCTCGCGGTCACCGGCCGGGACGCCATCCGCGACCCGTTCGGCCCCTTCGGCCGGCCGGTGCGGTTCGTGCCGTACGGCGTGCCCGAGGCACTGGTCGAGGCGGTCACCCCCGAGTGCGCCGGCGTCATCCTCGAACCGTTCCAGGGGGAGGCCGGCATCGTCGAGCCGCCCGACGGCTACCTGCGTACGGCCCGCGAGGTCTGCGACGCCACCGGGGCGGTGCTGGTCTTCGACGAGGTGCAGTCCGGCATCGGCCGGACCGGGAACTGGTTCTACCACCAGCACGCCGGGGTGGTACCCGATGTGCTCACCCTCGCCAAGGGGCTCGGCGGCGGGCTGCCGATCGGCGCCTGCGTCGGCCTCGGCCGGTTCGGCTCGACCTTCGCCAAGGGCGACCACGGCTCGACCTTCGGCGGCAACCCGGTCTCCTGCGCGGCGGCCCTCGCCGTGCTGGAGGTGATCGAACGCGACGGCCTGCTGGCCCACGTCGGCAAGCTCGGCGAGTGGCTGCTGGAGCGCGTCACCCGCCTGGAGCTTCCGCTGGTCGCCGAGGTGCGCGGCCGGGGACTGTGGCTCGCGCTCGCGCTGCGCGAGGCCGTGGCCGGGCAGGTCGAGGAGGCGGCCCGGCGGGCGGGATTCCTGGTCAACGCGGTACGACCGGACGTCGTCCGGATCTCACCGCCGCTGATCCTGACGTACGAGGAGGCGCAGTCCTTCGTCGACGCGCTACCGACCCTGCTGGACCGGCGATGACCGGGCGCGGCAGTGGACCGAGGGGGCCCCGATGCGCGCGGTGACGATCCACGGCCCGAAGGACATCCGGGTGGAGCACGTGCCGGACGCGGCGATCCGCGAACCGGGGGACGTGGTCGTCCGGGTCACGCACGCCTGCATCTGCGGCAGCGACCTCTGGGCGTACCGCGGCGTGGTGGAGCGGCAGCCCGGCCAGCGGATCGGCCACGAGTTCCTCGGCGTGGTGGAGGAGGTGGGGGCCGAGGTGTCGCGGCTGCGCCGCGGCGACCGGGTCGTCGCGCCCTTCGTCTGGTCGGACGGCACCTGCGAGCGCTGCGCCGCCGGGCTGCACACCTCCTGCCGTCAGGTGGGCTCCTGGGGGCAGCCGGGCGCGGACGGCGGGCAGGGCGAGGCGGTGCGCGTACCGTTCGCCGAGGCCACCCTGGTCCGCCTGCCCGCCGACGTCGACGAGGCCCAGCTGCCCGCCCTGCTGACGCTCTCCGACGTGCTCTGCACCGGTCACCACGGGGCGCTGGCCGCCGGGGTGGCGCCGGGCGGCAGCGTGGCCGTCGTCGGTGACGGCGCGGTCGGGCTCTGTGCGGTCATGGCCGCCGCCCGCCTCGGCGCGGAACGGATCGTGCTACTCGGCCACCACCGCGACCGTACCCGGCTCGCGGAGCGCTTCGGGGCCACCGAGGTGCGGCTCGGCCCCGGTGCGGAGGTCGTGGCCGAGCTGCGCGAGCTGACCCGTGGCGAGGGCTTCCACAGCGTGGTGGAGGCGGTCGGGACCGTCGAGTCGATGCGAACCGCGATCGGCGTCACCGCCGACGGCGGCACGGTCGGGTTCGTCGGCGTACCGCACGGCGGCGAGCAGGCGCTCGACATCCGCCAGATGTTCTATCGCAACGTGGCGGTGCGCGGCGGGATCGCGCCGGCCCGGGCCTACATCCCCGAACTGCTGCCGGACGTCCTCTCCGGGGCGCTGGATCCCGCACCGATCTTCGACGCGACCATCGGGCTCGACGAGGCGGCCGACGGATACGCGGACATGGATGCGCGGCGAACCCTCAAGGCGATGATCCGTCTCTGACCACCCAGTTCAGCGGCCGACAAGGAGCAGCACAGCGATGACCGTAGAGACCCGTCCGAAGAACAACGTGATCCGGTCCAGCTACGAGCAGGACCTCAACGATCACTGGGAGACCAAGCAGAGCGACCCGATCAACCTGCTGCTCGGCGAGATGGACGGCCTGTACCACCACCACTACGCCGCCGGGGAGTTCAACCGGAACCTGCTGACCGCGCCGGAACCGCAGCGCGAGCAGCTCATCCTGAAGGAGATGCACCGCCTGGAGACCGACCAGGTGAGCCTCATCCTCGACGAGTTGACCCATCTGTCGCCCCAGGACCGGGTGATGGACGCCGGCTCCGGCCGGGGTGGCACGTCCTTCATGATCTACGACCGGTACGGCTGCCGCGTCGACGGGGTGAACTTCTGCACCCACCACATCGAGTTCGCCGAGCACCTCGCGAAGCGGCGCCGCTGCGACGAGAAGGTCCAGTTCCACTACGCGAACATGGCCCAGACGCCGTTCGAGGACGGCTCCTTCGACGCGATCGTCAGCAACGAGACCACCATGTACGTCGACCTGTTCGAGACGTTCCGCGAGTTCGCCCGCCTGCTCCGGCCCGGTGGCCGGTACGTGCTGGTCACCTGGTGCCAGAACGACGCGGTCGCGGCGGAGTCGGACGACGTCGCCGCCATCGACGAGCACTACGTCTGCCACATCCACAAGCGGAGCACCTACCTGCGGGCCCTGGTGGAGAACGGCCTCGTACCGTCGCAGGTCCGCGACCTCACGGTCGAGGCGATCCCGTACTGGGAACTGCGCAGCCACAGCAACCTCAAGACCGGGGTGGAGGAGCCGTTCCTCTCCGGCTACCGGAAGAACACGCTCAACTATCTGGTGGTCGCCGCCGAGCGGGTCGTCGGCGCCGAGCGGTGAGCGCCAGCGTCTCCGCCACGCGGACCTTGCCCGACGCGCCGCCGCGAACGCCTCCGCCGGTGCTGGCGCGCGCCCGGCGGCTCGTCTCGGCCCCGCTCCAGGACGCGGTCCTGCGGCTGGAACCGGACCTGGCGCGGATCTGCGGCTACCACTTCGGCTGGTCGGACCGGGCGGGCCAGCCGACCGGAGAGCACGGCGCGGGCAAGCTCCTGCGGGCCAGCCTGGCCCTGCTCGCGGCGACCGGCACCGGTGCGGATCCGGGCCGCGCCGTGCCGGGCGCGGTCGCCGTCGAGCTGATCCACAACTTCTCGCTCATCCACGACGACATCATGGACGCCGACGAACAGCGGCGGGGCCGGCCCACCGCCTGGGTGGTCTTCGGTACCGGCCTCGCCACCCTCGCCGGGGACGCGCTCGTCGCGGCCGCGCTCCGCCAGGTCGAGGAGGCGGAGAACGGCCAGCGGCACCGCGCCCACGCGATCCTCGTCGCCGCGTTGACGTCGATGATCGACGGGCAGTCGGCGGACCTGGCCCTGGAACGGCGCGGGGTCGAGGAGGTCTCGGTCGAGCACTACCTGCGCGCCTGCGACAAGACCACCGCCCTGCTCGAGGCCTCGACCGCGACCGGCGCCGTACTGGCGGGTGCGGGCGAGCCGACCGTCGCGGCGCTCCGCGAGGCGGCGCGCAACCTCGGACTCTCCTGGCAGGTCGCCAACGACGTGGAGGACATCTGGGGCGACACGCGGGTCACCGGCAAGCCGGCCCGCAGTGACCTGCGCCGGACCAAGAAGACGATTCCCGTCATCCTGGCCCTGCGCTCGGGTCACCCGGACGGCGCGCGGCTCGCCGGGATGCTCCGGACCCGGACGGAGGAGTGGACCGACGACGACCTCCAGACACAGGCCGACCTGATCGAGGGGGCGGGCGGCCGGGCCGCCGCCGAGCAGCTCTCGCGGCGGTACCTCGACGTGGCCCTCGACCACGTCGGGCGGGCCGGGCTGCGCCCGGAGAGCCAGCGGGAACTGACGGAACTCTTCCGCTTCGTCGTCCGCTGAGCGACTTCGTCGTCCGTTGGGCGACTTCGTCGTCCGCTGAGCGACCGGGCGCGCCGCGGAACCGGGACCGCCGAGTTCGTCCCGCTCGGCGGCCCGCGAGCGGGGCCGGTGAGATTTGCCACCGCGACTCGACAACCCAGCGTCACGTGGCAGACTCGCGCGCATAACCTGAGCGGCCGTTAACGCGGTCGCCCGCAGCGGGAGGGGCCGGGCCGTGGCACGCGATTTCACCAGCGTCGGCGTCGTCGGGCTGGGCACCATGGGTGCCGGGATCGTCGAGGTCTTCGCCCGCAACGACATTCACGTCGTGGCCGTCGAGATCTCCGAGGGGGCGCTGGAGCGCGGGCGGGCCACGCTGCTGCGCTCGGCCGACCGGGCGGTACGCAAGGGCAAGCTCACCGAGCCGGAGCGGGACGCGCTGCTCTCCCGGGTCACCTTCGCCGTCGGGCTCGACGCCCTGGCCGAGGTGGACCTGGTGATCGAGGCGGTGCCGGAGCGGCTCGACCTCAAGCGGCGGATCTTCGCCGAGCTGGACCGGGTCTGCAAGCCGGAGGCCATCCTGGCCACCAACACCTCCTCGCTGAGCGTCACCGAGATCTCGGTCGCCACGCACCGGCCCAACCAGGTCATCGGGATCCACTTCTTCAACCCGGCGCCGGTGATGAAGCTGGTCGAGGTGGTCCGCACGGTGGTCACCGCGCCCGAGGTGGTCGCCGACGTCGAGGCGCTCTGCGCGCGGCTCGGCAAGGTCGACGTGACCATCAACGACCGGGCCGGCTTCATCGCGAACGCGCTGCTCTTCGGCTACCTCAACCACGCGGTCGGGCTCTTCGAGTCCCGGTACGCGACCCGCGAGGACATCGACGCGGCGATGCGGCTCGGCTGCGGGCTGCCGATGGGTCCGCTCGCGCTGATGGACCTGATCGGCCTGGACACCGCGTACGAGATCCTCGACACCATGTACCGCCGCGGCGGCCGGGACCGCCGGCACGCGCCGGTACCGCTGATCAAGCAGATGGTCACGGCGGGCCTGCTCGGCCGCAAGTCCGGCCGCGGCTTCTACACCTACGAGCGGCCCGGCTCGCCGGTGGTCGTACCGGACGACCAGACCCCGTCCGCTACGGTGACCGGCGCCGCGGAGCCCGCCGCCGAGGCCGCGGGCCCGTCCGGTGCCGGACCGATCGGCACGGCGGGCGTGAGCAAGGTCGGGGTGGTCGGCTCCGGCACGATGGCCACCGGCATCATCGAGGTCTTCGCCCGGGCCGGGTACGAGGTGATCTCGGTGACCCGCGGCGCGGAGAAGTCCGCGCGGGTCTGCGAGGCGGTCAAGACCTCGCTGAACAAGGGCGTGGTGCGCGGCCGGCTCGACGAGGCGGAGCGGGACGCCTGCCTCTCCCGGGTCACCTGGTCGGCCACGCTGGAGCACCTGGCCGACGCCGACCTGGTGGTGGAGGCGGTGGTCGAGGAGTTGAGCGTGAAGAAGGCGCTCTTCGCCAGCCTCGACGAGATCTGCAAGCCGGGGGTGGTGCTGGCCACCACCACGTCGTCGCTGCCGGTGATCGAGTGCGCGATGGCGACCCAGCGTCCGGCCGACGTGGTCGGGCTGCACTTCTTCAACCCGGCCCCGGCGATGGGGCTCGTCGAGATCGTCCGGACCATCCGTACCGCGCCGGAGACCGTGGCCACCGCGCGGGCGGTCGTCGCGGCGCTCGGCAAGACCGGGGTGGTCTGCGGCGACCGTTCCGGGTTCGTGGTGAACGCGCTGCTCTTCCCGTACCTGAACGACGCGGTGCGGATGCTGGAGGCGTCGTACTCCACCGCCGACGACATCGACAACGCGATGAAGCTGGGCTGCGGCTACCCGATGGGCCCGTTCGAGCTGCTCGACGTGGTCGGCCTCGACGTGGCGCTGGCCATCCAGCGCGAGCTCTACCTGGAGCTGCGCGAGCCCGGGTTCGCCCCGGCGCCGCTGCTGGAGCACCTGGTCACCGCCGGCTACCTGGGGCGCAAGGCGGGTCGCGGCTTCCGCGACCACACTCACCGCTGACGGGTACCCGGCCGGCTCCGGTCCTGCCCACGTCGTTCGGGCCGACCGACGAGGACGTACGCGGCGGTGCCCGGCGGAACGCGTCCGCCGGGCACCGGTGTGGCGAGCGTGATCAGCAGATGTTGTTCACCGGGGTGAAGCCGTTGCTCTTGATGACCGAGCAGGCGCCGGCGTCGGTGGTGATCCAGTTGAGGAACGCGCGCAGGTTGGTACCGGTGCCCGACTTGCTGGTCTTCGCCACGTTGAAGACCTGGCGGGTGGCGGAGAAGTGGGCGGCGTTGTCGCCGCTCGGGATGTTGTCGCCGAGCAGGTTGATCGGCTTGTTGGTGCCGTTGTCGGCGGTCTTGACCGGCGCGACGGTCGAGACGAACCGGGCGGTCGAGAAGGGCGCGAAGGCGCCGGCGTTGGCGTTGACCGGGGTGGCGTCGTGCTCCTGGACCTCCTGGACGCAGCCGCCCTCGCTCTGGGTGAGCAGGTCGGCCTCGGTCAGGCCGGTGGCCTGGAGGAAGAAGGAGCGGGTGCCGGAGCCGGCCTGCGGGATCATCGGCCGCGGGGTGCCGGTGGCGCCGGCGACGAGGTCCGACCACTCCTCGACGCCGTCGAAGTCGGCGTTCGAGCCGGCGATGTCGGCCTGGCAGCGGTACAGGATCGCCAGGTTGGCGGTGTTCAGCACGAGGCTGGCCGGCTTGTTGCTGGCCACGTCCGAGCCGGCGCCGTCGTTGTCACGCGGTACGGCGATGCGCAGGCCGTCGGTGGCGAAGGCGTACGCGTCGAGGGTGGCGTCCTCGGCCGCGGTGATCGCGCGGGAGGAGCGGGCGAAGTCGACGCAGTCGTTGCCGCCGACGGCGGCGGTGTTCAGCAGCGCGGTGATGCCGGCCGAGGAGCCGTTCGGGCGGGTGATCGAGGCGCAGCCGCTCTTCGTCGTGATCGGGCTGGTGCCGGTGGCGTGGAACGAGTAGGCCTTCGGGGTGTGCGTGGTGTTCCAGAGGTCGACGAGGTCCTGCACGACGAATTCGGTGGTGTCGGAGCCGACGCCGACGATGTCGGTGGCGGCCGGCGTGATGCCGGCGCCGGGGTCGGCCTGCGCGCTGCCGGCACCCAGGGCGACCGACAGGGCCGCCGCGCCGAGGGCGACGACGACGCTCCTGCGGGTGGTCTGACGCATGGACTTCTCCTTCTGGTGAGGACGGATCCCACGTTGCGTCCGTCCCGATCGGGACGAGAGAAGCCTGTCGATCGATACCGAACGGAGTTGAGCCGTTGCGCCTGCGCGACATTGCGGTCGTGTAAACGGGCACACAACGGCAAAGCGGATAAATCACCATCAGCCCGGAGGGCTCTCCCTCCGGGCTGATGGCGCGGGTCGCGCCTACTCCCGGGCCCGCCCGGCCCGGCCGCCTTCCGGGCCGCCCGACCCAGCCGCCCGACCGGCTCGCGGGCGGTGACTACCAGGGGCGACGTCCCTCGACCGGGTCTGCCGGGGTACGCCCGCCGGGTACCGCCGTCACCCGAGGGTGACCCCGAGCGCGACGAACCGGGTCTGCTGGCTCGACGAGAAGTTGTCGTCCGAGACGAGCACCAGGGTGCGCTCGCCGTTCGGCAGCGTCGGGCCCCAGCCCATCCCCTCGATGTTGTCGACGGTGCCGAGCCCGAACGCGCCGAAGTCGACCAGCAGCCGCTTGGTGGTCGGGGTGTAGGTCACGCCGGCCAGCGACGGCGTGTTCAGCACGTTGGTCGCCCGCGCGATGTCCATCTCGTACAGCCGGACCGAGTTGCCCGCGCCCTCGATGTAGGCGCGCTCCAGCACCAGGTAGTGCGAGTTGTCGACGGCGAGAATCTCCGTGACGCCGTTGCTGGCGGCCCCGCCGGTCGGCGACGCGGCCGGCACCGGGTCGAGCTGGTAGACGAGCTGGTTCACCGGCTGCCCGGTGGCCTTGCTGTGCAGGGTGACGCGGACCGGCGCGCCGCTCGTCGGCGTCGGCTCGGCGCCGTCCTGCAGCAGCGGACCCTCCATCGCGGTGATCACGCCGTTGCCGTTGGCCGAGAGGGTCAGCCCCTCCAGTGCCAGGTTGCGGCGCGGGCCCGTCTCGCCGGCACTCGCGGCCAGGACGGCGGGCTGGGTCAGCTCGGCGGTGCTCGCGCCGCCGGTGGTCGACCGGTACGCGCCGGGGCTGACCAGCGTCGGCGCGGTGCCGTCGGTCGGTACCAGCCGCTCGCCCTCGCTGGTCCAGGTGAGGTCGCCGGCGGCGGGGTCGAAGCGGATCGCCTCCGGGTCGACCGAACCCTTCGGGTAGAACTTGCCGTCGGGCCGCTTGAGCAGGGTGATGTCGGTGACGCGGGGCTCGCCGAGGCCGGTGGCGGTCACGTCCAGGTCGAACGTGTAGAACCGGGCCGGCAGGTGTTCCGAGCGGTCGTCGCTGATCGCGTACCAGCGGTCCTTGGCGGCGTTGTAGTCGATGCCGGAGAGGCCGCCGACGCCGGCGTACCGGTAGCGGGCGGGCAGCGTTCTCTCGCCGATCACGCGGAAGGCGTAACCGGGTACGGCGACGTCGGTGTACGAGCGGACCGGCGGGCGCTTGGCGGTGGCGTCGGCGCCACCGGCGGCGCTCGCGGTGCCGGCGGTACCGGCGACCACGGTGCCTACGACGGTGACGACAGCGGCGAACGTCGATACAGTACGAGGAACGTTTGGCACTTCGTTCTCCTCAACTGGTTTCGGAATGGGGCTCGGCCATCCGATCGACCGTTGCTGTCGCTCCGGTTAAAAATCGGTGGTCGACACACGTGCAGTAGTCAACCGAGTGCCCAGGATTAGATCTTGGTGACAAAGCAATGAACGAGCGGAACCAAACGTTCACCTTCGGGAGTGTGCTCCTGTCGCCGTACGTATAGAGCCGGTTACCTCACTGCGAGGGGATGTGACCGGACAGCGTGACGTCGATGCGTCAGGAGTAACAATGTCGGAAAGAATCCCGGAAGAGCGGACAAGTACCACTTTGGAGTTGCTTGCCCCCGTTTCCGGGACGGCGGGCGACGACGGTACGGCGGCTGAGCTGCCGCTGTCCCCGCCGGACGACGACGACCGCTTCGGCGACACCGCCGTTCTGTCGAACCATTCCGGCGTCGGCGGCTCCACATTGGACGCCCGTCGCGTCTCCGCGTGGTTCGGTCCCCGCAAGGTGCTCGACCGCGTCTCGCTCACCATGGCCGCCGGTACCGTCACCGCGCTGATCGGCCCCTCCGGATGCGGAAAGTCGACCTTCCTCCGAATTCTGAACCGGATGCACGAATTGGTCCCGGGATCGTCGCTCGCCGGCGAGGTGCTGCTGGACGGGGTGGACATTTACCAATCGGGCCGCAAAATCACCGAGACGCGGCGCCGGATCGGCATGGTGTTCCAGAAGCCGAACCCCTTCCCGGCCATGTCGATCGCCGACAACGTCACCGCCGGACTCAAGCTCAACGGGATCCGCGCGAGCCGCCGCGAACGGCAGGACCTGGTCGAGGAGTGCCTCGTCCGGGCCGGCCTGTGGCGCGAGGTCCGGGACCGCCTGCACCAGCCCGGCGGGGCCCTCTCCGGCGGCCAGCAGCAGCGGCTCTGCATCGCCCGGTCCCTGGCGGTACGCCCGGACGTGCTGCTGATGGACGAGCCCTGCTCCGCGCTCGACCCCACCTCGACCCGGCGGATCGAGGAGACGATCGCCGAGCTCTCCCACGACGTGACCATCGTGATCGTCACGCACAACATGCAGCAGGCCGCCCGGGTCTCCCAGCAGTGCGCGTTCTTCCTCGCCGAGGAGGGCGAACCGGGGCACATCGTGGAGTCCGGCTCCACGTACACGATCTTCAACGAGCCGAGCGACGCCCGGACCCATGACTACGTGCAAGGCCGATTCGGCTGACCCGGCCCGGCAGCCCGGGCGGCGGCCCCCGACCTCGCGGAGTTCCCGTAGTGAGATTTCGCTTCCACACCCTCAAGGACACCTCGGTCGTCTGGCGCCTCGTGGGCGACAACCACCGGCCGCTCGGGACGTCGCCCGGCTCCTTTCCCGACCTGGACAGGGCCGCCCGGGCCGCCGCCGCGGTGCGGGCCGCCGCCGGCACGGCCAGCTACGAGGCGGCCCTGGACGACCAGTTGCTCTGGCGGTGGCAGATGCGGGTCGAGGGCGAGGAGCCGCTGGCCGTGGCGGTCCGGCCGTACCAGCGGCGGATCGACTGCGTACGGGCGGCGCGGCGGTTCCAGGAGCAGGCGCCCACCGCCACCCTCGACGCCCGTACCCGTTTCTGAACCGATCCATCTCCCGAGGAGGGTGCCACGATGGCAGCACCGGCTGAGCCGGCCGAGCGGGCGCCGGACGAGGACCGGCCCCGGCCGGTCCGGGCCACCAAGCCCCTCGTCGACCGGGTGTTCCGCGGCGTCGCGTACGGCAACGGCGCGCTCGTACTGCTCGTCATGGGCGGGATCGGGCTCTTCCTGTCGCTGCAGGCGGTGCCCACCCTGCGGGCGTACGGCTGGAGCTTCTTCACCGAGAACGACTGGAACCCGGAGCAGAACCGACTCGGCATCACCGCGATCGTGCTCGGTACCGTGCTGGTCGCGCTGGTGGCGATCGCGGTGGCGTTCCCGCTGGCCCTGCTCACCGCGCTCTACATCGCCGAGTACGCGCCACGGCGGCTCAGACGGACGCTGGTCTCGCTGGTCGACCTGATGGCGGCCGTACCGTCCGTCGTGTACGGCCTGGTCGGCGTCGCCCTCTTCCAGCCGCAACTGCGCTTCGTGGCCCGGTGGCTGCACGGCAAGCTCGGGTTCATCCCGATCTTCGAGGTCGGTACCGCCGCCGACCCGGTCGACCCGAACGCGGCGATCTGGTCCGAGACCCGCTACACCGCGTCGGCCTTCATCGCCGGGATCGTGGTGGCGCTGATGGTGCTCCCCATCGCCTGCTCGGTCATGCGCGAGGTCTTCGGCCAGGTGCCGGTCGGCGAGCGCGAGGCGGCGCTGGCGCTGGGCGGTACCCGGTGGGGGATGATCCGCTCGGTGGTGCTCCCGTTCGGTCGGGGCGGCATCATCGGCGGCACCATGCTCGGCCTGGGCCGCGCGCTCGGCGAGACGATCGCGGTGGTGCTGATCATCTCGCCGGCGTTCGACCTGAAGCTGCGCATCCTCGAGGTCGGCACGATCACCACCTCGTCGCTGATCGCGCTGCGCTTCGGCGAGGCGAGCCCCTCGCAGCTCTCGGCCCTGCTCACCGCGGGCCTCGTGCTCTTCCTCATCACTCTCGTGGTCAACACCCTGGCCGCGATCATCGTCAACCGTAGCCGCAGCGGCGCGGCGACCGAGATCTGAGGCGGGACGCCGATGACACAGCTTCTCGACACCCCGCCGGCCGGCCCGCCGCCGGACCCGGCAACCGGCGACCGGCCGGGCGGGCCGGCCGACGAGCCGGAGGTACGCCGGGTCACGACCGCCCGTACCGTCGACGACCTGCTCGCCGCCGCCGGTGCCGCGCTCGCCGCCCTCGCGCTGGTCTGGATCGGCTACGAGCGGCTCTTCCCGACCTCCGGGCTGCTCGGCTTCGTCGTCTGCTGGTACGTGGTGTTCCTCGGGGTCTACCTCACCGTCACCTTCCTGCGGCACCCGCCCACCACCATCGCCGACCGGCTGGCGTCGGCCGTGGTGCACGCGGGCGCCGCGGTGGTCGGGGCCGGCCTGCTCGCGGTGATCGGCTACACCGTCCTCAAGGGGCGCGAGGCGCTCGGGTACGCGAACTTCTACACGCAGGACATGGCCGAGGCGGGCCCGCTGCAACCGCTGGACGTCGGAGGGGTGCTGCACGCCGTCGTCGGCACGCTGATCGAGATCGGCATCGCCATCGTCGTCACGCTGCCGCTCGGCGTCGGCTGTGCGGTCTACCTCACCGAGGTCGGCGGCCGGTTCGCCCGGGTGGTCCGGACCCTGGTCGAGGCGATGACCGCGCTCCCCTCGATCGTGGCGGGGCTGTTCGTCTACACCGTGCTGCGGGTCGCGCTCGGCTTTCCCGCCTCCGGCTTCGCCGCCGCCTGCGCCATCTCGGTGATGATGCTGCCGATCATCGCCCGCGCCGCCGACGTGGTGCTGCGGGTCGTCCCCGGCGGGCTGCGCGAGGCGAGCCTGGCGCTCGGCGCGTCGCACTGGCAGACCGTGTGGCGGGTGGTCCTGCCCACCGCCCGGCCGGGGCTGGCCACCGCCCTGATCCTCGGTACCGCCCGGGGGGTCGGAGAGACCTCGCCGGTGCTGCTCACCTCCGGCGCCTCGACGTTTCTCAACGCCAACCCGCTCGACCACTCGATGAACTCGCTACCGCTCTACATCTACTCGCTCGTCCGCTCCGGCGAGCCGACCTACATCGTGCGGGCCTGGGGCGCGGCGACGCTGCTGCTCGGCCTCGTGCTGCTGCTCTTCGTCCTGGCCCGGCTCGCCGCGTCGCACCGGGTGCGGGGGCGCCGACCGTGAACTTCCCGAAGGAGACAGAGATGACCGCCGAGAGACGGCGGCGGTGGCGGCGGGTGCCGCGATCGCTGGCCGCGATGGGGCTGACGGCGCTGCTCGCCGTCGGCCCGGCCACGCCCGCGCGGGCCGCGCCGTACGAGCAGATCGAGGGGACCGGCTCGACCTGGAGCGCCAACGCGATCAGCCAGTGGACCCGGGACGTGCGGCAGTTCGGCAACCAGGTGGTCTACACCGCGACGGGCTCCTCCGCCGGCCGCAAGAACTTCGCCCAGTACCAGAACGACTTCGGCGTCTCGGAGATCCCGTACCAGGGGACCGATCCGGTCACCGGCGAGGCCGACAACAGCAACCGGCCGTACGCGTACATGCCGATCGTGGCCGGCGGTACCGCCTTCATGTACCAGCTCCGGGTCAACGGCCAGCTCTACCGGGACCTGCGCCTCTCCGGCGACACCATCGCCAAGATCTTCACCAACCAGATCACGAAGTGGAACGACCCGGCGATCACGGCGGACAACAACGGCCGGGCGCTGCCGGCGCTGGACATCATCCCGGTGGTCCGCTCGGACGGCTCCGGCACCACCGCCCAGTTCACCACCTGGCTGGACAAGAAGCAGACCGCGCGCTGGCGCGGCTACTGCGGGTGCCGGGGGCTGCTCTCGTACTACCCCCGCAAGGGCCGCCAGGTCGCGCGGAGCGGCTCGGACCAGGTGGCGGACTTCGTCGCCGCCGACGCCGGCAACGGCACCATCGGCTACGTCGAGTACTCCTACGCCCGGAACAAGAACTACCCGGTGGCGAAGATGCTCAACCAGAAGGGCTTCTACGTGCTGCCGACCGACTACAACGTCGCGGTGGCGCTGACCCGAGCGGAGATCAACCAGAACCGGAGCGACCCCCGGCTCTACCTGACCCAGGTGCTCGACAAGGTCTACGTCAACGACGACCCGCGGGCGTACCCGCTCTCGTCGTACTCGTACATGATCCTGCCGACGGCTGCGAACGACCAGCGGCTCACCCCGGGCAAGGCGAAGGCGCTGGCCGACTTCGCGTACTACTTCCTCTGCGAGGGGCAGCGCGACGCGGGCGCCCTCGGCTACTCGCCGCTGCCGCGCAACCTCGTGGCGGCCGGCTTCGACCAGGTCAAACGGATCTCCAAACTGGATCCGGCCGACCTGACCAACAAGAACATCGGCAACTGCCCGAACCCGACGTTCGACTCGCGCAACCCGAACCGGAACAAACTCGCCGCGGAGGCGCCGATGCCGCCGGCCTGCGACGCCAGGGGGCAGGGTCCCTGCTCCGGCGGTGGCGGGAGCAACGGCTCCGGCAGCGGCAGCGGAACCGGCAGCGGCAGCGGAACCGGCTCCGGTACGGGCACCGACGCCAACGGCGACGGGGTGCCCGACGGCGGGGCGCCGGTGGACACCGACGGCGACGGGGTGGCCGACAACGCCACCGGTGGCGCCGAGGCGAACGGGACCGTACTCGGGTCGGCCACCGAACTGGCCGGCTTCCGCGGGGACGGGATGAGCACGGCGCTCGCGATCCTCGCGGGCCTGGAGCTGCTGCTGGTGATGATCGTGCCGGCGCTGGTCGGGCGGCGGTTGGGCCGTAATCGCGGGGAGGGGCAATGAACGGCGTCCGGCAGGAGAGCAGAACTCGCCGAGGCCACGGCGGCCGTGACCCGGGGCGGACCGGCGGTCTCCGCCGGGGGGCCGCGGCGCTCGCGGCGGTGCTGGTCGCGGCGCTCGTCGCGGTGGTGCCGGTGCTCGGGCCGCAGCGGGCCGCGAGCGCCGAGGAGGAACCACCGAGCCGCAAGTGCACCGAGCTGACCTGCACCTTCGACCTGGAGAACGGCGACGGCAACAAGCTGTACGGCGCCCAGGTCACCGTCTCGCAGACCACGAACCTGGTGAACCGGCAGAAGATCGCCCTCTCCTGGAGCAACTTTCATCCCAGCCACAACGGACTGGTCCTGCCCGGCCAGTCCGGTCAGGACAACTACCTGGAGTACCCGGTGGTGGTGCTCCAGTGCCGGGGGTCGGATCCCACCATCTCGACCTGCTACCAGAACAGGTACGGCTGGGACGGCCCGTACCGCCCGCAGGACGACGCGCTCGACGGTGCCACCGACGGGCTGCTGCCCAACCGGGAGGGCAACCGGGACACCGTCTGGTCGGTGCCGTTCCAGGCGGCCAACCGCACCGCCCCGTACCTCTTCGACGCGGGGCCGCTCGTCGACGGCTCGACCGAGTTCCCGCCCGACTTCGGTACCGAGAACTTCCCCGGCAACGAGCTGATCGAGTACACCACGCTCGACGGTACGTCTCGGCAGGGCGTCGAGTTCGAGGCGCGCGACGAGCAGACGTACCCGAGCCTGGGCTGCTCGGACCGGGTGGCGTGCGCCCTGGTCGTGATCCCCATCCTCGACCCCGAGTGCACCGCCGAGGCCGCCCCGGCGTGCACGGCCGGCCCGAACAACGCGGCCGGCAGCGACGGTACGTACAACAGCGGGAATCCGTACCTGATCGGCCGGGGCAACTGGGCGCGGGCGTCGAACTGGCGGAACCGGTTCGTCTTCCCGCTGAGCTTCGCGCCCCGGGCGGACACCTGTGCGGCGACCGACCCCCGCCCCCGCCGCGCGGTGTACGGTTCGGAGCCGGCCGACCTGGCGATGCGGCAGTGGGCGGGGAAGTTCTGCACCGACCCGGGCATGCCGAAGCTCGGGCACACCCGGCAGCCCGAGTCGGTGGCCCGGATCGCGATCCGCAGCAGGTCGGCGACCGGGTACGCCGCCGACGCGGTGCTGACCACCCAACCGGTGCCGCCGGGCGACGAGTCGGCGCGCCCGGTGGCGCACGCCCCGGTCGCGGCCACCGGGTTCGCGGTCTCGTTCCTCATCGACCACAACGGGCAAAAGGTGGCGTTGCCGACGCTGCGGCTAACCCCGCGCCTGCTGGCCAAGCTGCTCACCCAGTCGTACCCGACCGTCAACTTCCGGGATGTCGGCCAGAACCAGGGGCACCCCACGATCGGCGGCAATCCCTTCTCCGTCTTCGTCGACCAGGACTTCAAGGAGGCCAACCCGGAGATCGCGGCCATGCCGGGGAACAACAACCTGATCAACCTGGAGAGCCCCTTCGTCGTCACCAACGACTCGGACGCGTACTGGGAGCTGACCCGGTACATCGCCGCGGACCCGGAGGCGGTCGAGTGGCTCTCCGGTAAGCCGGACCCGTGGGGGATGGTGGTCAACCCCCTCTGGCGGAACAAGCCCTTCCCCGCCAGCCGGTCCGAGCTGCGGGACCAGGAGATCAAGAAGGACCTGCGGACCGAGTGCGACACCGCGTCGCCGGTGGCCTACCTGACCCAGATCGCCAACGGGTTCAGCGGACTCGACGACGCCTCGCTCGCGCTCTCCGAGGGACGGCCGGCGCGCAGCTCGTGCAGCTTCGACGTCGGGAGCCAGACCTGGTCGTTCAAGCGGGTGGCGCCGTCGTTCTTCCCGAACCGAAAGTTCCTCGCGGTCACGACGGTGTCGTACGCCCGGGCGTACGGGCTGCCGATGGCCGAACTGCAGACGCCGTTCCGGGCCGCCGACGGCGCCCGTAGCTTCGTGGCCCCGACCGACGCCGGTCTGCTCCGCTCGCTCGGCTACACCAGGCTCGACGAGAAGACCGGCACGCTCTCGGTCGACCACCAGGCGCTGCCGAAGACCGCGTACCCGGGGTCGTTCCTGGTCTACGCGGCGGCGGCGACCGCCGGTGTGGAGAAGAGGGCGGCCGGGGACTACGCGAAGTTCGTCCGGTACGCCGCCACCGACGGCCAGACCCGCGGTACCGCCGTCGGGCAGCTGCCCAACGGGTACGTGCCGCTGCCGGACCCGCTGCGCCAGCAGGCGACCACCGCCGCCGACGCGGTCGAGGCGCAGGCGGGCCAGGTGCCGCTACCCCCACCCGACCTGCCCGACCGGGTACGCGACGACGTCGAGAACGACCTCGGGAACAACGGCGGCGGGGGAAGCGGCAGCGGGTCGACTCCGTCCCCGGGCGCCTCGCCGAGCGTCGCCGGCGGCACCCCGAGCCCGGGTGCCTCGCGGCCGGCCACCCTCGCGTCCACCCGCGCGGAGAACTCGGCGCTCGGCCGGTGGATCCTGCCGGTGGTGCTGATCCTCGGTCTGCTGGCCGCGGCCGGCGCCCCGGTGGTGCTGATGGCCGGCCAGCCCGGTCACCCGGTACGCCGGTTCCTGTACCGGATTCCGGGGCCGACCCGCCGCTGGTTCACCGACGGTCGCTGACCGTTCGTCCGCAGTGTCGTCCGAGTCCGGGGTGGACCCGATCCGCCCGCCCCGGACCGTAGGGGAGGAGTCACCGATGTCGACCGTCACCGTCGACCGGCCCGGGGCGGAGCCGGCCCCGGTTCCGCCCGGACCGTCCGAGCCTGGCCCGGAGCCGGCGGCGCGGGCACCCGAGCCGGCGCCACGACGTACGCGGCCGGCACACCCGCCGGCCCCGCCGGGCGTACGGCTGGCGGTCCGGGCGATGGCGACCCTGGCCGCGCTGATGCTCGGGTTCGTGGCGTACCTGGTCCTGGTCACCCCGATGCAGGCGCAGCGGGAGCAGGAGGTCCTGCGGGACCGGATGCGCGCCGACCTCGCCAACGCCGTCGCCCCGGTCGGCGGCGCCATCCCGGCCGGCACGCCGGTCGCCGTACTCCAGATCCCCGGGCTGAAGCTCGACCACGTCGTGGTGGAGGGGACCGCCTCGGGGGACCTGTTCGGCGGGCTCGGCCACAAGCGGGACACCGTGCTCCCCGGCCAGCCGGGGGTGTCGCACGTCTACGGCCGGCGCGGCACGTTCGGCGGCCCGTTCGCCCACGTCGACAGGCTCGTCGAGGGCGACGAGATCCGCGCCGTCACCGGCCAGGGAACCTTCGTCTACCGGGTGGACCGGATCCGCCGCGACGGCGATCCGGCCGCCCCGCCGCTGCCCGCCGGGGGCGGTCGCCTGATCCTGGTCACCGCGGAGGACACCGGCCTGCTCCGGGCCGAGCGGACCGTGTACGTGGACGCGACGCTGCTCGACCCGCCGCAGCCGGTACCGTCCGGGCGGCTCCAGTTCATCCCGCCGTACGAGAAGCCGCTGCGGGGCGACCCGGGGGCGTGGTTCCCGCTGGTGCTCTGGTTGCAGGCGCTGGCCATCTTCTCCGCCGCCGCCACGTGGGCCCGGGCATACTGGGGCCGGTGGGAGACCTGGCTGGTCGGCACGCCGGTCTTCGTCGCGCTCGCGTGGCAGCTGTACGAGAACGCCGCCCGTCTGTTGCCGAACCTGACCTGACGCCGCCGGCGTCCCCGAGCGACCGGCTGCGTGGGCTTCCGGGTTCCAGGGCTTCCGCTGCCTGGTGCCGGCGACCGGACCGGGCACCAGGCAGCGGCACGAGGCCGGCGCTAACCGCCGTAGGTGAGGTTCACCGCGGCCGGATCGCTGCGGCCGTCCTCGGTGAGCCGGTAGACGAATCGGTCCCGCGGTCCGGGTACGCCGGCCGGTTGGTAGACCACGGTCCGGGCGCTGGTGACCGTCACTGTGCCGTGCGCCGGCGGGGTGACGATACTCAGGCGGGCGGCACCGGTGGCGAAATCGTTGGCCATGACCGCGATGCTGGTCTTCCGGGTGGGGGAGACCACCGCCTTGTCGTCGTTGGCGATCGGACCCGGCGTGAAGACCGCGTACCCGTTGTTCATGTGGTGGATGATCTCGCCGGTGGCCAGGTTCTCGGTCACCAGGTCGGGAATGGTGTCGCCGTTGAAGTCCTCCACCCCGACCCGCCAGATCGCCTCGCCGAGAACGTCGGCCTCCACGTGCACGACGGTGCCGTCGTCGAGGACCACCACCACCCCGCTGAAGTAGGCGCCGCACCCTTCGTAGTAGGCGATGACCACGTCCATCCCGCCGTCCCGGTCGAAGTCGGCGAGGACGAACTGCGGCCGGCCGGAGCACCAGTGCACCGGACCGGGCACCAGCGTCCCGGCCGAGGTGTTGAGGTACGTGACGAAGCCGTCGCCCTGGTCGGTCCACTCGTAGACGTCCTGCAGCCCGTCGCCGTTGAAGTCGGCGAGCCCGATCGAGCTGGGCTGGTAGATCGCGCGGAAGCCGGCGACCGGAGTGTAGTTGCGGAGCACGAGCAGGTCGTTGAGGTAACCGGGCGGCCGTCCGTCGAACCAGGCCAGCACCAGTTCGACGACGCCGTCGCCGCCGAGGTCGACCGCGACCCCCATGTCGGGACAGGCGCCCAGCGAGGCGCCGCCCGGTTCGGGGTAGCTGTACCGTCGCGGCGCCTGGTAACCGCCGCCCACCAGCCCCAGCTCCACCGTCACGCCGCACCGGTTCGGCGGCGCGACGCCGAGCGTGACCCGGTCCATCAGGTGGTCCCCGTTGAGGTCGCCGTAGATGGGGTCTGCCGGCGCGGCCCTGGCGTCGGTCGCCGCGACCTCCGCCACCACCACCGTTGAGATCATCGTCGCCAGCATCGCGCCGATGCGTCTACTCCACATGGCGCGCCTCCTAAGTGCTCCTGGCCGGTCCCGACCGGGCCGGCACCTATGGCGACATTAGCCCGTTCCGACCGAATTGCCCCTCCCGCTGACCTCGATCTGCCAGCCCTTATGGCTGGGTGAAGAAGCAGTTCGGGCGGAGCATGTGGGAGGTCGGTCGGGGGACGGGATCACCGCGGCCGGCCGCGGTCAGCCGGAGACCCGCAGGGTCACGGCGGCGCTGCTGGTGCGGCCGTACTCGGTGAGCCGGTAGACGAAGCGGTCGGTGCGGGCGGCCGAGCGGGCGTTCGGCGTGTAGACCACTGAGCGGCTGCTGGTGACGCTCACCGTGCCGTACAGCGGCGGGGTGACGATGGCCAGCCGCGCGGCGGTGGTGGCGTAGTCGTTCGCCATCACCGGGATGTTCGTGCGGCGGGTGGCGCTGACGGTCGGCTTGTCCTGCACCGCCCGGGTCGCCCGGACGAAGGTGCCGTCGCCGCAGCCGATGAAGTGGTCCAGCCGGCCGTCGACGCGGTTGGTGGCGACCACGTCGGGGATGGTGTCGCCGTTGACGTCGGCGACCTCGACCCCCCAGTAGGCGAGCCCGTCCGGATCGCCTTCGAGGTCGACCGCCGTCCCGTTGTCGAGCACGGCGACCACGCCGCTGAAGTAGGCGCCGCAGCCCTCCAGGTAGGAGATGACCACGTCCATGGCGCCGTTGCGGTTGAGGTCCACGAGCCGGAATTCCGGGCGGCCCGAGCACCAGCGGACCGGGCCGGGGGTCAGCCCGCCGGTGCCGGTGTTCAGGTACGTGCGGAAGCCCTCGCCCTGGTCGGTCCACTCGTACACGTCCTGGCGACCGTCGCCGTTGAAGTCGGCGAGCCCGATGTAGCTGGGCTGGAAGATCGCCGCGAAGCCGGTCGCCACCCGGAAGGCGCGCAGCACCAGCAGGTCGTGCCCGACGCCGGCGGGCCGGCCGGAGAACCAGCCGACGACCAGCTCGGTGGTGCCGTCGGTACCGAGGTCGACGGCGACCCCGAGGTCCGGACAGGTCCCCGGCTCGGCGGGGCGCAGGTAGACGTAGCTGGACGCGGGGAGGTACCCGCCGCCGACGCGGCCCAGGTGGACCACGACCACGCACTCGCCGGCCGGCCCCACGGTCAGGGCGGCCCGATCGGTGAGGCGGTCGGCGTTGAAGTACCCGTACATCGGGTCGCCCTGACCGCCGGCCCAGGCGGGAGCCGGTGCCACCGCTCCCGCCGGAGCCAGTGCCGCCGTCGCGGCCAGCGTCGCGATCCGCCTTCTCCACATGGCGCCTCCCGAAGGCGTTCCGTCAGCCCCGTGCGGGCCGCTCCTCCGGGGAGATTAGTGGTATTTACCGGAATAGCAGTATTATGGACTGATATCAGACACCTACTCCGCGAACCGAATGTTGACGGCGGCGTTGCTGGTGCGGAGGCCCTCGGTGACGCGGTAGACGAACCGGTCGGTGGCACGGCGGTCGGCGTCGGGGCGGTAGACGACGGTGCGGGCGCTGGTGACCTGGGCGGTGCCGTAGCGGGGCGGTTCCACGATGGTGAGCCGGGCCGAGGTGGTGACGTAGTCGTTCGCGAGCACCGGGATGGTGGCGGCCCGGTCGCCGCTGATGGTGACCCGGTCGTGGACGGCCGTGGGGGACTCCACGAACCGGGCCGGAATGGTGCCGGGCACCTGTACGAAGTACTCGATCTCACCGGTGTCGAGGGCCAGGGTACGGATGTCGGCCAGGCTGTCGCCGTTCACATAGGCCACCTTCGCCTGCCACTGCCGCACCCCCGCGGGGTCGTACTGGAGTTGCTGCACGTCGCCGTTGCTGCTCACCTTCACCACCCCGTTCGCGTCGTCGGAGCAGCCCTCGGTGTACGCGACCACGGCGGCCGTGGCCCCGTCGCGGTCGAAGTCCTTGAACGCCGGCTCGACCGTGCCCGCGCACCAGCGCAGCGGGCCGACGGTCAGGGTGCCGTCGCCGAGGCTGTAGTACGTCTCCAGGCCGCGATCCGCGCTGCTCAGCGCGTAGACGTCCGCCCGACCGTCGGCGTTGAAGTCCGCCGAGCCGAGGTAGCGGGGACGGGAAACGAAGGTGGAGATGCCGAACGCGGGCATGAAGTCGGGTCCCAGCACCAGCAGGTTCCGGGCGATCGTGGGGGGCGGACCACCGGACCAGGCGACCATCAGCTCGTCCACGTCGTTGTCGAGGTCGAGGTTGACCGCGACCCCGATGTCCGGGCAGCGGACGTCCGTACCGCCGGGCCGCAGGTACGTGTACGCGACCGGCGGCATCAGCATCCCGCCGGGGCGGCCGTACTCGACAATCACGGCGCACTGCCCCGGCTCGACGGTGCCCAGGTAGATCCGGTCCCGGAACCCATCCCCGTCCACGTCTCCGAAGACCGGGTCTCCGGGCGTCTGGGCCCGGGCGGGCGCCGTCCCGCCCGGGCCGAACCCACCGGCCACGACCACGGTCGCCAGTACGACCGCCGTGGTCAGTCGTCTTCCCCACATGACCGCCTCCTCGATTGAAGCCGGCGGCCGGCCGAGGTCGGCCGCCGCTCGTGGTTCAGCCCGTGAACCGGATGTTCACGGCGGCGTTGCTGCTCCGGGTGCCCTCGGTGACGCGGTAGACGAACCGGTCGCTGGCGCGGTGGTCCGGGTTCGGGCGGTAGACGACGGTGCGGCTGCTGGTGACCTGTACGGTGCCGTAGCGCGGCGGCTCGACGATGGTGAGCCGGGCGGAGGTGGTGACGTAGTCGTTGGCGAGTACCGGGATGGTGACGGCCCGGTCGTCGCTGACGACGACCCGGTCGTGGTTGGCCGTGGGGGACTTGACGAAGGTGCCGCCGCCCGGTGGCTGGATGAAGTACTCGACCTCGCCGGTGTCGGACACCGTCCGGATGTCGGCCCAGCTGTCCCCGTTGACGAAGGCGACCTTGCTCTGCCAGGTCCGGGTGCCGGTCGGGTCGTGTTGCAGGAACTGCAAACTACCGTTTCCGGTCACGTGGACGACACCGTTCGCGTGGTCGGTGCAGGCGTCGGTGTACGAGAGCAGGGCGGCCACCGCGCCGTCCCGGTTCCAGTCGTAGAGCAGGTAGTCGAGCGGCCCGGAGCACCAGGCCTTGGGGCCGATGGTCAGGGTGCCGTCGCCGAGGCTCAGGTAGGTGGCGAAGCCCTCCTCGTCGCTGACCGCGTAGACGTCGGGGCGGCCGTCGCCGTTGAAGTCGGCGATGCCCATGTACTGCGGGGCGAAGATCGACTCGGTGAGACCGAACGCCGGCTGAAAGTTGTTGTCGAGCACCCGCAGGTTGTAGCTGAGCGTCGGGGGTGGACCGACCGACCAGGCGATCACCAGTTCCTGGATGCCGTCGTCGGTGAGGTCGACCGCCACGCCCAGGTCCGGGCAGGGGATGTCCGGGCCGGTACCGCCCGGCCGCAGGTAGGTGTAGGCGGTCGGCGGCAGCAGGACGCCGTCCGGTCGGCCGTACTCCACGATGACGGCGCAGGAGGAGGGCTGCACGTTGCCGAGAAAGACCCGGTCGATGAAGCCGTCCCCGTTCACGTCCCCCCAGATGGCCTCCCCGGGCGCTCCCGCCCGGGCCACGGGCGCGAACACTCCGACCCCGCCCACCGTGGCGGTGATCGCGAGGACCAGTCCCGCGGCGGTTCTCTTTCCCCACATGTCGAACTCCTCGACCTAGGCGACCGGCCGGTCTGTACGGGTTGTCGGGAGGCGATCGGGCGTCGCTCCGCCGCTGCGGTGGCCGGTCCGGTCCGGCGACGGTGGCGAGACGCGTCAGTCGGTGAAGCTGATGTTGACCGCCGCGGTGCTGCTTCTCCCGTCCTGGGTGACGCGGTAGACGAACCGGTCGGTCGCGGGATGCGAGGCGGCCGGGCTGTAGACCACGGTGCGGCTGCTGGTGACCCGCGCGGTGCCGTACCGGGGTGGTTCCGCGATGGTGACCGTCGCGGACGTGGTGACGTAGTCGTTGGCGAGCACCGGGATGTTGGTCCGGGCGTTGTCGACGATGGTGACCCGGTCGGCGACGGCCCGCGGCGAGGCGACGAAGGTGCCATCGCCGACCCCGATGAAGTACTCGATCTCGCCGCTGCCGCCGGCCACCGTCCGCACATCCGGAATGGCGTCGCCGTTGACATAGGCGACCTTGGCGCTCCAACGCCGCTGGAAGGTCAGGTCGTGTTGCAGCAGCTGGTAGCTGCCGTCGTCCAGCACCACCACCACCCCTGGGGCGTGGTCGGCGCAGCCCTCGATAAAGGAGATCAACACGTCCATGCCGCCGTCGCGGTCGAAGTCCTTGAGCTGGTATTCGAGCAGCCCGACGGCGCACCACCGCTCCGGTCCCGGAGCCAGTGTCCCGTTGCCGAGGCTCAGGTAGGTCTCGAAGCCCTGGCCCTGGTCCGTGACGGAATAGACGTCCGGGCGGTGGTCGCCGTTGAAGTCGGCGGTGTTCATCAGGGTGGGCTGGAAGATCGCCTGAACGAGGCCGAACGACGGCATGAAGTTACGGGCGAGGACCAGCATGTTGTAGGGGACCGTCTGCGGCGGCCCGGCGAACCAGGCCACCACCAGATCATCGACCCGGTCGGCGGCGACCAGGTTCACGGCCACGCCGACGTCGGGGCAGGGGGTCTCCGGGCCGGTCAGGCCGGGGCGAAGATAGGTGTACGCGACCGGCGGGCGTAGCGCCCCGGAGGGCGTGCCGTACTGCACGATGACCGAGCAGGAGGCCGGTGCGACCGAGCCGAGGTAGATCCGGTCCTGGAAGCCGTCCCCGTTCACGTCGCCGGTGATCGCCTCGTTCCGGCCGCCGGCCCAGGCGCCGGGCCAGGCGCCGCCCAGCGCGCCCACCATCAGCAGTACGGACAGCGCCGCAGCGCACTTCCTCCACATGATGGCCCCTTCGCTGATTCCGGTCGTCCAGCCCTCGGCCCCCTATTTGCGGACGCTAGCCCGGTTTGGGCGATATCCGGCCAAGCTGACAGCGATCTGACATGAGGCTTTTCGGGTGGGACATGCTCGTTGACGCGTGATAGTCGGTTTAGTGACGGAGGCACGGCTTTGCGGGCAATCATCGGTGCCCCGGCCGCAGGCCGTACCCTTGACGAACGTGAGCCCGCGTCGCAACCCGCCCCGCCCCGAGCCGCCCGCGCCACTCGACCCGGACGGCGCCCGCCGCGGCGTCGAGGCGGTCCAGTCGTGGCGCGACGGCGAGTGGCAGGTGCGCGGCGTCCCCGGCGGCGCGGCCGTCAAGACGTACCGCTGCCCGGGCTGCGACCAGGAGATCCGCCCCGGGGTGGCGCACGTGGTCGCGTGGCCGGCCGACGGCCGGGGCGACCTCAGCGACCGCCGGCACTGGCACACCGGCTGCTGGCGGGCGCGCGATCGGCGCGGCCCCAACATCCAGCGCTCCCGCAGCGCCCCGCACTACGGCTGAGACCGGACCCGGCGCCACAGCTGAGCCCAGACCCGCGCCACGGCCGATCGTGCCCGGTCGCAGGTGCGGGCGATCGTGCGGAGCCGGGCCGGCGAGGGGCGGGACCACCGCCGAGGGAGATTCGTCACCCCGGCCGGATACCGGCGGGACGTTCCGTCCGGGCCGGGCGAAACTTGGCGGATGAGCGCTCCGATCCGTGCCTCCTCCATCCTCCCCGCCCGGCGCGAGGAGATCGAGCTACAGACCGCCGACGGGCTGCGCCTTGTCGGCGAGCTGGCCCGCCCGGCCGACCGTGCGCCCGTCGCCACCCTGATCTGCCTGCACCCGCTCCCCACCCACGGCGGGATGATGGACAGCCACGTGCTGCGCAAGGCCGCCTGGCGCCTGCCGGCGCTGGCCGACCTCGCCGTGCTCCGGTTCAACACCCGGGGCACCAGCAGCGTCCGCGGCACCAGCGAGGGCGCCTTCGACGCCGCCGTCGGCGAGCGCTTCGACGTCGCCGCCGCCATCGAGTACGCGGAGTTCGCCGAGCTGCCGCAGCTCTGGCTGCTCGGCTGGTCGTTCGGTACCGACCTGGCCCTCAAGTACGGCTGCGAACCCGACGTGGCGGGCGCCATCCTGCTCTCGCCGCCGCTGCGCTTCTCCACCGACCAGGACCTGGCCACCTGGGCCGGGTCGGGCAAGCCGCTGGTGGCGCTGGTGCCCGAGTTCGACGACTACCTGCGCCCGGACGAGGCGCGGCGGCGTTTCGCGGCGGTACCGCAGGCCGAGGTGATCGGCGTGCCCGGGGCCAAGCACCTCTGGGTCGGCGACGCGGAGACGGTGCTGGACGAGGTCGTCCGCCACGTCAACCCGGCTGTGCCGGTGCCGCTCCCCACCACCTGGGACGGGCCGATGGAGGTCGGGGACGCCAGCGCGTACGCCGACCGTACCCTCGCGGTCTTCGCCGACCAGCCCGTGACCGGCCCACCGCCCGGCCAGGCCGGCTAGCTGTTCGGTTCGCGCGAATACCGAGAACGAGTGGCTGTCTCAGGGCTGGACAGCCACTCGTTCTCTGTATCTGTGGCAGTGTTGGGCGCCATGCCGCCGGATCTCGACGCGTGGGAGGCGTGGCCGCCCCGGACGCTGGCCGATCGCCTGGCCGGGCTGGACGTGCCCTGGTACGTGGCGGGCGGCTGGGCGCTCGACCTCTTCCGGGGCGCGCGGACCCGCCCGCACGACGACCTGGAGATCGCGGTCCCGGCCGCCGGGTTCGAGCGGGTGGCGGCCCGCTTCGCCGACTGCGACTTCCACGTGCCGCACGAGGGCGAGGTCTTTCCGGCCACGCCCGAGGCGCTGCGGCTGACCCACCAGACCTGGGCCTGCGAGCGGGCCGCGAACCGGTGGCGCTTCGACGTGTTCCGCGAACCGCACGAGGGCGGTACCTGGATCTGCCGGCGGGACGAGCGCATCCGCCGGCCGTACGACGAGATCATCCGGTACGCGCCGGACGGCGTCCCGTACCTGGTCCCGGAGTTCGTGCTGCTCTTCAAGGCCAAGCACGTGCGCGAGAAGGACGAGACCGATTTCGGCGGCGTACTGCCGTTGCTGGACCACGACGGGCGGCGCCGGCTGGACGAGGCGCTGGCGCTGGTGCACCCGGCCCACCTGTGGCGGGCCCGCATCGCCGCGGCCGGCTGACGGAGTGGCCGGCGGACGCGGCCGGCTGACGGAGCGGCCGGCTGCACACGGCCGGCGGACGGGGCCGGAGCTGCGGCATGATCGCGAGGATGGAACTCCACACGACCCGGCTGCTGCTCCGCGAGTTCGCACCCGCCGACCACCCGCCCGTCCACGCCTTCGCCAGCGATCCCCGGGTCACCCGCTTCACCGACTGGGGGCCGAACACGCCCGAGGAGACGACCACCTTCCTCCGCGAGGTCACGCACGACGCCCGCGCGCTGCCCCGGACCAGGTTCGGGCTCGCCGTGGTCGAGCGCGCCGAGGGCCTCCTGGTCGGTTCGATCGAGCTGCGGGTCACGAGCGCGGCGCACCGACGTGGCACCCTGGGCTACGCGCTGGCGCCGTCGCGGTGGGGGAGGGGGTACGCCACCGAGGCGGCCGCCGCGCTGCTGCGGTACGGCTTCGACGGGCTGGGACTGCACAAGATCAATGCGACGTGCGATCCGGACAATCTCGGCTCCGCCCGGGTGCTCGCGAAGATCGGCATGCGGCCTGAGGGACACCTGCGCGACCAGGTCCGGACCCGTGACGGCTGGCGCGACCGTCTCCTCTTCGCCGCGCTGTCGACGGCGGGCCCGACCGAGACGGTTCGACCTGACTGACCTCTGGGGGCGGCGTCGCGGCGGCTGCCGCCTACGCGTTGGGATTGGCCCGGTCCGCGTCGGTCGGGATTCCCGGTGGCGGTGGCTCGTGCGATCCGCGCCGCAGGTCAGCGGCCCAGGGACGTCGAGCACGACGACATCGGTGTCGGCGCCGGTCAGCAGGGCCGGCGCCCACAGTGGGGGCATGTGGTCCGGCTGTTCCTATCAGGAACGCCCGAGTTCACACCGAAGTGAGCCGGCCTTCGGCCGCGAGGCGCTCGCGTCGCCTCGTCCCCCACGCGCCCAACGGGCGGAGGGCCTCGTTGAGCGTCCGGCCGTGCTCGGTCAGGGAGTACTCGACCCGGGGCGGCACCTCGCGGTACACCTCACGGTCGATCAGCCCGTCCTGCTCCATCTCGCGCAGGTGCTGGACGAGCATCTTCTCGCTGACGCCGGGCAGGCCCCGCCGCAGCTCACCGAAGCGGCGGGTGCCGTGGTGGTGCAGTTCCCAGAGGATCAGCGACTTCCACTTCCCCGAGACCACGTCCATCGCGGCGTCGAGGCCGCAGACGTACGGGCCGCGCCGGTCGCTCGATGCCATCGAACCCTCCGCGTTCTCCGAGGTCACGCCCAATACTTACGAAGTCGTCAGTATCGAACAATTTAGTGGGTACTTGTCGCCACGACAGTACCCGCGAACGATGGTGCTCGGCGCGCCACCCATCCCACCGAGCAGAGCAGAGGGAAAACCGATGACCACCGGCACCACGTTCCTGGGACTGGGCGCGATGGGCAGCGCGCTCGCGACCGCGACGCTCGACGGCGGGGCGCCCGCCGTCGTCTGGAACCGCAATCCCGACCGGGCGCGGGCCCTCGCCGAGCGCGGCCCCACCGTCGCCGCCACCGTCGAGGAGGCCATCGCCGGCGACGGGCCGATCGTCGTCTGCCTCTTCGACCACCGGTCCGTGCACGACGTGCTCGACCCGGTCGCCGCCGGCCTCGCCGGGCGTACCGTGATCAACCTGACCACCACGACGCCGCGCGAGTCGCGCGAACTCGCCGGGTGGGCCGCCGATCGCGGCATCACCTACCTCGACGGGGCCATCATGGCGGTCCCGCAGATGATCGGCCGTCCCGGCTCGGCGATCTTCTACAGCGGCTCGGCCGCCGCGTTCGAGCGGCACCGTCCACTGCTCGACCGCTGGGGCGGAAGCGTCTACTTCGGGCCGGACGCCGGCATGGCCTCGCTCAACGACATGGCCATGCTCGTCGGCATGTACGCGATGTTCGCCGGTTTCCTGCACGGCGCCGCGATGCTCGCCACCGACGGGGTACCGGCGACCGAGTTCGCCGAGCGCCAGGCGCCCTTCCTCGCGGCCATGGCCGGCCAACTGGCCGGTTTCGCGGCCACGGTCGACGCCAAGGACTACGCCGGCGCGGGCCAGCAGAGCCTGGAGTTCACCGAGGCCGCGCTCGCCGCGCTGCTGCGGACCAGCGCCGACCAGGGCGTCGACGCGGGCGTGCTGAGGCCGATCCACGACAACGTCCGCCGGCAGATCGCCGCCGGGCTCGGCGGCCTCGGTACGGCCCGGATCTTCGAGGAACTGAGGACCACCCGATGAGCGCCACCGGAAAGCGTGCCCCCGTCACGGTCGTCGGCCTCGGTCCGATGGGCCGGGCGATGGCCGCCAGCCTGCTGCGGGCCGGGCACCCGGTCACCGTCTGGAACCGTACGCCGGGCCGCGCCGACGGGCTCGTCGCCGAGGGCGCCACGGCGGCGCCCACGCCCGCGCCGGCCGTCGCCGCGAGCGAGCTGATCCTGCTCAGCCTCACCGACTACCGGGCGATGTACGACATCCTCGGCCCGCTGGCCAGGGACCCGGGGCGCTCCGGCGGCCTGGCAGGCAAGGCGCTCGTCAACCTCAGCTCCGACACCCCCGACGCCTCCCGGGAGGCGGCCGAGTGGGCCGCCGGACGGGGCGCGGCGTTCGTGACGGGCGGGGTGATGGTGCCCGCGCCGATGGTGGGCAGCCCCGGCTCGTACGTGTTCTACAGCGGCCCGGAGGACGTCTTCGCGGCGCACGAACCGGTGCTGCGGCTGATCGGGGAGCCGAGGTACCTCGGCGCCGACCCCGGACTGGCTCAGCTCTTCTATCAGGCGCACCTGGACGTCTTCCTCACGGCCCTGTCGAGCCTGCTGCACGCGACGGCGCTCGTCACCGCCGCCGGGGTGCCGGCGGCCGAGTTCCTACCCGGCGCGCTGGGAACACTCACCGGGATCCCCGCCATGGTCGGCGACGGCGCGGAGCTGGCCCGGCGGCTGGAGGCCGGCGAACATCCCGGCGCCCTCAGTACGGCGCTGATGATGGGTGCCACGGCCGACCACATCCTGCGGACCAGCGCGGCGGCCGGCGTCGACACCGAGCTGCCGGCGGCGGTGAAGTCGCACTACGACCGGGCGATCGCCGCCGGCCACGGTACCGAGAACTGGACCGCCCTCTACGAGGTGATGAGGGCGCGCGGCTGACCGTCCCGAGATGATCCTGGACAGCGGGAACAGCGGCACGCATGCGGTACGTGCCGCTGTTCCCGCTGATCGACGTTCGCGAGGCGATGGTCGAGACGGGACAGACGGCGGAGAGCCTCGCGGCACAGATCGGAATGACGCCCAAGACCGCCGCGCGGTGGGTCACCCCCGGGCGCGTTCCGCAGTCGAGGCATCGCGCGGACGTCGCGCGGTTGTTGAAGCGAGAGGTCGTGGACCTTTGGCCGGACATTCTGAAACGTCCCGAGCCCGCGTGGTTTCGCCCGTGGACGGACATCGAGCGCGAGGCGGTCGCGCTGCGCAGCTTCCAGCTGGCCTGGGTGCCGGGTCTGCTCCAGACCGAGGCATACGCGCGGGCCACGCTCGCGGGCGAGGCGCTCACCGAGGACGAGGTCGAGCAGTTTGTCGCCGCCCGGATCGACCGGCACCAGATCCTGCGCCGGGAGCGCCCGCCGCTGTTCACCGCCGTGGTGGACGAGGGCATTCTCCGGGCCTCCGTCTATGGCGACCGCGACCTCATGCGGGAGCAGTGCGACTATCTCGTGGAGTGCGCCCAGCTGCCGGCGGTGCGGCTGCACGTGGTGCCGTCCACGGTGGGCATGTATCCCGGCTGGGGCGGCCCGTTCACCATCGCCGAGCTGCCCGGCGGGGAGCGGGTCGCACACGTCGACAGCCAGGCGCAAGCGCAGATCATCCAGCAGATCGGCGACGTTGCTACCCTGGATCGACGGTGGGAACGCATCCGGGCGGAGGCTCTCTCCCAGGCGCAATCCCTGGACCTGCTCAGGGAAGCGGCAAGATCATGGACATGATCGGCGCGCGTTGGCGCAAGAGCACCTACAGCGGCAACAACGGCGGTGACTGCGTGGAGGTCGCGGACAACCTCCCCGGGCGCGTGCTCGTACGCGACACCAAGGACCGTGACGGCGGCACGCTGACCTTCGCCGCCGAGGCGTGGCGTACGTTCGTCGAGGCCGTCAAGACCCGCTGATCCGCGAACCACAACGCCCCCGGCCGGCGCGGGGGCGTTGCCGCGTAGGCGATCCTGGTACGAAGTGGCCCTTACCGGGGCCGTTCCACACCAAGATCGCTGGGGACGCGAGCTGGCGGTGCCGCGCCGTCGGACGGCGAGCCGACCAGCTCCACGGGCGGCAGCTCCGCCACCGGCGGCCAGCCCGCGCGCCAGGTCCGCCGCTGCGCCCACACCCGCGGCCAGTGGTCGGCCCGGCCGGTGAGCCGCGAGCCCGCGGCGCGTACCGCGACGCCGACGGCGAGCAGCGCCCGGCCCAGCGCGGCGCGCGGCCGGGACCAGCGCAGCCGCAGATACGTGACCTTGCCCTGGAGCAGCATCACCCGCTTGCCGACACCCGTGGAGGCGGCCCCGCCGAGGTGGACGACCCGGGCCTGCGGCACCAGGACCGGGTCGGCGCCGTGCCGGGCGGCCCGCAGGCAGAAGTCGATGTCCTCGCAGTACATGAAGTAGTCCGGGGCGAGCCCGCCCAGCTCGGTGAAGAGCGCGCGCTCCACCAGCAGCAGGCAGCCGGAGGCGGCCGGCACCCGGCTCGGCGTCGAGCGGTCCAGCCCCGGCAACTCCTCCGGATTGCACCAGCGCGAGCGGCGGAACAGGGTGGTCAGCCCGGTGGCGAAGCAGACGTACCCCCACACCGACGGCAGGCCGAAGGCCGAGTGCCCGTCGTCGCCGCCCTCGGGGCGCAGCGTACGGCCGGTGTAGACGCGGTGCTCCGGGTTGGCCCGCGCGAACGCCACGAACTTGCCGATCACGTCGCCCACCGGCTCGGTGTCCGGGTTGAGCAGCAGCAGCCACCGGCCGCGGGCCCGTTCGGCGCCGGCGTTGACCGCGCGCGCGAAGCCGACGTTGTGCCGCAGCCGCAACAGCCGTGCGTCGGGGAAGAGTTCGGCGACCGCGTCGGCCGAACCGTCGGTGGAGCCGTTGTCCACCACGATCACCTCGTACGGCTCGCCCTGGCACGCCGACCGCAGCGCCGCCAGCGCGCGCAGCAGCAGCTCGCGGGTCTGGTACGAGACGACGATCACGCTCACCGGCAGGGTCATCGTCCCGCCCCTCCCGCCGCCGCCCGGCTGGACTCGTCCCGGCCGTAGCTCCAGATGTTCCGGCTCCCGGCCCGCCGGGCCAGCACCTCGGCGGTCAGCGTGATCGCGAGGTAGCACGCGCCCGCCGGGAGCAGCCACGGCCGGGGCAGCACCACGTCGACCAGCCACGAGCCGCGCCGGGACCCCGGAACCCGCTGCTCGACCGCGCGCAGGGCCGCGTTCGCGGCGCGTACCCGGCTCAGCCGGCGGACCAGGTCCCGGGTCCGGGTGGGCGGCTCGGTCACCACCTGGGCCGTGCTCACCTCGACCTTCTCCTCCGGCCGGAAGATCGAGTCGAGGTAGAGGTCGTCGGCGAAGGACTCCGGGAAGTGGTCGAAGCGGGCCCGAGCGGTCGCCGAGAGGGCCACCGCGCCCCGGCCGAAGAGGGCGCCGCGGTACGCCGGCAGCCGGCGGTTGATCGCGTAGTACGCCCGTACCAGCAGCGGCCGGGCCGTGGTGTCGACCACCCGGCGCGGCGCGGCGGCGAGCACCTCGGTGCCGTTCGGTCCCGGCCGGCCCACCGCGGCGGCCAGGGCGCGCAGCCCGGCGGTGGAGAGCGGGATGTCCGCGTCCAGGTAGATCCGGGGGAAGCCGGCGGCCAGCGACTCGCCCGCGTTCAACGCCGCCGTCTTGGACGACCCGGGAAGCTCCAGCACGGTCACCCCGGGCACCGACCGGGCCACCTCGGCCGTGGCGTCGGTACAGCCGTTCGGCACCACGATCACCTGGAACTCGCCCGGCTCGGCGTCGGCGAGCAGCCGGTCCAGGGCGCGCCGCAGCACCCGCTCCTCGTTGTGCGCCGGGATGATCACGCTGGTCACCACGGGGCACGCCCCGTCAGGGCGAGCCGGATCCGGCGTACGGCGTTGCGGCGGTGCCGCCGCCAGCCCGAGTACTCGCGCAGGTCGAGCGGTGCCGCCTGCACCACCCGGGCGGAGTGCCGCATCTGCTCCGTCCACTCCGCCACCGTCGTCACGCCGGTACGCCGCGCCGACAGCGGCCGGCGGGCCAGGAACTCCGCGTCGCTGCGGTAGATCGTGTGTGGGCTGCGCGGGTCGTCCATATGGTCCTCCTGTAGGAAGGGGTGATACCAGCCGTTGATCCAGCCCAGGCGGGCCGCCCGGATGCACCAGGTGGTGAAGGACTCGGACGCGGCGATCGGGCCCGCCCGCCGGACCATCTCCCGTTTGAGCAGGTAGCCGCTGCCCTGCACCCAGTGGTTGCGCAGCAGCCGGTGCCCGCCCGGATAGTCGGCGAGCTTCGCCGCGACGAGCCGCTGGTCGACGTCCTCGGCCGGAAAGCGCCAGGTGCCGATCACGCCGAAGTCCGGCACGTCCTCGTGCGCCCGGCGCAGTACCGACAGCCACGGCGGCACCGGCAGGCAGTCGTCGTCGACCTTGCTGAGGTACTCGCCGGTCGCCTCGCGCCACAGCCAGTTCGTCGGCTCGCGGATCCCCGCGTTCTCCACGCTGTGCCGGTAGCGGTGCACCCGCGGGTGGTGGCGCAGCTCCTCGACCACGTCGAGGGTGGCCCGGTCGGTCCCGTTGTGCCAGAGCCAGACCCGGGCGTCGTCGGGGCAGGTGGAGAGCAGGTGCGGCAGCGACAGCCGGACGTACTCCGGCCGGTTGTACGTGATCATGAGGATGTCGATGCCGGTCACGGCGCTCCCTGACTCTGGTTGATCCGCTCCGCGCGGGTGACCCGCCACAGCGCGCCGACGAGGCCCAGCAGCAGGTGGACGGTGAGGAGGTAGGTCGTGAAGTAGAGCGCGTCGTAGGTGAACGCGGAGACCGCGGCGACCCCGAGCGCGACCGCGAGCACCCCCGCCAGGTCGCGGTCGCGTTCGGCGCCGGCGAAGCGGCGTACCCGCCCGGCCAGGACGACCCCGGCCAGGAAGAGGAGGACCAGCCCGGTCACCCCGACGACGCCCGTGGTCACGAGCGTCACCAGCCACTGGTTGTCGAGGAGTTGGTACAGCGAGGGCAGCCAGGTGCCGTAGCCGCGGCCGAACCAGGGGCGTTCGCGGATGTAGGGCCCGACGAAGTCGTAGTCCTCCAGGCGACCCCGCACGCTCGGGTCGTTGTCGCCCGCGAGGATCAGCGCCCGCAGCGTCGCGAGCAGGCCGGGTCGGACCACCTGGATCGCCGCCGCCAGGAAACAGCCGACCACCAGTACGTTGAAGGTGGTGCGCAGCGGCCAGACCAGGACGAAGAGCAGGATGGCGGCGGCCAGCGCCAACACCCCGGTACGGGAGAGCGAGATGGGGATCACCCCGGCCTGGAGGACCGCGACCGCGCCGTAGAGCTGACGGTCCCGCCGCGACACCGAGTACCGGGCGAAGTGGATGGCCAGTACCAGCCCGATCACCATCAGCACGCTGAACTCGATGTAGTGGCCGGCCGTACCGGCGACGCGGACCAGACCTCCGCCGCCTCGGGCGTCGAAGCCGATCAGGTCGCGCTGGAACGCCAGCAGCGGCGGCAGCCGCAGGTAGGTGGTGAAGTCCCGGCGCAGCGCGAACTGGCTGAGCGCGAAGAGCGCCATCACCGTGCCGCCCCAGCAGAGCCAGCGCAGCACGTGGTCGATGCGCTCCCGGGTGAGCACCCCGTCGGCGGCGGTGAGCAGCATCCCGGCCCCGGCCAGCGCGGTGATCATGGCTCGGTGCGCGCCGTTGGACTCCAGCGGCGACATGCCCCGCGACTGCGCGGCGATGTACGAGGCGCCGATGGTGACGAGGTAACCGGCGATGGCCCAGCGCATCGGCTGCCGGCCCGTCGTGCACAGGGTCGGGTGCAGGCGGCTCAGCCCCCACCAGACCAGCAGCCCGAGCGCGAGCATGATGCCCGGCTTACCGAGGTCGCTCAGGGGCGGGAAGATCAGTCGCGAGGGCAGCAGGTACGCCAGCATCGTGGCGAGGACGACCCCGGCCGCCGCGCCCCGGAGCCGGCCGCGCGCGGGAAGGAGGCCGTCGTAGACGGTCGTGGACCGCCGGGCCGAGAGGTAGGTCGGCACCTCAGTCGGCCGGCCTCTCGGTGGCGCTGCGGCCGGCGCCGAGCAGGAGCCCGCCGCCGGGCTGCACGCCGGCCGGACCGCCCGGCACCCCGGCCGGCCTGGCCGTGGCGGCCGGGGCGGGTGCACCGGCCTGGGTGGGTGCGCCGGCCGGGTCGAGCGGCGGTCCGGCCGGTACCGGAGCCGGGGTGACGCCGGTGGCGGGCACCGGGGCGACGGCCGCGGCGCCACCGCCGAGGAGCGCGGCGGAGCCCACCGGGTGCCGGGCGCCGTGCCGTCGCACCGCCCGGCGGCGGGCCACCGCGTCGAAGAGGACGGCGGTCGCCGCGGCGAAGAGCAGGCCGATCACGCCCACGACGATCTGGGCCCGCAGCACGTTGGAGCGGGACTGGACGATGTTCAGCCCGGGATCGAGCACCTCGGTGGTGATCTGCTCGCCGGCCCGCGGGTGGTACGGCGCCTGCTGGCTCGCGACCACCTCCTTGACGAGCCGGGTCAGCTCGACCACGGTGGCCCGCGCGCTGGCCTGGCTCGCCGCCGTGACCTCGACGCTGAGGATCGAACTCCGGGTGATCACGCTGACCTCGTAGCCGGAGTCGCCGCCGGCGGCCCGGACCCGGGTACGCGCGTCGTGCGCGGAGACGGTGATCTGCACCGCCTGCGCCATCGCGTTCTCGCCGACCCGCAGCCACGGGTTCCCCGGCTGCGGGGGGCCGTCCGGCTGCGCCGGTGCCGTGACGGTCGGCGGCACCAGGAGCACAGCCGCGCTGGTCTTGTACTCGGGCTGGATCGAGATGCCGAGCGCGACCGCCGCGACGATGGTTCCGGCGACGACCGGCGCGGTGACGTACCACCGCCGGAACATCAGCTTCAGCAGGTCGAGAAGGTCCATGGAACGACCCCTTCTAGGGCGCGAGTGACTGTCGGCAGGTAACGGGAATCAGTGCTGTCGCCCCGGTGTCGTGCGGGCGGTGTCTGTTTCGTCGCCGACCGGTACGCAGCCGTGGTCCGCCGGTCCGCCGGGGAGCAGCCGCCGCCACAGCCGGATGTACGACCTGGCCTGGTGGTCCCAGGCCAGCTGCTCGGCGAACCGTCGCCGGGCCACCACCGACATCGCGGTACGGGCCTCGTCGTCGCCGAGCAGCCGGTGCAGCGCCTCGGCCAGCTCCTCCGGGGTCCCGTCCGGCACGTAGCGGGCCGCCGCGTCCGCTGTGCGGCGCGTCTCCAGCAGGTCGACGGCGACCACCGGCAGCCCCCGGGCGACGTACTCGACCGTCTTGGCCATCGTCGACAGCTCGGCCATCCGGGTACGCGGGTCGGGCTGGATGCCGATCGTGGCCGAGCGGAGCAGCGCGTCGACCTCGTCCGCCTCCAGCCAGCCGGTGAACCGCACGACGTCCTCGATGCCCCGCTCGGCGGCGAGCCGCCGCAGCTCGGGCAGGCAGTCCCCGTCTCCGGCGACGACCAGCCGCCAGTCCGCCCCGCCGCGCAGCGCGCGCAGCCGCTCGGCCGCGAGCACCGCGGCGCGGACGTGGTCCTGGGGGTTGATCACGCCGAGGTAGACGATGGTCTTCCGGTCGCCCGGCAGTTCGTTGCGCGGCGTGGGCACGGTGGTCGGGGTGTGGGCGGGCGGCGTGGCTGGCGTGCGGTCCGGGGTCGGCGCCGAGAGGCGGGTCGGGTGTGGGGCTGGGAGGCGGGTCGGGTGTGGGGCTGGGAGGCGGGTCGGGGGTGGGGCCCACCGTGCCCGACGAATCCCGTCAGGCTTGATGTCTTCGTCGGGCAG
>NZ_JBFAPK010000051.1:0-61997 GCF_040676675.1 Micromonospora sp. NPDC049559 | reverse complement strand
ACACTCTTTCCCTCCCCCACGCTCTTCCGATCGGGACCCGTCCCGGTGGCGCCGCCCGCATCTGGCGCCAGCCCCGCCGATCATGGAGTTGTGGTCGGCCGGATGCGTGCCATATCCCCTTTTGCGGCAGCCACAACTCCATGATCGACGCCGGAGGTGGGGGCGCGTCGGGGTCAGTTGCCGCCGAGCGAGCGGTAGTAGACCTTCTCGGTGTCGGCCAGGCTGAACGTCTGCTTCTCCGCCGGCTCCGGCACGATCACCAGGCCGGGGAGGTCGACCAGCCGCTGCGTGCCGGGCGGCACCGACAGGGCGCTCTCGTCGTCGGCCTTCCAGACCAGCACCGCGAGCGAGCGCCCCGCCAGCTCCAGCGAATACGTCTGCAGCGCGTTGACCCGGTCGGCGATCGAGGCCGCCGCGGGGCCCTGCTCCGGGCGGAGCACCACCGCCGACATCATGCCCGCGTCGGTACGCCAGTCGAGCTGCTCGATCCGTACCCGCGTGCCGTCCAGCGGCGCGGTGGCCAGCGTACGGATGCTGATCTTGTCGATCGGCCACGAGTCCGGTACCGACTGCGGCTCGTCCCGCTCGCCGCTGCGGCGCAGGATGCTCCCGAACGGCCCGGTCTTCGCCGCCAGCGCGCAGGTGTCCAGCCCGTCGAGCGCCTTGCCGGCCGCCCCGTCCTCGTCGCTGACCAGCGGGTAGCGCGGGTTCCCGATCCCGGTGCCGAGGTCGAGCAGTCGGTCGTCGGCCTCGCCCGTCGGCAGCGACTCGGTGGCCCGCAGCGACGCCGTCAGCGGTACGGCGGTGCAGGACGGCACCTGGACCGGCCCGGTCAGCCCGTCGGTGATCCGCAGCGGCTCGCCGTCCGGGCCGAGCAGCCGCTGCACCCGGGACGAGGTGAGGTAGCGCCGGCCGCCGGGCAGGAAGACCGGTAGCACGTCGGAGTAGACCAGGTAGCCCGGGTCGGTGTACTCGGTCGCGTGGTCCACCCGGTACGCCCCGTCGGCGCCGGCGCTCAGCTGCAGCAGCCAGGAGGCGCCGCCACCCGGCACGCTGGCCGCCACGAGCGCCAGCGGCGCGTCGTCGACCCGGCCCAGCCAGAGGATTCCCGACGAGGGCAGGTAGACCCGGTCGTCGACCGGGGTACGCCAGCGCGCCACCGCCGTGCCGACCGCCGCGCCCGCCTGGGCGTCCCCGGCCAGCGCGCCTCGGGCGGGCCAGACCTGCAACGTGCCGTCGAGGGTGTCGTAGCCGACCCGCAACGTCGCCGACGGCCGCCGGTCGGCGATCGGCCCACAACCCGTCACCAGCAGCGCCAGCGCGGCGGCGACGACGAGCGAGCTTCGCCGATGGATCGACCCCACGCTGTGCCTCCCCGTCAAGCGGCGCCCGTTGCGGAAGCCACATCGTACGAAACGGCCACGGGCCCCCGGGTGGCGCCTCACGAAAGCCCGACCGATGGTCGGAGCGGATTCTCGGCGACCGTGCGGAACGCCTCCGCCGGAGCCCCGAGCGATCGGCCGGCGGCTCCGGCGGGCCACCGGTGCTCCGGTAGACTCCGCCGACTGTGACGCCTGTCGAGCCACGTCTCGAGACCACGCCGGACCCGGAGAAACCGCGGCCCGACGAGCCCGCCGGCACCCCACTGGAGGGGGCGTCAACAGCGGTGTCCGACCCGGCTCCGGGCGGCGCCGGCGAGCGGAGACCGGCGACCGGCGACGACCCGACCGCCCTGGCCACCGGCGCCGACGGGCCCGTACCGGCGGCCGGCGCCGACCGGGGCACGGCGGTCACCGAGACGGTGGCGAGGCGCAACGGCGCGGCGCCCGCGCTCGCGGCGCCGACGTCCACGCCGGAGCGGCGCGCCTGGCCGCGCCCGCGTCGGCCGAGCTGGCCCACCTGGCGGCGCGACCTCGCCGTGTACGGGGTCTTCCTGGCCGTCGCCGTCTGGGTGACGAGCCAGATCTGGATCGACCCGTCCGGGCGGGTGGCGTCGCTCTACAGCAGCGACCCGGCGCAGGTGCAGTACTTCCTGGCGCACTCCGTACGGGTGGTGCTGCACGGCGAGTTCCCGTTCTTCACCGACCGGTTGAACTACCCCGACGGGGTCAACCTGATGGCCAACACGGCCATCCTGGCGCTGGCCATCCCGATGGTGCCGGTCACCCTGCTCTTCGGTCCGGCGGTCTCGTTCGTGGTCCTGGTGACCCTGGGCCTCGCCGGTACCGCCTCCGCCTGGTACTACGTGCTCTCCCGGCACGTGGTGCGGGCACCCGTCGCGGCGATCGTGGGCGGCTGGCTCTGCGGCTTCTCCCCGGCGATGCTCTCGCACGCCAACTGGCACCCGAACATCATTTCCCAGTTCCTGCTGCCGTTCATCGTCTGGCGGGTCGTCCTGCTGACCCGCTCCACCCACGTGGTACGCGACGGCCTGGTGCTCGCCCTACTGGTGTCGTACCAGGCGTTCATCAACGAGGAGATCCTGCTCTTCACGGCGCTGGCCTGCGGCGTCTTCCTGTTGGCCGTGCTGGTGCAGCGGCCCGGCCGGTTCCGGGCGGCGTGGCGCCCGCTCGGCGGCGGCCTGCTCGTCTGCGCGGTGCTCGCCTCCGCGCTGCTGGCGTACCCGCTCTGGGTGCAGTTCGCCGGCCCGCAGGCGTACCACGGCCTCTCCGACACGGTGCGCGACTACGGCAACGACCTGGCCGCCTTCGTCAGTCCCGGCACCCCGACGCTCGGCGGGAACGAGCGCGCCAACGCCGACCTGGCGCCGAACTACTCGGAGGAGAATGCCTTCCTCGGCTGGGGGCTCGTGCTGCTGGCCGCCGCGATCGTGGCGTGGCTGCGGCGCGAGGTGATCGTGCGGGCGCTCGCCTTCACCGGGCTCTTCTTCGCCGTCCTCTCGCTCGGCGAGCGGATCACGTACTGGAACCGGGAACTCGTCTGGGGACCGTGGGACTGGCTGGTCAAGGCGCCGCTGCTCGACGCGGTGGTGCCCACCCGGTTCGGGCTGATCACCACGGTCGCCGTGGGCCTGCTGCTGGCGCTCGCCGTCGACCGGGTCTGGGCCCTGCCGGTGGGCAACCCGCGGACGCTGCGCCGCGTGGTCGTCGCCGCGCTGGCCATCGTGCTGATCCCGATCGTGCCGATGCCGCTGAAGGAGGGGCACCGGCCGCCGGTGCCGAAGTTCATCACCTCGGGCCAGTGGCGGCCGTACGTCTCTGACGAGCAGACCCTGGTGCCGATACCGGTGCCCGACATGGGCAACACGCACGGCATGCGCTGGGCCGCCGCCACCAACCTGGACTTCAGGATCCCGGGCGGCTACTTCCTGGCCCCGCGCAACGGCAACACCGGCGACTCCGGGCGGTTCGGCGGGCGGCCCAGCGGGATCGGCCCGCTGCTGCAGGACGTGGCCACCACCGGCCGTACGCCGAAGCTCACCGAGCAGCAGCGCCGTCGCTGCCTCGACGAGCTGCGGTACTGGCGGGCGGCGATCCTGGTGCTGCCGGTGCGGGAGCACAACGCCGACCCGCTGCGCCAGACGGTCGAGCAGTTGGTCGGGCCGGGCCGCCCGCAGTCCGACGTGTGGATCTGGGACGTACGGGACCTGACGAGCAGGAAGAGCTGATGAGCTGGACGCCCGGCGGTACGGCGGTGCCGGGCGGTCGACCACCACGGGGGTGACGAGATGTCCGGACCGAGCCAGCCCGCCGGGAGCGCGACCGCCGTCACGCCCGCTTCCGGCACCGACTCCGGCGCGGCCTCCGCCGGTACCGGTGCGGAGCCGTCCACCGGTACCGGCTCACGCGCCGCGGCCTGGCGGCGGGCGGCCCTGCGCGACCTGCCGGTCGTCCTGCTCTACCTGCTCGCGGCGGTCTACGCGACCAGCCGGCTTTGGCTGCACCGGGACCGGATGGTGCACATGGACAACGACCAGATGCTCTTCGAGTGGATGCTGGCCCGGGCCGCGCGGGCCGTGACCCACCTGGAGAACCCGCTCTACAGCACCGCGCTCAACGCCCCCGACGGGGTCAACCTGATGGCGAACACCTCGGTGCTCGGCCTCGGGATCCCGCTCACCCCGGTGACGCTGCTCGGCGGGTCGCAGACCACGTTCCTGGTCGGGCTGGTCCTCTCGCTCGCCGGCACCGCCACGGCCTGGTACTTCTTCCTCTCCCGGCGGCTCGTCCGCTCCCGGGTCGCCGCCGCCGTCGGCGGGCTCTTCTGCGGCTTCGCCCCCGGGATGATCTCCCAGGCGGGCGGGCACCTGCACATGGTCGCCCAGTTCCTCGTACCGGCGATCCTGGCGGCCGTCTTCCACCCGCGCGACGACCGGGTGCTCCGGCGCGGGCTGCTGCTCGGGCTGCTCGTCGCCTACCAGGTCTTCATCGGCGAGGAGGTGCTGGTCTTCCTCGTGCTGGCGGCCGGGCTCTTCACCGTCGCGTACGCGGTGGCCGACCCGCGTACCGCCCGCCGGCAGGCCCCGGCGTTGCTGGGCCGGCTCGCCGTGGGGGCCGGTACGGCGCTGGTGCTGCTGGCGTACCCGCTCTGGTTCCAGTTCTTCGGCCCCGGGCACTACCGCGGGCTGCCGTTCAGCCCCGAGGCGTACGTGCTGGACGTCCGCTCGTTCACGGCCGCCGCCCGCCAGTCCGTCACCGGGCACGACTCGGTGCCCGGGCACCTCTCGCCGAATCCGACCGAGGAGAACTCGTTCTTCGGGCTGGCGCTGATCGTGCTCTGCGTCGTGATCGTCATCTGGCAGTGGCGCCGGCCGATGGTGAAGGCCCTGGCCGTCTGCGGCCTCGTCTTCGCGGTGCTGTCGTTCGGTCCCCAGGTACCGTTCAACGGCCAGCCCACCGACCTGCCCGGCCCGTACCGGCTCGTCGCCCACCTGCCCCTGCTGGACCTCGCGGTGCCGGCCCGGTTCCCGCTGATCTGCGTACCGGTGATCGCGATCCTGCTCGCGCTCTCCCTCGACCGGGTCTTCGCCGCACCGCGCGCGGCCGGCGCCCCGGCGGCCCCGGCCCCGGCGGGTTCGGCTCCCGCCCCGGCGGGAGCTGCCCCGACCGGCGCGCTGCCGGTCCGGCTGCTCTGGAGCGGCGCGGTCGCCGCCGCGCTGCTGCCGCTGGTCCCCGTGCCGATCCGGACCGTCCCGGTCTGGCCGGTACCCGACTTCGTCGCCACCGGGGTCTGGCGCTCGTACGTGCCGCCGGGACGCACCATTGTGCCGGTCCCGCCGACGACCGGCGGCGAGGCGAAGGCCGGCATGTACTGGTCGGCCCGGACCAATCTGGCCTTCACGGCCCCGGGCGGCTACTTCATCGGCCCCCGCGGCCCGGAGGACCCCGGCGCCCGTTGGGGCTCGCCGGACCTGCCGACGGCGGTGCTGCTGGACCGGGTCGCCTTCACCGGGGAGGTGCCGCAGATCACCGACGTGGAGCGGCGGCAGGCGGTCGAGGACCTGCGGCACTGGCGCGCGGCGGTGGTCGTCCAGGGCGGGCTGACCCGCGGCAACCCGGTCAAGCAGACCGTCGACCAGCTGCTCGGCCCCGGCCAGTGGATCGCCAACACCTGGGTCTGGGACGTCCGCGACCGCGTCGGTTGAGCCGCGGCCGCGTCCGTTGAGCCGCGGCCCGGCCGGTGGCGCGTCCGCTTCCGCCGGGCCGGCTCGCCCGCCCGGCCCGGCCGGTGGCGCGTCCGCTTCCGCCGGGCCGGCTCGCCCGCCCCGGCCCGGCCGGTGGCGCGTCCGCTCCGTCGGTGCCGGCTCGCCCGCCCGGGCCACGAGTCCGAGGTGTTCCGCCTGACAGTCGAGCTTTAGGGCCGTGCGGCAAAATCGGTACGGCGGTACCGTATATCCGTGCCGACAGCGTATGGCGAGGCGTCCCACCACCGGCCCCGGGTGGCGGAAGACAGGTGGAACCGGCGGAACGCGCTCCGCCGGTACGGCGACATCCCGGCGACGGGGTAGCGCCATGGCGATTCGGAGAAGGCGCGCGGGCGGGGCGAAACGGGCGGCCGTGCTGGCGGCCGTGGCGGGCGTGCTCGCCGCTCGCGGCTACGAGAACACGCGGTTCACGGACGTCTCGGCGGCCAGCGGCGTCGCGATCAGCACCCTGCAGAACTACTTCGGTTCGCGCGAGGACATGGTCGTCGAGGCGATGGAGGTCTTCACGGACCGGGAGGTCGAAGCCCTGACGGCGGTGGCGAGCGCCGAACCCGATCCGTGGCGACGACTCGTCGCGCTGATGGACCGGAGTCTGCACAATTCGGAGAGCACGAGGCAGGTCCTCGTGGAATTCTGGCGATCGGCCATGCGGGACGACGACCTCCGCGACTACAGCGCGGAGGTGCAGACGCGGTACCGGGCGCCGTTTCTGGCCGCCGTGCGGGAGGGCGGTGAGCGGGGTGAGTTCACGCTCGCGCACGACGCCGAGACCGTGACGGATTTTCTGCTCTCCGCGCTGGCCGGGTTGATCGTCTCCCGCGTCCAGCACCATCCGACGCCGTCGCCCGCGGCGTTCCGCGACATCCTGCTCACCCAGCTCAGGCTGATGCTCGGCGTGACCGAGCGAACCTCCAGAATCCGAACGGACCGAGGAACATGACCACCGTCGAAATCACCCGTTTCCGCGTACCCGCGGCGCGCGCCGACGCCCTGTTGGCCGCGCGGCCGGCGATGCTGCGCGATTTCCAGACCGACCGCACCGGCTTCCTCGGCGCACGGCTGATCCGGCTGCCCGCCGACGAGTGGCTGGACATCGTCTTCTGGCGCTCGTCCGAGGATTTCGCCGAGTCCCGGCGCCGGGGCGGCGACCGGCCCGGCATCCAGGCGTTCTTCGAGCTGATCGACGAGGTGGTCAGCAGCGAGGAGGGCACTACCCTCGATCCGGCGGACGCGTGATGCGCGCGGCGTGGTACGACCGGCAGGGCCCGGCGCGCGAGGTGCTCCAGGTCGGTGAGTTGCCCGATCCGCAGCCGGGCGAGGGCGAGGTCCGAGTCCGGGTGTCGGTTTCCGGAATTCACGTCGGTGACCTGGGCAAACGGCAGGGCTGGTGGGGATCGGTGATGGCGTTCCCCCGGATCGTCCCGCACGGTGACGGCGCGGGCACCATCGACGCCGTGGGAACGGGCGTCGACCCGTCCCGGATCGGGGAACGGGTGTGGGTCTACCTCGCCCAGTCGTACCGCCCCCTCGGCACCGCCGCCGAGTACACCGTGGTGCCCGCCCGGCACGCCGTACCGCTGCCCGCCGAGGTGCCGTACGAGCAGGCCGCCGGACTCGGCATCCCGGGCATCACCGCCCACCGGGCGATCTTCGCCGACGGGCCGGTGACCGGCCAGCGGGTGCTCGTCACCGGAGCCCTGGGCGCGGTCGGCCGGGCCGCGGTGGCGGTCGCCCGCCGGGGCGGTGCCACCGTGATCGCGACAGTACGCAGCCCGGACCAGGTCGAACAGGCCCTGGCCGCGGGCGCCCACCACGCCGTCGACACCGCCGGCGGCGACCTGGCCGCGCGGATCCTCGGATGCACCGGCGGGGAACCGATCGACCGCGTCGCCGAGCTGGCCTTCGACGCCAACCTGGCGACCAACCTGGAGGTTCTCCGGTACGGCGGGGTGATCGCCACCTACGCCACCGGCGCGTCCGAGCCGCGCATTCCGTACTGGCCGCTCGGCTTCAAGAACATCACGATCCGGTTCCTGAGCAACGACGACTTCCCGGAGCCGGCGAACGAGGCCGCCGCGACCGACCTGACGTCCGCGCTGGTTGCCGGCGACCTGCGCTACCCGATCGCCGCCCGGTTGCCGTTGGCGGAGATCGCACAGGCGCACGAACTGGCCGAACGCAGCTCCGCCCGGGGCCGGATCGTCCTGGAGATCGAGGAAACCGGGCACCGGTCATCCTGATCGTCGGCCCACCGGGCCTCGGGCCGGCGGGAGTGGCGCCCGATCAGGCGCCACCCCCGCCGGCCCGGCGTGCGCTGCTCGGTCCCCGCGCTGTTCAGCTCGCGCGCGTGTTCTGCCACGCGCGCCGTTCGCAAGGCGCGCGCCGGAGCCTAGCGGCCAGCTCGGGAAGCGGGCCGCGTGTTCACCGCGACGGTGACGGGGACGGTACCGCCGGGGGCAGCGACGAGGACGACGGCGACGGCACGGGGCGTGGCGGAACCATCGAGGACGACGACGGCGAGGGCACCGGGCGGGGCGGAACCACCGTTGACGAGGGCGACGGTACCGGTGCCGGCGGCACCGGCCGGGACGGCGAGGGCGCCGCGGTCGGCTGCGACGGCGACGGTGCCGCCGTGGGCAGCGACGAGGACGACGGCGACGGCACCGGGGCGGGTGGCTGGTCGTGCGTGGCGGCCGTGGCCGCGAGCGCACCGGTGACCGCGAGCCCGAGCGCGACGACGCCGGTCGCGCCGATGACGACCAGCGAGCGGCGCCGGCCGCGCCGGGCGGGGCGGTCGGCGGCTTCTTCGAGTGGCACGTTTCCTCCGTGGGGTCGCGCGTCCGCGTGGACGCGCCGAGTGGTTCTGTATGGAGCACCTACGAGCGGGCCGGGGCGAAAGTTGTCGACGGCGGGACTCAACCTTCCGGGGGCCTCGCTCGTAGAGCCGTTGGGCGTACCGCGGTGATGGGGGAGGCATGGGGCGCGACGACGAGGATTTCGTACGGTTCGTCGAGGCGTCGTCCGCCCGGCTGGTACGCGCCGCGTACCTGTTGACCGGCGACCGCCACCGGGCCGAGGACGCGGCCCAGGCGGCGCTGGTCCGGGCGTACGCGAGCTGGTCCCGGGTGCGCCGCGAGGACGCGTACGCCTACACCCGCCGGACGATGGTGAACCAGCTCATCGACGGCTGGCGCCGGCCGCTGCGGGAGTATGCCACCGCCGAACTGCCCGAGCCCCCGTACGCGGAGGACGTCGCCGAGGAGGTGACGCGCCGCCGCTGGATCGTCCAGGCCCTGTCGGGGCTGACGGCGCGGGAGCGCGCCGTGGTGGTGCTGCGCTACTTCTTCGACCTGCCCGAGGAGGAGGTCGCCGACGACCTGCGGGTGTCGGTGGGCACCGTGAAGAGCACCGCGTCCCGCGCGCTCGCGAAGCTCCGGATCACCGGGGCGGAGACACCCGAAGCCGTCGTCAGGAGGGCACGGTGACCGATCTCGACGCGCTCCGCGCGGCACTGCACGGCGAGCCGGACGGCGACCTCGTCCGGCTGGATCCCGACCTCATCGTGCGGCGGGGCCGGCGGGTACGCCGGCGGCGCCGGGCGCTCGCGGTCGTCGCGGCGGGCGGCTGCGCCGCCGTGCTGCTCGGCGCGCTGGCCCTGCTGGCCGGGCCCGGCTCGCCGGCGCCGGACCCCGCCGGCCCACCGGAGCCGAGCGTCTCGACGAACCACGACCCGTCACCGGCCGGGAGCTCGCCGCCGCCGAGCCCGCCACCGAGCCCGTCGGCGAACCCGTCGCCGTCGACCGCCTCGCCATCGTCGACCGGTTTGCCGGTACCGACCGGCTCGCCGGCGTCGGCCGGCTCGTCCCCGTCGAGCGGCGGGGAGACGACCGACGGCACCGGCCAGCCGAGCGCGAGCGGCTCGCCGGGCTGAGCCGCCCCGGGCGGGGTCTTCTCACCCGACGGGCGGGTCCGTCCGGGCTGCGCCCGGTTGGGCGGCGATCCGGGCCACCTCGTCGGCGCAGCCCCAGGCCAGCGTCATGCCCGCGCCACCGTGCCCGTAGTTGTGGATCAGCCGACCGCCGCCCGGCAGCCCGGCGTCGTCCTCGTCCACCCGGGGGCCGCCCGCGCGGGCGGGGCGCAGGCCGGCGAGCTGCCGGATCACCCGGACCTCGGCCAGCTCCGGCACCAGCGCCGTGCAGCGCCGCAGGATGGCCCGTCCGACCTCGGGATCGGGGGCGATGTCGTCCCGGTACGGCTCGAAGGTGCCGCCGAGCACCACGTCCCGGCTCCGGGGGTGGATGTAGGTGGAACCGCCCGGGTTGGTCTCGTCGCGGACGGAGGTCTCCAGCCCCGGGTTGGTGACCAGCACGATCCGCCCCCGGACCGGGTGCACGGCGGGGTCGCCGACCAGCGCGCCGGCGCCCAGCCCGGTCGCGTTGACCACCACGGGGGCCAACCCGGCGACCTCCGTCAGCGCCGTCACCCGCTGGCGGCGCAGCACCGCCCCGCCGGCCGTCAGCCGTCCGAGCAGCCAGTCCAGATAGGGCGTCATCTCCACGGCCGGCACCGTGAACCGCCACTCGCCGGCGACCCCGGGCAGCTCCGAACCGGTGTGCCGGAAGTCCGGCACCGCCGCCGCCCACCACGGGGTGCCGGTGGCGGGGGTGCGGAGCAGCATCCGGGTCGGGCGCATCACCACGCCCGGCACCCCGCGTCCCGCCTGGGCGGCGAACTCCTCGAAGGTCCGCGCGGCCCAGTCGAGCACCCGCGGGTTGCCCTCGGTCCGGGTCGGGTACCAGACGGCGGCGGCCACCCGGGAGACCGTCTCGGCCGGGTCGTCGGCGGTCAGCACCACCACCCGCGCGCCCGCTTCCACGAGCCGGGCGGCGCTGCTCAGCCCGATAACCCCGGCCCCGATCACCACGACGTCGTACATGCGCTCCAGGTAAGCGCCCCGGCGCAAGCCTGGCGAGCGGGCGGGCTCACCAGGCGTCGCCGGTCGCCCGGATGCCGAGGTTGTCGAGGTGTGCGGCGCCCGCGGCGCTCGGGTCGGCGTTGCCGACGTAGACGCGCACGGTCTGGGTGGCCACGCCCGGCGAGGTGAACTCGACGGAGACCGGGGTCCAGTCGGCGCTGGTGAACGGCGCGCTCGCCAGGACCGCCCCGGTCGTCTCGTTCAGCACCCAGACCCGGCCCCCGGCCGCGCCCTCGGCCCGGCCGACGAAGCTCACCGTGTACGAGGTGCCCGGGCGCCAGTTCTCCCAGGTCTGGTTCGCCTGCTGGGCCGCGCCGCCGGTCGAGCGGATGGTCAGCCCGTACCCGCCCTCGAAGGCGTTGGCGGGGTCGCGGAACATCGTGGTCGCGGTCGAGCCGACCCGGTTCCACTGCGCGGGCTGGGTCGCGTCGAAGCTGGTCGCCAGCTCGAACCCCTGGTTGACCAGCTTCGACCGGTCCCACTTCATGATCCGGGCGAGGGCGAGCATGGTGTACGCGGAGTTCCCGGCGAGGTCGCGGTACTGCTCGGCGACGATCGGGAAGATGTTCTTCGCCCACTGGGCGTACTCGGCCCACTCGACCAGGTAGATGCTCATCGAGGCGTCGCCCGTACCGTTGACGAACTTCGTCACCACCGGCGCGGTCAGCGAGCCGTTCCACATCTTCGTGGTGAGCGCGTTGGTGAAGCGCTGCATGTCGGTGGCGGTGAAGATGTTGCCGCTCTCGTAGAGTTCGCGGGCCGCGCCGATGTCGATGTTCGCGTGCGAGGTGTCCTCGGCCGAGCCGGCGGCGGAGTACGACGCGTACCGCCAGGTGTAGGCGTCGTCGGCGAGGGTCAGCCCGTTCTTGAAGTACTGGCCGGTGCGCCGGGCCCGGTCCAGGTAGGTGGCGTTGCCGTTGACCTGCTGGAGCACGAGCAGCATCCGGGCGTACGCGAGGGACTGGTTGTAGGGCAGGTAGTTGTTGGCGGGGCGGGTGTGCGAGAACGCGTCGAACCTCGGCGACTGCTGGTACGTGCCGGTGCCGGAGACCCAGGTGTTGCCGATGTAGGCGCTCGACTCCCAGCGCGGCACGATCTCGTTCTCCAGGAACGCCCGGTATGCCGCCGCCCGCTCGTGGTATGCCGCCGGCAGCGACGGCGTCCGCTGGGCCAGGCGCACGAACTGCGCGATCGGCGTCCCCACCATGCCGTCGTGCACCATGTACGGGAACCGGCCGCTGACGCTCACGTTGTCGAAGTACGCGCTGCCGCCCGAGACGCGGTAGTCGTTGTGGCCGAGCCAGACCTGGAGCGCGTGCCCGGTCGCGGCCGGGGTCCGGCACTCCAGGCTGAACGCGGTCCAGGCGGTGTTCGTGAACGCCTTCGAGCAGAGGATCGTCCCGGTGGTGTCGTCGATCAGGTATGCCCGGCCGCCCGCGGCCGAGCCGTTGGTCTTCGCGCTGAACTTCAGGTCGTAGACCGTGTTCGGCTCGTACGCGCCGAGCTGCTGGTAGACCTTCCGCCACAGGGCGCCGTCGGAGTTGATCTGCATGGCGTACGAGCCGCCGACCCGGTCGGTCGTCCGCCGTGCGGTCGTGCTGTTCGTCTGCCAGCGCACCCAGTTCGCGGCCATGGTGGAGTCGCCCGACGTGGCGGTCTCGAAGCCGGTGTTGAGCAGTTCCTGGGGCGAGTACCGCGACGTGCTCCAGCCGAGGTAGCCGTCGCCGTCCTGGTCGTCGGCGTTCGCGATGATCCGGTCCGCGTGCGTCACCAGCCGGTCGAGCCAGTGGGTGTCCCGGGTCAGCTGGTAGACGTCGAGGTAGCTGCTGAGGATGTAGCTCTCGCCCCAGGCCAGGGTGGCGCTGTCGCGGCTGGTGTAGGACGAGTCGCCGACGGCGGCGTCCATCGCCACGTACCGGTCGTACCAGTCGTTGCCGGAGGCCCGTGCGGGGCCGGCGGTCGCGCCGAGCAGCGCGACCGACGCCAGTGTCCCCGCCGCCGTGATCCGAGCCAGTGTCGCGCGCATCCTGATCCCCCGTGTCGATCGACGAACCCGTAACTGATACCACACCTCGTGTCCGCGACGTCACCCCGCGACCGCGCCGTGCACGCCCGTGCGCCCGCGCCGTCCCGTCGCGAGCCCGGGTGTGCCGGGCGCGCCGCGGCGAACCTCAAATCGACACACATCCATTGACTTTGTTTGGATCAGCAACTTAAATGTGCCTAGCGGTGGGCGGTAGCCGTTGTCCGTCCCGTCCCAGACAGCCGATGCGCGGCTGCCGCCCCGGTCACCCGATCCACCGACCTTCCGGGAGGTAGCCATGCCACGCTCCGCGCGCCTGACGATCGGTACCCTCGCCCTCGCCCTCGTCCTGGCGATCACCGCGACGCCCGCGGCCGCCGTCGTCTGGAGCTCCACCGACCGGTGGGGCACCTGGTCCAGCGGCGGCTACACGCTCTACAACAACGTCTGGGGCTCCGGGTACGGGCCGCAGACCATCTGGGCCAACTCCACCGGCAACTGGGGTGTCTGGGCCAACCACCCGAACACCGGTGGCGTCAAGTCGTACCCGAACGCGACCCGCTACCTCGGCCGGCGGGTCAGCGCGATGGGACCGACCACCAGCAGCTTCAACGTCACCGTACCGACCAGCGGGGTCGCCTTCGCCACCACGTACGACATCTGGTCGTCCGACAACGCGCACGAGATCATGCTGTGGATGAACAAGTACGGCCCGGTCGGTCCGCTCGGCAGCTTCCAGGTCACGGCCAGCGTCGGCGGGCACACCTGGAACATCTACCGGGGCTCGAACGGGGCCAACCAGGTCTACTCGTTCATCCGTACCAGCAACACCAACTCCGGTACCGTCGACATCCGCGCGGTGGCGACCTGGATCCGCAACCAGGGCTGGTTCGGCGACGTGACCATCGGCAACATCCAGCTCGGCTACGAGATCACGTCTTCCGCCGGCGGCAAGGACTTCGTCACCAACAGCCTCTCGATCACCTTCTGAACCGCCGCGCGCCGGAGCGGGGCGGGCGGTCCCGGCGACCGGGCCGGCGGCGGTCTCAACCGATGGTGAAGGTCGCGCCGGGTGCGGCGTGGTCGACCGGGCCGTCGAACCGGGCGGCCGCGCGGGCGACGGCCTGCCGCGGCGTGAGGAACGGGCCGACGTGCGTGACGGCCAACCGGCCCGCCCGGGCGCCGTCGGCCGTCGCCCCCGCCTCCTCCGGCGTGTGGTGCACCGGTTCCTCGTCGGCCGGCCGCCGGTCGCTGTCGGCCTCGCAGAGCAGCACGTCGCAGCCCTCGGCCAGGTCGGTCAGGCCCGCGCACGGCGCCGTGTCCCCGGAGTACGCCAGCGACCCGGCCGGCCCGTCGACGCGCAGCGCGAAGGCGGGCATGCCGTGCGCCACCGCGCGGCTGGTCAGGGCGAGCGGGCCGACGTGTACCCGGTGCCCCTCGTACAGTTCCTCGACGGCGAAGGCCGACTCGACGGGGCTGCGGACCGGGCCGGTGGTGAGGAAGTGGGCCAGCCGGTCGGCGATGCCCGGCGGACCGTACAGCGGGATCGGCGCCGCCAGCCGGATGTCCGCGTACCGGGCGGCGTAGTAGGCGGGGAGCAGGTCCGACGTGTGGTCCGCGTGCAGGTGCGAGATCCAGATGGCGTCCAGTTCGTCGAGCCGCGCGTACCGTTGCAGGGCCGCCAGCGTTCCGCTGCCCGCGTCCACCCAGATCCGCGTCCCGCCGCTGGTCAGCAGATAGCCGGAGCACGGGTTGTCGACCCGCGGATAGGGTGACGCGCTGCCGAGGACGGTGAGCCGGAGCGGGGCGTTCGCCATCGCGGGAGTCTAGGACACGGCCGAGACCGCCCGGCCTCGCCCGGTGACCGGATTTCCCGGCGGGACGGTTCCGCCGCGGTCGTTCCCCGTCGAGCGGGCGCCCGCCCGCCAGCGGCGATCCGTCGCCCGGTCAGTGGAACAGCTTGAGCCCGACCACCCCGGCCACCACCAGCAGCAGGGACAGGATCCGGAGCAGGCTCGACGACTCGCCGAGGAAGAGCATGCCGGCGGCGGCGGTACCGGCCGCGCCGATGCCGACCCAGACCGCGTACCCGGTGCCGACCGGGATCGTGCGCAGCGCGTACGCCAGGCCGACCATGCTCAGTACCAGCGCGAGCACGAAGACGACCGAGGGGAGCGGCCGGGTGAAGCCGGCCGAGCGGCTGAGCGCGATGGCCCAGACCGACTCCAGCAGCCCCGAGACGACGAGCACCAACCAGGGCATGACGACGGCACCACCTTCGACGCGGTCGTCTTCGCTGGCCGGGTACGACACGCCCTCGTCCGGGACCGCCGCGAGCGCGGGATCCCCTCGATCCTAGCCACGGCCCGCGTCGGTCGCCCGTCGTCGGCCGCGGGCGACGCGCCGCCCCGAGGTCCCCGGGGCGGCGCGGGCGCCTCAGGAGACGCGGTCGCGTACGTCCCAGAGCCAGACGTCGTCCACCCGCTGCGGCTGGCCGAGCAGGCCGGTCATCAGCTCGCGCAGCACGTCCTGCTTCGGGTCCGGGCCGAGCACCACCACCGACGCCCGCCAGTGGCGCAGGTCCTCCAAGGCCTGCCGGCGGTTCTCGTCGGTGATCGGCTGCACCTGGCCCCGGTCCATGGTCGCGTAGATCAGCCCGCTGGTCGGCCGGGGCGCCACCCCGAACATGCCCTGTCCCTCCGGGCTCGGGCCGATGAAGTAGCCGCCCGGTACGGGGAACTCCAGCCCGCTCAGCGCGCTCCAGCGCAGCGTCGACAGGCCGTGCACGTTGCTGGGGATCGGCACCGGCACGAGCGTACGGCCGGCCGGCACGTACGGCTTCCAGGCGCCGGAGCTGATGAAGTGCGGCGGGGCGTCGATGTGCTTGGCCGGCAGCGGCTGCGGGAAGATCGGCACCAGCGCGACCGCCACCGCCCCGTACGCCAGGAAGCGCGCCCGGCGGCGCCGCGCGTCGTCGGCGGTGGCCCAGCGGGCGGCCTCGTCCCAGACGAGCGCGACCAGCACGCCGACCGCACCGACCACGACGAGGCTCAGCCGGGTCGGCATCATCATCTCGACCAGCGGCAGGTCGTCCGGGATGTAGTGCCAGAGCCACGGGGTGCTCGTCTCGACGCCGTCGATGCGCAGGTACGGCCCGAGCGAGGCGAGCGTGAAGACGACCGCCACCACGGCGGCGAGGCGGGCGGCGAGCCGGACCCGCCAGAGCAGCACGATGGCGAGCAGCACCAGCACCACCAGCGGCCAGCCGAACCAGGTGTTCTGCTCGGTCACCCCGATGGTCTTCTCCACCTCGGCGGAGCCGGCGATGGTGTCCCGGGAGTAGGTGACGAAGGCGGCGAGGTCCTCGCCCCAGTTGTGGAAGATGCCGCCCTGCAGGCCGCGGTAGGACTGCGGCCCGTTGAACTGGTACCAGATCGGGTAGGCGGTCAGCACCAGCGCGAGCCCGCCGCCGGTGGCGATGGCGAGCAGGAACGGGCGCCAGCTGGCCCGCGCCCACGACGGGCGCATCGCCGCGTACGCCAGCACGATCACCACGCAGGCCAGCGCGGTGAGCAGCAGCATCTCCTCGTTTATGAAGATCTGGTACGCGACCAGCAGCCCCAGCACGATGCCGTTGCGCCGCCAGCGTTCCGGCTCGCCGAGCCGCAGCACCCGGGCGACGATCAGCGGCAGCAGGAAGTTGGAGACGAAGTTCGGCTGCCCGTTCGCGTGGTGGATCAGGCCGGGGGCGAAGCCGAGGAAGGCACCGCCCAGGAAGGCCGCCGCGCGGGAGTCGACCAGGTAACGGGAGAGCACCCAGTACGACGTGCCGGCGGTCGCGGCGAGCACCCCGCCGAGGTAGACCGAGTACGCGACCTGCGGCCCGAAGAGCATGGTGATCGGGGAGAGCGGGATGCTGATGCCCAGCACCGAGGTGTTGGCCATCATGTTCACCCCGTCCGGGGCGTTCTGCCGGGCCGAGAAGAGCGGATTCTCCAGGTGTCGCACAGAGTACGCGCCGTGCGACAGTAGCCACTCGAACCAGCTGTGGTCGGTCGGCAGGTGGGAGGAGACCCGGTGCTGGATGTCCGCCCAGTAGTTGGCGCAGACCAGGATGCCGAGCAGGACGTACGCGCCGATGGCGAGCAGGTCGGCGCGGGGTGGCACGCGGAATCGACCCAACCGTCGGGTCGACCGGGTCGACTGGGAACCGGACCGAGCGTCCGAGGCACTATCCACTACCGGCAAAGACACGACGCGACATCGTACAGGCGGCCACCTGAAGATCAGCCGGGAGCATGATGGTCGGGCCCGATCCCGTACAGGCGCCGGCGGTGGTTCGGGAGGGGAGACGGTCGATGGCCATGATCGAGCTGGGTGAGGCGAACGAGCGTTCGCCGGTCGCGGGCGGGCCCGGGTGGAACTGGCGCGCCACCCGCCGGCTCTGGCCGTTCGGGTTGGCCCTGCTGGCGCTCCTCACCCTGACCGCCGCCGCGCCCGCGCGCCGCGCGCCCGAGGCGACGATCCGGATCAACATCGGTGCGACGAGCATCGTGCAGGGCGGCGAGGCGATCTTCGTGATCGACCCGCTCGGTACCGCCGGCGTGCCGAACCCCCACGTCGTCGCGTTTCGGCTGCCCGGGGCCGAGCCGCTGTGGCGGGTGCCGGTGCCGATCGCCGCCACCCCCGCCGGGCAGGCCGTGGCCGGCGGCGTTCCGGTGGGCGCCTACGTCGCCGACGGCGCGCCGCTGCTGCTCAGCGCGAACCCCGAGACGGGCGACGTGCCGCGCACGGTGGCGCTGGACACCGCGACCGGCCGGACCCGCTGGGACCGGCCCGGCGGGTTCGCCTCGTTCACGATCGAGGGTGCCGCGCTGCTCTGGGACGCCCCGCCCACGATTCGGGACGCCGCGACCGAGGCGGTCGAACCGGCCGGCACGCTGCGGGCGGTCGACCCGGCGACGGGCGCCGAGCGCTGGGCGTACCCAGTGCCGGCGCGTACCCAGCTGAGCTACCACCCCGACGGGCGGAACCACCCGGACGGGACGGACCGGGTCGACCTGGTGGTGCTCTGGACCCGGGACGAGCCGGTACGGTTGCTGGACGCGACCACCGGACGGATCGCGGGCACCCTCGCCCCGCCGGTCGAGCCGCCCCGGAACATCGCCGCCCGGGTCGGCGAGAGCACCGGCTACTGGTCCGGCGTGCAGGTCGTCGGGGATCTGCTGATGCTGCTCGGCCCGGACCAGACGACGCTGACCGCGTACGGGCTGGCGCGGCTGGACCGCCGGTGGACGGTGCAGCGGGACCCGAAGACGGAGTTCTGGCTGGACTCGTGCGGGGCGTACCCGTGCTTCCGGCGGCCCCAGGGCGGGGTCCGGGTGCTGGACCCGGCGACCGGCCGCACCCTCTGGACCGACGGCAGCCCGCGCTTCCTCTGGCCGGTCGGGGACTACCTGCTCGCCGGCGACATGATCTTCGAGCGGGCCGCCCCGATGACCGCGCTGGAGACCCGTACCGGCCGGGTCGTCGGCGAGTTGGGCACCTGGGCGCTGCTCGACCAGCCGGACCAGCGGGGGCCGCGGCTCGTGCTCCGGCAGAAACCGTCCGGGAAGGCGTGGCTCGCCGAACTCGACCCGAGCACGGCCACCAGCCGGGTACTGATGGAGCTGAGCGACATCTCCGGCGGCTGCGTGGTCTACCGCACCGTCTTCACCTGCCGCCGCCTGGACGGCTCGACCGCGCTCTGGCCGATCCCCGAGTAGCCCCGCGCGCCGCGCCCGCCCCGCGCCCGCCCCGCGCCCGACGGGGTCACCAGTTCGCCTGGGCGGGGGCGGGCGGGAGCGGTACCGAGGCGGGGTGGATCACGTACACCAGCCCGCCGCTGGCGTTCAGCCAGGCCGCCTCGAACAGCCGCCGGTCCACCCGTTTGCGGACCGTCTCCTCGGCCGGCGCGTACGGGTCGTTCAGCACCGGATCGCCGGACCCGGTGAAGCCGACCAGCACCATCAGGTGGCCGTTGGTGTCGTAGTCGAGCCCGGGTATCTGCCCCCTGCGGTACGACGCCGAGACGATCAGCGGTACGCCCGCGGCCACGAAGAGTTCCGCCTCGGCGAGCGCCCGCAGCCGGGTCACGAACGCCTCCATGCCGAAGCGTCCGGCGTAGGCGGTGTTGAACGGCCAGTTGCCGGCCCCGTGGTAGGCGTAGTCGAAGCACTGGCGGGCCGCGTGGTCGACCCAGGGGTGCGGGTCGCTCGGGTCGACCCAGGCGTAGTCGGCGGGGGTCGGGCCGGAGCGCCAGTACGCGAGGACCATCGCCGTGGAGGTGGCGCTGCACCACGCCTCGCCGCCGCCGTTCCACTGCGGGTAGTGCCCGTCGTGCGTCTTCTGCGAGAACGTCGGCACGTCGAGGACCCGGCCCCACGCCGCGCCGGGCGCCCCGGTCACGCCCGCCTCGGCGTCCTCGCCGGGCCCGACGCCCGCTCCCGCCTCCGTGCCCGTTCCCGGCTCCGTGCCCGTTCCCGGCTCCGTGCCCGTTCCCGGCTCCGTGCCCGTTCCCGGCTCCGCGCCCGTTCCCGGCTCCGCGGCCGCTCCCGGCCCGGCGGCCGCCCCGGGCGCCGCGGCCGCGGCGCCCCGCCGGGGCAGTCGCGACGCGGCGGCACCGATCGAGCGCAGCAGCGGGCTGGCCGCGGTGCCGGCGGGGCGCAGCAGCGTGACGCGGAGCTGGCAGGCGGTCAGCGCGTGCCCGTCCGTGGCGGTGAAGGTGTCCGCGTCGACGCCGCCGTCCGGCCCCGCCTGCGCCGGCACGCTGGTGCGCCGGATGCCGGTGTCGTCGGCGGCCCAGCGGGCCAGGGTGTACCAGCGGGTGCGGGTGCCGGCCTCGGTGGTGCCGCGCAGGTCGACCTGGATCCAGGTGCGGTCCGGGGTGTCGGCGGTCCAGGAGGGGATCACCTCGGTGGCCGCGAAGCCGTACGCCAGCGGGGGCGAGGTCCAGCGGGCGTACTCGTACGGGCCGCTGGCGCCCGTATGCGGGTCCGTGTACACCAGCTCGCCCACCGGGCCGGCGAGGCGTACGCCGTCGCCGTCCAAGGCCGTCCCGTCGAGTGTGCCGGTGGCGAACTCCGCCCTGGTCCGGAAGCGCCGGTAGGCGACGTCCCGTCGGGCGGGGGAGTGAGCGGTCACCGTGCCCCCCATCGCGCTGGCGGATCTTGACGCGAAGTTTTCCGCACCGGAAGGTTTTCTGCAATCGGTCCGGCCTCGGCCGCTAGCTGCGGTTTGTCCCGGCCGGATAGCTTGTTCGCGTAGGGCACGTCGGTCGAGGAGGCGCGGTGCGGGTACTGGTGGTCGAGGACGAGCGCAACCTCGCCGACGCGATCGCGCGGGGACTGCGCCGGCAGGGGATGGCGGTGGACGTCGCCTACGACGGTTCCAGCGGGCACGAGATGGCGTTCGTCACCCGGTACGACGTGGTGGTGCTCGACCGCGACCTGCCCGGCGTGCACGGCGACCAGATCTGTGCCGACCTGGTCGCCTCGGGCACCCTGACCCGGGTGCTGATGCTGACCGCCAGCGGCACCGTCGCCGACCGGGTGGAGGGGCTGCGGCGCGGCGCCGACGACTACCTGCCGAAGCCGTTCGCCTTCGACGAACTGGTCGCCCGGGTGCAGGCGCTGGGCCGGCGGGCCACCCCGGCCGCGCCGCCCGTGCTGAGCGTCGCGGACCTGGTCGTCGACCCGGCCAAGCGGGTGGCGACCCGGGGCGGCGTCGGCATCGACCTCACCCGCAAGGAGTTCGGCGTGCTGGAGGAGCTGCTCAAGGCGCGCGGCGCGGTGGTCTCCAGCGAGGAGCTGCTGGAACGGGTCTGGGACGCCAACACCGACCCGTTCACCACTACGGTACGGGTCACCGTGATGACACTGCGCAAGAAGCTCGGCGACCCGCCCCTGATCGAGACGGTGGTCGGCGCCGGCTACCGGGTGCCGGAGCAGTACGTCCCGGAGCGGGTCGAGGCATGACGCTCTACTCCAGCCACCGCCGGCCGCACCTGCCGAGCCTGCGCCTGCGGCTGCGCCCCACGCTGCGGCTGCGGCTGACCCTGCTCAACGGCGTGCTCCTGGTCGGCGCCGGGGTGATCCTGGTGCTGCTGGCCTGGCTGCTGGTGGGCGACGCGCTGCGCCCCGCCGACGAGCTGCGACCCGGCACGACCGTCGAACTGGCCAACGGCCAGCTGCTCGACGGCCGGCAGTGGCAGGACCAGCTGACCGAGAGCGCCTCCCGGGAGCTGCTCGTCAAGGGGCTGATCGCGCTGCTCGGCATCAGCATCGTCGGCGTCGCCGGGGCGTACGTCGTCGCCGGCCGGGCGCTGCGCCCGCTGCACCGGGTCACCGCGACCGCCCGGCGGCTCGGCGAGACCACGCTGGACCAGCGGATTGGCTACTCGGGCGCGGACGACGAGGTGGCCGAGCTGGCCGGCACCTTCGACGCCATGCTCGACCGGCTCGCCGAGGCGTTCGAGGGGCAGAAGCGCTTCGTCGCCAACGCCTCGCACGAGCTGCGTACGCCGCTGGCTGTGATGCGTACCGAGATCGACGTGACGCTCGCCGACGACGAGGCGGACGTGGCCGAGTTCCGGCGCATGGCCACCGTCGTACGGGACGCCTCCGAGCGGGCCAACGGGCTCGTCGACGCCCTGCTCGTGCTCGCCCGCAGCGAGGCGCAGTCGGGTCGCCGGCTCGGCCGCAAGGTCCCCACCGACCTGGCCATGGGCGGCCGGGCGGCGCTCGCCGCGATGGACCGGGAGATCACCCGGCTCGGCCTCGACGTCGGCGCCGCGCTGGACCCCGCCCCGGTGGTCGGGGACCCGAGCCTGCTGGAGCGGCTCGCCGGCAACCTGGTCGAGAACGCGGTGCGCTACAACCACCTGCACGGCCGGATCTGGATCCGTACCGGCTCCGCCGGCGACCAGGTCTGGCTGGTGGTCGGCAACACCGGCTTCGAGGTCGACCCGGGCGACGTACCGGGGCTGTTCGAGCCGTTCCGCCGGGGCGGTCGGGAACGTACCGGGGCACGCGGCTCGGGGCTCGGGCTGTCGATCGTACGGGCGGTCTGCGACGCGCACGGCGGTACGGTCAGCGCGGTGGCCCAGCCCGGCGGCGGGCTGGAGGTCACCGTGACGCTGCCCGCGGCCGGGGCCACCCCGGTCGTGGCCGCCTCGGCCACGGTCAACGGCACCCCGGCACCGGCCACCCCGGCAGCCAGTGCCGTCCCGGCGACACCCGACGCCGTCCCGGCGGTGGCGGGCAACGCCGGCCCGGCCGGGAGCGTCGGCCCCGCCGAGTCCGGACCCGTCGCGACCACGGTGGTGCTGCCCGAGGAACCAGGTCCCGCCGGCAAACCCGATTGACGTGATGGGTCGGCTCTGCCAGGGTGCCCCATGTCAGCCCGGCGGACGAAAGGGGGTGTGGAGATGTCTCGTACCGTCATTCCCACGCCCCGGCCCGACCAGCGCTGACGATCGGTTCTCGCGGGGCGCGTCCATCCACATCGGAGGATCAACGTGAGTTCCCGCATCGAGAACGTCAGCTTCGACTGCGCCGACACCTACCGGCTCTCCGGGTTCTGGGCCGAGGTGCTCGGCTACTCCCGGCACGCCGACGACCACCCCGGCGACCCGGAGGCCGTGCTGCTGCCGCCGGACGGTGCCGGCCCGGTGGTCTTCTTCCAGCAGGTGCCGGAGGAGAAGGTCGTCAAGAACCGGGTGCACCTCTGCCTGCAACCCACCGACCGTGACCGCGACGCCGAGGTGGAGCGGTTGACCGCGCTCGGGGCGAGCCTGGTGTCGGACCACCGCCGCCCGGACGGCACCGGCTGGGCGGTCCTGGCCGACCCGGAGGGCAACGAGTTCTGCGTCCTGCGCAGCGCCGCCGAACGGCATCCGTGACGCCGACGGGTACGACGAAGGGTGGCCGGTACGCACCGGCCGCCCGTCGTTTCCGCGCGTCAGGATCTACAGATCGCGGCTGAACATCTTCCGGTTGGCGAAGTTGCGGTAGCCCGCGCGTTCGAACGCCCGGAACATCCCGATGTTGCTCGCGTCGCAGTCGCCACGGATCTCGGTTGCCCCGCTGGCGGCCAGGATCTGGGTGCCTCGTGCGACGGCGGCGGTGGCGTAGCCATGACCTCGTCCGGCCGGCGTGACGCCGACGAGGCCGATCACCGCGGAGCTCGGGGCGCGTGCGGGCATGCTGAGGGCCACCCGGCGGCCCTGCCGGTCGTAGCCGATCTCGTACCAGTCGGGCTCGTGGTCCAGTTCCAGCATGTCGGTGACGTTGCGCTCGGCCGCGCCGGGCAGGCCGTGTTCGGCGATCTCGGCGAGGAAGACCGCGTCCTTGGTGTCGGTGAACGCGTCGGCGAGCAGTTCCACGAACGGCTGTTCGCCCAGTTCCGCCAGGGATCGCCAGTGCAGTCGTCCGTCCTGGGCGGGCAGGGGATCGCCGGCCTGCCAGAGGAACCGGCACCCGTCGCGGGTGACCGAGAATCCGTTGGCGGCCAGCAACTGCTCGCGCAGCTGCGGCCCGCGCTGGAACTGGGGGGCCTGGCTCGGCGCGTCCAGCACGTGCCCCTGGGTCTGCGCGCCCAGCGATCGAGCCAGGCCCGCGGCCCGGTCGAGCAGGGCCCGACCGGTCTCGCTGTCACCGGGCTCCAGCAGCACGATATCCGTCGGTACCGTGCGACCAGGGATCGTCCACAGCACGACGTTGCCGGCCAGCGCTCCGTCGCGCTCGGCGACCAGGCACCATTCCGGGCGGGTGCAGCCGCGCTCCAGCAGCCCGGACAGGTACCCGGCAGTCGCGGCGTTGCGTTCCTCGTCGTTCGGGAACGTGGTCAGCGCGGGCAGTTCCTCGGGACGGGCGGGGCGGATCGTCAGCACGTCAGGTCCTTCTTCGACGATTTTCGGGAAATGCGTGGAGCACGGCGGGGGAGAACGGCAAGGACGACCCGTCCCGCAACGGCTCCAGCCGGTGGTGCGCCTTGAGCCGCTGCGGCGCGCGCAGCAAGAACCGTGCCTCGCGCCGCCGGCTCCGCGGAACCTCGGCCACCGCCTGAGGCCCCCGCTCGTCCCCGGTTCGACAGGTACGACGACGGGCGGCCGGTGCGTACCGGCCGCCCGTCGCTGGTGGGCTCTGGGATGGCACGCCGGGCGGTGCCGGGAAGGCTCCCGGCTCCGACCCGGCGACGGTGTCCCGGATGGATCAGGAGCGCTGCTCCACGGCGGCGCGGACGGTCAGGAACTCCGCCTCGGCCTCCTTGCCGGTCTTGAAGTAGAAGACCACCAGGCCGACGCTGCCGCGGTCGGACCAGACGCAGACGCCGAGCTTCAGGCCCTCGGCCTTGCCGTCGCCGCACTTGGCCTCGCCGCCGAGCGGACCGGCCTCGACGGTCGCCATGTTGGTGGCCCCCAGCTCGCTGGCGGCCTGGCTGACCATGTCGGTCAGCTCCTTGGTCGGGTCGGCCACCAGCCCGGAGGCCCCGGCGATCATGAGCAGGTCTTCCTTCTCCGCGGTGCCGTAGAAGGCGCCGACCGTGCTCGTGGCGTCCGGGACGTCCGACTTGTACTCGGCCTTCAGCTCGTCGGCCGTCTTCTGCAGGTCGGGGTCGGTCGACTTGGCCCGGCCGGCGAGGGTCGGCGGCTCGACCATCGTGGTCTTGGTGGCGTCGACGACCTCGTCGATCGTGTCCTTGGTGGCGAAGTAGGCGGCCACCCCGCCGCCCACGCAGAGCACCAGCACGACGGCGAGGATGATCAGAATGATCTTTCCGGCCTTGGACTTCTTCTTCGGCGGCGCGGCGTCGGACGGGAAACCGCCGGGCGCCGACGGGTACTGCTCGCCGTACGGCGAACCCGGCTCCGCCCCGGGCGCCCCGTACTGCGGGCCACCGGTCTGCGGTGCGCCGTACTGCGGGGTGCCGGCGCCCGGCTGCTGCGGGCCCGGCGGGAAGGATGGCTGCGACATGATTCTCCAGATCGATGGAAAGGAAAGCCGATCGTAGCGATGGCCCGCATGTCTACGCCGCCGGGTTTACTCCGCGACGGAAAAGATCGGATTTACCCGTTGAGATCGGCTCCGACGGCACGCCGAAATGCGAAAGGGCGGCCGGCAGCACGAAATGCGCAGCCGAAATCCGGCCGGAGAACGGCCACCGATCGGGTATGAAGAAACCACCGTTTCGGTTCGGAGAGTTTGCCGGTCCGGTCCGAAAGGGCGATGCCGGGGTCCGGCGTGGCGGTCGCCGATCCGGCCGGGGAGAACCGCCGATCCGGTGCGAGAAAGCGCGGTGGCCGAACCCGCGTGGGACGGGTCCGGCCACCGCGCGCCGTCGCGATCGGATGGGGGGAGATCGCGACCCCGGGGGCGGGTGGGAGGTGGAGGCTACGCGGGCAGGCTGGCCACGCCGTGGGGCAGGAACCGGCGTCCGGTGACCCGCTCCGAGGTCCCGGTCCGGTCCAGGTACGGGGTCACGCCGCCCAGGTGGAACGGCCAGCCGGCGCCGAGGATCATGCACAGGTCGATGTCCTGCGCCTCGGCGACCACGCCCTCGTCGAGCATCAGCCGGATCTCCTGGGCCAGCGCGTCCAGCGCCCGCTGGCGTACCTGCTCGGCGGTCAGCCGCTGGTCACCGACCTCCAGCAGCGCGGCCACCTCCGGGTCGACCTCGCCGTCGACCAGCAGCGGCCGGCCGGCCTCGGCGATGCGCCGGAGGTTCTCGCTCACCGCGAACCGGTCCGGGAAGGCGGCGTGCAGGGTGCCGCCGACGTGGTACGCCACCGCCGGCCCGACGAGCTGGAGCAGCGCCAGCGGGCGCATCGGCAGCCCCAGCGGGTCGAGCGCGGCGTCGGCGACCGCCAGCGGCGTACCGGCGTCGACCGCCGCGAAGATCTCGCCGAGGAAGCGGGTGAGCAGGCGGTTGACCACGAACGCCGGCGCGTCGGAGACCAGCACGCAGGACTTGCGCAGCTGCTTGCCGACCGCGAACGCGGTGGCCAGCGTCGCGTCGTCGGTACGCTCGCCCCGGACGATCTCCAGCAGCGGCAGCACGGCCACCGGGTTGAAGAAGTGGAACCCGACCAGCCGCTCCGGGTGCTCCAGGTCGGCGGCCATCGCGCTGACCGACAGCGACGAGGTGTTGGTGGCCAGCACCGCCTCGGGCGTGACGACCTTCTCCAGCTCGGCCCAGACCTGCTTCTTCACGCCGAGGTCCTCGAAGACGGCCTCGATGACGAAGTCGCAGTCGGCGAAGGAGGTCGACCGGCCGGGCGCCGCCGGGGCGAACGCCTCCTCCTTCACCGCGCCGCTGACCAGACCGCGCAGCTTCGCCGCCGTGCCCTGGTCGAGCCGGCCCTTGGCGAGCTGCTTGTCGATCTCGCCGCGGACGTACCCGAGGCCCTTGTCCACCCGGGCCTGGTCCAGGTCGGTGAGGACCACCGGCACCTGGAGGCGGCGGGCGAAGAGCAGGGCGAGCTGCGAGGCCATCAGCCCGGCGCCGACGATGCCGACCTTGGTGACGTCGCGGGCCAGGCCCGGCGAGGGCGCCCCGGCGGGCCGCTTGGCGCGCCGCTGCACCAGGTCGAAGGCGTACAGGCCGCTGCGCAGCTCCTCGCTGAAGACGAGGTCGGCCAGGGCCTCGTCCTCGGCGGCCGTACCGTCGGCGAACGAGGCGTCGCGGGCGAGCCCGAGCAGCTCCAGCGCCCGGTACGCCGAGGGCACCGCGCCGTGCAGCCGCTCGTCGAGCTGCTGCTTGGCGAAGTAGAGCACCCCGTCCCACATCTCCCTGTCGACCTCGGGACGGGTCACCGTGACCTCGCCGCGGACCACGCCGGCGGCCCACTCGAGCGAGCGCTCCAGGAAGTCCGCCGGCTCCAGCAGCACGTCCGCGATGCCCAGCTCCGCGGCCTGCTTCGGCTTGAGCATCTTGTTCTGGGTCAGCGGGTTCTGGATGACCACCTGGGCGGCGGCGGGGATGCCGATCAGGTTCGGCAGCAGCTGCGTGCCGCCCCAGCCCGGCACCAGGCCCAGCCCCACCTCGGGCAGGGCCAGCGCCGCGGCGCCGCCGGAGAGGGTCCGGTAGTGGCAGTGCAGCGCCAGCTCCAGCCCGCCGCCCATCGCCGCGCCGTTGACGAACGCGAACGTCGGTACGGTGCTCTCCCGGAGCCGGGCGAAGACCCGGTGGCCGAGCCGGCCGATCTCCAGCGCCTGGGCGCGCTCGGTGAGCAGCGGAAGGCCGGTGATGTCGGCGCCGACGCTGAAGATGTACGGCTTGCCGGTCACCGCGACGAACGCCGGCTCGGCCGCGAACGCCTCGGTGAGCGCGGCGTCCAGGCTGGCCAGGCCGGCCGGCCCGAAGGTGTTCGGCTTCTTGTGGTCGAAGCCGTTGTCCAGCGTGATCAAGGCGACCGGCCTGGTCAGGCCGGGTACGGCGACCAGGCGCAGCAGCGCCTTCGTCACGACCTCGTTCGGGTACTCCGCGGCCATCAGTTGGCCCCTCCGTCCCAGTTCGGGTTCTCCCAGATGACCGTGCCGCCCATGCCGATGCCGATGCACATGGCGGTCACGCCGTAGCGCACGTCGGGCCGCTCGGCGAACTGCCGCGCCAGCTGCGTCATCAGCCGTACGCCGGAGGAGGCGAGCGGGTGTCCGATGGCGATCGCGCCGCCCCACTGGTTGACGCGCGGGTCGTCGTCGGCGATGCCGAAGTGGTCGAGGAAGGCGAGCACCTGCACGGCGAACGCCTCGTTCAGCTCGAACAGGCCGATGTCGTCGATGGTCAGGCCGGCGAGGCGCAGCGCCTTCTCGGTGGAGGGGATCGGGCCGTAGCCCATCACCTCCGGCTCGACGCCGACGAAGCCGTACGAGACCAGCCGCATGGCGATCGGCAGCCCGAGCTCGCGGGCCACGTCCTCGGCGGCGAGCAGGCTCGCGGTGGCGCCGTCGTTGAGCCCGGCCGCGTTGCCGGCGGTGACCTTGCCGTGCGGGCGGAACGGGGTCTTCAGGGTGGCGAGCTTCTCCAGGGAGGTCTCCCGGGGCGCCTCGTCCACCGTGGCCAGCCCCCAGCCGGTCTCCGGGTCGCGGATCGCGACCGGTACCAGGTCCTCCTGGAGCTTGCCGTTGGCGTACGCCTTGGCGGTCTTGACCTGCGAGGCGAGCGCGAAGGCGTCGGCGCGCTCCTTGGTGATCTGCGGGAGCCGGTCGTGCAGGTTCTCCGCGGTCGCCCCCATCACCAGCGCGGACGGGTCGACCAGCTTCTCGGCGAGGATGCGCGGGTTCGGGTCCACGCCCTCGCCCATCGGGTGCCGGCCCATGTGCTCCACGCCGCCGGCGATGGCGACGTCGTAGGCGCCCATGGCGATGCCGCCGGCGACCGTGGTGACCGCGGTCATGGCGCCCGCGCACATGCGGTCGATGGCGTACCCGGGGACGGTCTTGGGGAGCCCGGCCAGCAGCGCGGCGGTGCGGCCGAGGGTGAGGCCCTGGTCGCCGATCTGGGTGGTGGCCGCGACGGCGACCTCGTCGACCCGCTCGGGCGGCAGTTGGGGGTTGCGTCGCAGCAGCTCGCGGATGCAGCGGATGACCAGGTCGTCGGCGCGGGTGTTGGCGTACATCCCACCCGCCTTGCCGAACGGAGTGCGGACGCCGTCGACGAAGACGACGTCGCGGACTTCACGGGGCACTTGAGCCTCCTAGCCGGCGGTGCGTGTCTCTCGGATGCTACTCGTCGGTAACTAGCCGGGTTCGCGCGAGGTCTGTGGTACCGGCCACACAATGTTCACCCGGCGTCCTCGCGAGGTCCGGTACGTTGGCCCGGCGGGAACGCGCCGGGTCGCCGGACCCGGACGCGCAGGTCGGGCGAGAGCCGGAGGTCGGGCGTGAAGGTACTGGTGGCGGGTGGCGCGGGTTTCATCGGCAGCACGATCGTGTCGGCCTGCCTGGACGACGGGATCGAGCCGGTGGTGCTCGACAACCTCTGCACCGGCCGGATCGAGTTCACCCGCGACCGGATCTTCTACCAGGGGGACATCGCCGACGGGCCGCTGCTCGACCGGATCTTCGCCGAGCACCCCGACATCTCGGCCGTGGTGCACGCCGCCGCGCTGATCGTCGTACCGGAGTCGGTGGCCGAGCCGCTGCGCTACTACCGGGAGAACGTGGCCAAGTCGATCGACTTCATCGAGCACGTGGTGCGCAACGGCCGCGAGCGCTTCCTGTTCAGCTCCTCGGCCTCGATCTACCGTCCCGGCGACGACTTCTCCGTGGACGAGGAGTCGCCGCTCGACCCGACCAGCCCGTACGCCCGGACCAAGGCGATGACGGAGTGGATCCTCGGGGACACCTGCGTCGCCACCGACCTACGCGCCCTCTCGCTGCGCTACTTCAACCCGATCGGCGCCGACCCGCGGCTCCGTACCGGCCTGCAGGTCCGCCGCCCCACGCACGCCCTCGGCAAGCTGATCGGCGCGTTCGAGGACGACGAGGAGTTCCTGGTCACGGGCGTCGACTGGCCGACCCGCGACGGCTCCGGCATCCGCGACTACGTGCACGTCTGGGACCTCGCGCGGGCCCACGTGCAGGCGCTGCGCCGGTTCGACACCATCCTGCCCCCCGGCGGGGAGCGGTCGTACGAGGTGATCAACCTGGGTACCGGCAGCGGCACGACGGTACGCGAACTCGTCGCCGCGTTCGAGACCGTCGCCGGTCGCCCGCTGCGGGTACGCGAGACCGGGCCGCGCCCGGGCGACTCGGCCGGCTCGTACACCCGCAGCCTCCGGGCGCGGACCCTGCTCGACTGGAAGCCGGAGTTCTCCGTCGAGGACGGCATCCGCCACTCGCTCGCCTGGTCGGCCCGGCGCGACAGCCTGCTCGCTGACTGACCGCCGCGTCGATCATGGAGTCGTGGTCGTGGTTCTGACCTGATGCGCCCCGTTGTAGGGGCCACAACTCCATGATCGACGGGTGCGGCGGGGCGCAGCGGTCAGGCCGGCTCGGCCAGGGCGGCGGTGAGGTCGGCGACGAGGAGCGCGAGCTGCCACTCCCGGGCGCCGTACCCGCGCAGCACCTCCGCCACCGTCGCGATGCTGATCTCCTCCGGCGGCGTCCAGGCCAGCCGCCGGACCGAGTCCGGCGCGATCAGGTTCTCCGGCGGCAGCGTGTGCGCCGCCGCGATCCCGGTCACCACCTCGCGGCAGCGGGCCAGCCGGGCGGCGGCCACCGGATCGCGCTCGGCCCAGCGGTGCGGCGGGGGCGGTCCCTCGACGGGCGGGCTCACCGGCAGCGCGGTGTCGGGCAGCTGACGCGCCTCGTTCAGCGCCTCCAGCCAGGTACGCGCCAGCCGGCGTACCGAGCGTCCGCCGAAGCCCGGCAGGGTCAGCAGCGTCCGCTCGTCCTTCGGGTCCAGCTCGGCGGCGGCGATGATCGCGGCGTCGGGGAGCACCCGCCCCGGGGCCGAGTCCCGCCGCGCCGCGATGGCGTCCCGGGCGTACCACATCGAGCGCACCCGGGCCTGGGCCCGCGCGCCACGCACCCGGTGGATGCCGGAGGTACGCCGCCACGGGTCGGCCCGCTGCCGGGGCGGCTGGGCGCCCCAGCGCACCAGCGCGGCGAACTCCTCGGCCGCCCACTCGTGCTTGCCCTGCCGCTCCAGCTCGGCCGCGAGCGCGTCGCGGAGCTCGACCAGCAGCTCCACGTCGAGCGCCGCGTACGTCAGCCAGGACTCCGGCAGCGGCCGGCTCGACCAGTCGGCGGCCGAGTGGTGCTTCTCCAGGGTGAAGCCGAGCAACTGCTCGGTCAGCGCGGCCAGGCCGACCCGCTCGAACCCGGCGAGCCGCGCGGCCAGCTCGGTGTCGAACAGGCGCCGGGGCCGTAGCCCCAGCTCGGCCAGGCAGGGCAGGTCCTGGCTCGCCGCGTGCAGCACCCACTCGGCCTCGGCGATCGCCTCGTCGAGGCTGCGCAGGTCGGCCAGGGGCAGCGGGTCGATCAGGACGGTACCGGCGCCGGCCCGGCGGAGCTGGACCAGATAGGCCCGTTGGCTGTAGCGGTAGCCGGAGGCGCGCTCGGCGTCGAGGGCGACCGGCCCGGTACCGGCCGCGAAGCGGGCGACGGCGTCGGCGAGTTCGGCGGGTGTTTCCAGTGGGGCGGGAGTGCCTTCACGAGGGGCGATCAGCGGAACCGGCCCGCCAGGCGTTGGGTCGGGCCCCACGGTCTCGGGCTCCGGCGCGGAGGCCGGCAGGCTGTGCGGCTCGGTCCCTGCTTGGCGTTGCGCGGCCCGACGGCGCAGGGGTGGTTCGTCGGTCACCCGACAACCCTAGTCGTCGGCGCGAAGCGCCGTGCGCAGCCGGTCGGGTACGGCGCGTCTCGTGGGTCTTGCCGTGGTGGGTCGTGGGTCTCGCCGTGGTGGGTCGTGAATCTCGCCGTGGTGGGGTTGGGCCCGCCGTACCCCGCGAATCCCGTCAGGCGTGATGTCTTCGCGCGGCACGGCGGGCCCAACCCCTGACGTGGTCCGGGTGGCGCCGTGACCGCCGGGGTCGGGGGCACCCGTCGAGGGCCGCCGCTGGTCGGGGCGGGAAAGTCGGGTGCCGGGTGCGTTGGGGCGGTAAACGGGTGACCGGGATCGAGACGGCGCGGCACCCGAGGGGGTGATCTGGGGACGGACCGCCGCTCGGGGTTCGGTTTCGGATCCGGGCCGGCACCGGTCAGGCGGCGCCGGCGGGGCGGTGTTCGGGGAGCGCGGTGACCCCGGGCGGCGGCAGCCCCGCCGTCGAGGCGAGCATGGCGCACCAGCCGCGCAGGTGCGCGCCGAGGTCGTCGTCGACCGGCGTCCAGGACGCGCGCAGCTCCAGGTCGGCGGTGGCCGGCGGCCCGGCCAGGTCGCCGAAGCGGGTCGAGGTCGTCTGCGTCACCGTGCCGCCGATCGCCCGGTACTCGGCGCCCTGCCCGGTCAGCCCGTCCGTGAGCCAGGTCCAGGCCACCGTCGGCAGCAGCGGGTCCGCCGCCAGGTCGCTCTCCAGCTCCGCCGTGACGTACGTGACGAGGCGCAGCACCCCGTTCCACGCCTCGTGCCCGGCCGGATCGTGCAGCAGGATGAGCCGGCCGGAGGCGACCTCCTCGCCGTCGCGCAGCACGCTGCCGCTCAGCGCGAAGGCGTACGGGGCCAGCCGCTGCGGGGCGGTCACCTCTTCGAGCCGGATCTCGTCGCGGGGCGCCGTGGACCGCAACCCCGCCACGGCGCGGGCGAAGGTCTCGGGGAGCACGATCGGAGGCGCCATATCGGCAGCCTAAGCCGCCCGGTGGCCGGCGGTGGATCGCCGCGCCGGACCGGTGGTCGCTCACGCGTGGCCTGGGTCGCAGAAATCGGGCGCTGCCCGCCGGGGCGCCGCGGGCGCGTGGCACGATGGCGCCGATGACCACCACCACCGCGGGCGGTGCGGCCCGAGACGGAAGTTCCGCTGTCGACGGCCCCGCCGACTCACCGTTCGTCCGGGCCTGCCGGCGCCAACCGGTGCCGTACACGCCGGTCTGGTTCATGCGACAGGCGGGGCGTTCGCTGCCGGAGTACCGGGAGGTCCGGGCCGGCGTCCCGATGCTGGAGTCGTGCCGCCGCCCCGAACTGGTCCGCGAGATCACCCTGCAGCCGGTACGCCGGCACGACGTCGACGCGGCCATCCTCTACAGCGACATCGTGGTGCCGCTCGCGGCCGCCGGGGTGGACCTGGACATCGTGCCGGGCACCGGCCCGGTGGTGGCCGAGCCGGTGGGCACCCTCGACGACGTCGCGCGGATCGGCCCGCTCGACCCGGCCGACGTCTCCTATGTGGACGAGGCGGTCCGGCTGCTCGTGGGCGAACTCGGCGCCACCCCGCTGATCGGTTTCGCCGGAGCGCCGTTCACGTTGGCGAGCTACCTCGTCGAGGGCGGGCCGTCGCGCACGCACGCCCGCACCAAGGCGCTCATGTACGGCGCGCCCGAGGTCTGGCACGCGCTCTGCGCCCGGCTCGCCGAGATCACGCTGACGTTCCTGCGGGTACAGGTCGCCGCCGGCGTCTCCGCGGTGCAGCTCTTCGACTCCTGGGCCGGCGCGCTCTCCGAGGCGGACTACCGCCGGTACGCGATGCCGCACTCGGCCGCGGTGCTGGGCGGGCTCGCCGACGCGGGCGTACCGCGGATCCACTTCGGGGTCGGCACGGCCGAGCTGCTGCCCGCGATGGGCGAGGCCGGCGCGGACGTGGTGGGGGTCGACTGGCGCACCCCGCTGGACGTGGCGAGCGGTCGGATCGGCCCGCACCGGGCGGTGCAGGGCAACCTCGACCCCTGCGTGCTCTTCGCGCCGTGGCCGGTGATCGAGGCCGAGGTGCGGCGGGTGCTGGCCGAGGGCGCCGCCACGCCGGGACACGTCTTCAACCTGGGGCACGGCGTGCTCCCGGAGACCGACCCCGAGGTGCTGACCCGGGTGGTGGAACTCATCCATACGGCCTCCGCCCGCTGACGCGGGGCTCGGGCGGCGCGCGGGAAGGGGCGCAGATGCGGCAGGGATGGCGGATCGCCGTCGTGGGCGGGGGTGTCACCGGCCTGGCGGCCGCGCTGCGGCTGCGCGAGCTGGCGCCGCCCGGCAGCACCATCACCGTGTACGAGCAGTCCGGCGCGACCGGCGGCAAGCTGCGCACCGGCGAGTTGGCCGGCTCGGCCGTAGAGCTGGGCGCCGAGGCGTTCCTGGTCCGTGACCCGGACGGCGGGGACTCGCCGGCCACGGCGCTGGCCCGCCGGCTCGGGCTGGGCGACGCGCTGGTGCACCCGGCGACCGGGCAGGCCGGGCTCGCCGTCAACGGGGAGCTGCGCCCGGTCCCGGGCGGCACGCTGGTCGGCGTACCCGGGGATCTGACCCGGGTGGCGGCGGTCGCGCGGGCGGAGGCGGAGCGGGACCGCGACGAGGGCCGCCCGCTGCTCGAACCGGGCCAGGACGTCGCCGTCGGCGAGCTGGTGCGGCGGCGCCTCGGCGACGAGGTGGTGGACCGGCTGGTCGACCCGATGCTCGGCGGGGTGTACGCCGGGCGCGCCGACCGGCTGTCGCTGGCCGCCACGATGCCCGCGCTGGCCCGCACGGCGCGTACCGAACACACCCTCACCGGCGCGGTCCGGGCCGCCCAGGCCACCGCCCGACCGGCCACGCCGGGCCGGCCGGTCTTCGCCACCGTGGCCGGCGGGATGAGCCGGCTGGTCGAGGCCGCCGCGGCGGAGCTGACCGCCCGCACGGACCCGGACGCGCCGGTCGGCGAGATCCGCACGGGCGCGGCGGTACGCGAGCTGCGGCCCACGCCGGACGGCTGGTCCCTGGTCGTCGGCCCGACCCGGGAGCCGGAGCTGGTGGAGGTCGACGCGGTCGTGCTCGCCCTGCCGGCGCGGCCGGCGGCCCGGCTGCTCGCCGAGGTCGACCCGGCCGCCGCCGGCCGGGTCGGCGAGCTGGACTACGCCAGCCTCGCGCTGGTCACGCTCGCCGTGCCGGCGCCGGCGCTGCCGGAGCTCTCCGGCCTGCTGGTGCCCGCCAGCGAGGGGATGCTGATCAAGGCGGCCACCTTCTTCACCACGAAGTGGGCGCACCTGCGGCGGCCGGACGGGATCGCGCTGCTGCGCGTCTCGCTCGGCCGGTACGGCGAGGAGGAGCAGCTCCAGCGCGACGACGACGAGCTGGCCGCCACCGCGCACCGGGAACTGTCCCGGCTGGTCGGCACCGCGGCCGCCGGCGCCGGCCTGCCCGCCCCGGTCGCCGGGCACGTGCAGCGGTGGGGCGGCGCGCTGCCGCAGTACGCGCCGGGGCACCTGGACCGGGTGGCCGCCGCGCGCGCCGCGCTGCGGGCCGGGCGGCCGACCGTGGCGCTCGCCGGCGCCGGCTACGACGGGGTGGGGATCCCGGCGTGCGTCCGCTCCGGCCAGGCCGCCGCCGAAGAGATCATCAAGGCCCTGGAAGGATCGATGGCATGAGTGCGGAACCAAGCGGTACCCCGGGCATCCCGTCCGGCGCCTCCTCGGGCGCGCCCGCCGGCGGCCCGGAGCAGACCAAGGCGGCGCGGCTGCGCGAGCTGAACGACACCATCCGCTACACGATGTGGTCGGTCTTCCGGGTGACCGGCCAGCTGCCGGCCCTGCGCGACGGCGTCGCCGCCGAGGTGCAGAGCCTCTTCGACGAGTTGCAGGCCAAGGACGTGGTGGTCCGGGGCAGCTACGACGTCTCCGGGCTGCGCGCCGACGCCGACCTGATGATCTGGTGGCACTCCTCGTCGAGCGACGCGCTCCAGGAGGCGTACGGGCTGTTCCGGCGTACCGCGCTGGGCCACTGCCTGGCCCCGGTCTGGTCGCAGATGGCGCTGCACCGGCCGGCCGAGTTCAACAAGAGCCACGTCCCGGCGTTCCTGGCCGGCGAGCCGGCCCGCGCCTACGTCTGCGTCTACCCCTTCGTCCGCTCGTACGAGTGGTACCTGCTGCCGGACGCCGAACGGCGGGAGATGCTCGCCGAGCACGGCGGCATGGCCCGGGGCTACCCGGACGTACGCGCCAACACGGTCGCCTCGTTCGCGCTCGGCGACTACGAGTGGCTGCTCGCCTTCGAGGCCGACGAGCTGCACCGGATCGTGGACCTGATGCGCGACCTGCGCGCCTCCCGGGCCCGCCGGCACGTACGCGAAGAGGTGCCGTTCTTCACCGGTCGCCGCCGCTCGGTCGCCGAACTGGTCGCCGCGCTGCCCTGACCCGCGCTCCCGGGGCGCCGGACGCGCTCCCGGGCTCGGCGGTCTCGCGTTCCCGCGTCCCGCGCTCGTCGGGTCAGGCCGGCGACTCGCGCCGCATCGGCAGGTGCGGGATGCCGTCCTCGACGTACTCCGGGCCGGTGACGACGAAGCCGTACCGGGCGTAGAAGTCGGCGAGGTAGGACTGCGCCTCCAGCACGCACACGCGGTTGCCGACCACGGCCAGCGCCTCGCTCATCAACCGCCCGGCCAGGCCGTCGCCGCGGGCCTGCTTGGCCACCAGCACCCGCCCGATCCGCTCCACCCCGCCCGGGTCGGAGAGGATGCGCAGGTAGGCGAGGGGCTCGCCGCCGCGGCTCAGCCAGAGGTGCCGGGTGCCGGGCTCGACGTCCCGCCCGTCGAGTTCCGGGTACGGGCACTCCTGTTCCACCACGAACACCTCGATCCGCAGGCGGAGCAGGTCGTGCAGCGTACGGGCGTCGAGGTCGGCGAAGAAGGCGATGTGGAACTCGGTCTGCTCTGGTGGCATTCCGCGATCGTAGGCGGGCGCCGCCGGTTCCCGTCGATGCCCCCGAGGGGTGGGGCGCCTCAGGCGGGGCGGGCGCCGACGGTGTCCTTGATCGCGGCGCCGCGCTCGCCCTCGACGACGCGGGCGCAGTGCGCGGAGCAGAAGAAGCGGCCCGAGACCTCCACGCCGTGCCCGATGATCCGGCACTCGCAGTGCTCGCAGACCGGCGCCAGCTTCTGGATCGCGCACTCGAACGAGTCGAACGTGTGCGTGTCGCTGACCGTCCGTACCTCGAACGACATCCAGTAGTCGTTGCCGCAGACCTCGCAGGTCGCCATGACAAATCCCCCCATTTCGTACGCCTGCCAGCAGCGTGCGGCATCGGCGGGGGTGCGGCAAGCGGAACGGCCGAATCGGCCGGTACGCGATGGCGCATCGGCGGGCGGCGCGGCGGCGCACCGGTCGCCTCGCAGCGGCGCACCGGCGGCTCGGCGACGGCGTCCCGGTCGCCTAGCGACCGGCGCGGGTCGCCCGCGACGACCGACCGGCGCGGCCCGTTAGCCAGGGTGTGGCGACCTGAGCTCGGAGGAGTCGACATGATCAAGCGGAGCCGGCTGTTCGGCAACCAGACGCGGGTGACCTTCTGCCTCCCCGGGGACGTTCCGCCCGGCACGGTCAGCGTCGTCGGCACGTTCAACGACTGGCAGCCGGGGCGGCACGAGCTGGTGCCCCGCCGGGACGGGACCCGCACCGTCACCGTCCGGCTGGCGCCGGGGGAGTACCGGTTCCGCTACCTCGCCACGGGCGGCGTCTGGCTGGACGACGAGGGGGCCGACCAGGTCGACCAGTACGGCGGCCGGCTGCTGATCTGAGCCGCACCCGTCCGTGCCCGCGCCGCATCCGGCGTCGGCCGCCCGCAGCCGGCCGCCCGGGTGACGGGGGCGCGGGCGACGAGGCGCGGGGGACGGGGGCGCGGGCGACGAGGGCGCGGGGGCGCGGTCAGCACCGCCGCGCTCGCCCCCGGGCCTACTCCCGGCGGCTCTACTCCTGCGGCTCTCGTCGGGCAGTAAGGAACAGGTCGATGCCGTCGAGGACGCGTCGCAGCCCCCACTCGAAGCCGCGGTCGGTCCGGTGGTCGTACGCCTCCGTGACCTCGTCCGAGGTCACCACCGCGAGCAGCGTCGGGTACCGGTCGCGTCGTTCGGACTCCAGCACCGCCGTCAGGTCGAAGACCGGGCCGTGGGCCGGATCGACCGACAGCTGGGCGGCTCCCCGTACGTAGCCGTTGACCAGGAAGAGCATGTCCATCATCGCGTCCGGCGGCAGCCCGGTGCCGGAGAGCGCGTACAGGGCGGCCTCGGTCCAGGCCGTTTCGTTGGGGCCCATGACGCGGCTGCTCCCCGCGACGGCGAGGGCCCAGGGGTGGCGGTGGAAGGCTTCCCGGACACCCAGCGCCCAGCCGCGCAGCGAGCCGCGCCAGTCGGCGGGGTCGGTGGCGGGCGGATCGCCGATGATCGCGTCGAACATGAGCACGACCAGCTCGTCCTTGCTGGGCACGTAGCGGTACAGCGACATCGTTCCCGCGCCGAGCCGGGCGGCCAGCCGCTGCATCGAGAGGGTGGCCAGCCCCTCGGTGTCGGCGACCTCGATCCCCTCGCGCACGATCCGCTCCAGGCTCAGCGCCGGCCGCGGTCCCCGTCCGGGCCGCTGCCGGCTCTCCCAGAGCAGTCGCCCGCCGGGGGGCCCGGGGGAGTCGCGGTCTTCCGTCGTCATGCGGACACCTCTCGGTCGGGGCCTGCCCCCATTACTGCGTATGACGTACCCTGAAACGCGTATCGCCTACGCAGTTTCCGTGGGTCGTCGTCCGCCGCAGCACGGGGAGCAGTCATGACGCAGCGTACCGAGCAAACGATCACCTCCCGGCCGGGCCGCACCGGCCCGTGGTGGCGCCGCCCCTGGGTGGTGCCACTGGCCGTGCTCACCATCGCGTTCCTCGCCTTCTCGCTCCCGCCGTACCTGACCTTCGACCCGGACCGGAGCCGGCTGCCGCTGCGCGAGGGGTTCGCCTGGCACTATCCGCTGCTGCTGGCGCACATCGGCTTCGGCACCGTCGCGCTGGTCACGTCCTGCCTCCAGGTCTGGCCCTGGTTCCGGCGGCGGTACCCCGCCGCACACCGCTGGCTCGGCCGGGCGTACTTCTTCGCGGGCGTGCTCCCCGGCGGGCTCGCGGGGGTGGTCGTCGCGGTGGTCTCCCTGCAGGGCGTCGTGGGCCGGATCGGCAACGCGCTGCTCGCGGTGGTCTGGCTGCTCTTCTCGCTGGCCGGCTACCGGATGGCCCGGCAGCGCCGGTACGCCGAGCACCGCCGGTGGATGGTACGCAGCTTCGCGCTGACCACCTCGATCGTGGTGAACCGGCTCTGGCTGGTGCTCGCCATCGTCGCGCTGACGCCGTTGACCGACAGCTACTACGGTGGCGACGAGGACGCGATGATCCAGGCCGCCGCCGAGTCGAGCATCTGGCTCAGCTGGGTGGTGAACCTGCTGGTCGCCGAGTGGTGGCTGGAGCGTTCCCGCGCCCCGCGCCGCCGCGGCCGGACCCCGTACGGCGACAGGAGCGCGACGCCGGCCGACGCCGCCGCGTCCGCCCCGTCACTCCCCTGAGGGGCGCAGGCGCATGCTGACGGAGTTGATGCAGTAGCGGGCGTTGCTGGGGGTGTAGCCCTCGCCGTCGAAGCGGTGCCCGAGGTGCGAGTCGCAGTTGGCGCAGCGCACCTCGATGCGGACCATGCCGAACGACCGGTCCTCCAGGTAGCGGATCGCCCCGGGCAGCGCCTGGTCGAAGCTCGGCCAGCCGCAGTGCGAGTCGAACTTGGTGTCGCTGGAGAAGAGATCCGCGCCACAGGCCCGGCACTGGTAGACACCCGGCGTCTTCGTCTCGACGTACTCGCCGGTCCACGGGCGCTCGGTGCCGGCCTGCCGCAGCACCCGGAACTCCTCGGGGCTCAGCCGGACCCGCCACTCTTCCTCGGTGGTCGGCAGTTCGCTCTTGTCAACAGCCACGGATCAAGCGTACGGCGTGTCGCGGGTTACCCGCCGCCGTCCGCGTCGTTAGCAGAACATGCGGGCGGCCGTGGGGCCGGATGGGGAGCACCGGAGCGGACACCCGCGACCGGTGGTGGTCACCTTCCGCCCGACGTGGCGGCAGGCGCTCGCCTGCGGCCTCTGCCCGGGTCTGCTGGGCAGCCTGGCGCTGGCGCTGGCCGCGTTGGCCGTACCCGTGCTGCTGGAGGCGGTCGCCGGGCGGCCGCCCCAACCGGCGGTACCACCGGCGCCGGTCTGGCTGGCCGCGCTCGCGCCGGTGCCGCTCGGGCTGCTCGGCGGGGTGCTGGCGCGCCGCCGGGTCGGGGCCCGGATCGACGAGTCGGGTGTGCGGTGCGGCTCCCCGGACGCGGTTCGGTTCGCGCCCTGGCGCGCGGTGGTCGACGTACGGGCGGAGCGGCGGCGGTACCGCACCGCGGTCGCGGTCTACCTGTACGACGGGTCGATCCTGCGGCTGCGGGCCCCCTACGACGGGTGCCTGCTCGGCCGGGACCCGATGTTCGAGCGGAAGCTCTTCATGATCTGTCACCTGTGGGCGACGCACCGGGACTGGAGCCGCCCCGGCTGACCATGCCGCCGGGGCCGGGGCCGGGGCCGGGGCCGGGGCCGGGGCCGGCCTGGCGGCGGCTCCCGGGTCCGGCCTGGCGGCGCGGTGGATCGCGAGGCGGCCCCCGGTCGGAGCGCGGGTGACATATGGTCGGCGAATGGGCGCTAGCGCGAGCACCGACGGGGCCGAGACGGGCGGCGAGATCGGCGCGAAGGCGGGCAAACCCCGGTCCCGCAGCACCAAGGCGGCGGCGATCGAGGTCGAGGTGGCCGGCCACCAGGTGCGGCTGAGCAGCCCGGACCGGATCATCTTCCCCGAGCGGGGCTTCACCAAGAAGGACGTCTTCGACTACTACCTCGCGGTCGGTGACGGGATCATGCGCGCCCTGCGCGGGCGCCCCACGATGCTCCAGCGCTTCCCGGAGGGCATCGGCGGGGAGATGTTCTTCCAGAAGCGGGTACCGGCCCGGGGCGTACCGCCGTGGCTGCGCACCGCGGAGATCAGGTTCCCGAGCGGCCGCAGCGCCGACGAACTCTGCCCGGCGGACCTGGCACACGTGGCCTGGGCCGCGCAGATGGGCACGATCGTGTTCCACCCCTGGCCGGTACGGGGGACCGAGGTGGACCACCCCGACGAGCTGCGCATCGACCTGGACCCGCAGCCCGGTACCGACTTCCGCGACGCGGTCGAGGCCGCCGGTGAGGTACGGGCGCTGCTGGACGAGCTGGGCGCCACCGGGTACCCGAAGACCTCCGGCGGTCGCGGGGTCCACATCTACCTGCGGATCCATCCCCGGTGGACGTTCACCGAGGTGCGCCGGGCGGTGATCGCCTTCGCCCGGGAGGTGGAGCGGCGGCGCCCCGACCTGGTCACCACGGCCTGGTGGAAGGAGGAGCGCGGCGAGCGCGTCTTCCTCGACTACAACCAGATGGCCCGGGACCGCACGATCGCCTGCGCCTACTCGCTGCGCGCCAACGTCCGGGCGACCGCCTCCACCCCGGTCACCTGGGACGAGCTGCCGGACGTCGACCCGGACGACTTCGACCTCCGTACCGTGCCGGAGCGGCTCGCGAAGGTCGGTGACCCGCACGCCGCCATCGACGACACGCCCTGGGACATCACCCCACTGCTGGAGTGGGCCGAGCGGGACGACCGGGCCGGCTCCGGCGACCTGCCCTACCCGCCGGACCATCCGAAGATGCCGGGCGAGCCGCCCCGGGTGCAGCCCAGCCGCGCCCGGCGTCCCGCCGCCGAGGACAGCGCCTGATCAGCGACCGCGGCGGCGGGCACCACACTGACCGGCCCGTAGTCCTTGGTCCCTGTACCGCCAGGACCGGTGAGTAGCCGTGGCGGCATCGTTGCGCGCCTGGGCGCGCGGCCACCCGACGAACTTCCCTCGGCGGGGACGGCGTGCAGATCGGACGCGTGCGGGCTACCGGCTTGGGCGGAGCCGGGCCGCCGCCAATCTTGGTACGGGACGGCCCCTATCCGGGCCGTCCCGTACCAAGATTGCTCGACATCAGATGTCCTGATCCGGACTGGCGCCGCTGACCGCGGCCGTGGCCCTGTTGGGGGCTCCGGCTCCCGCCGGTGGCCAGGGTCGGGAGAGTCGCGGAGGCGGGTGCCATGCACCTCGCTACGTCGGATCTCGGACAGTCCGGCCCGGACACCGGTCGGTGGGGCCGGTTCTCCGGGTATCCGGGTGCCCCGCGCTCACGTCTGCCGCGCCGGCGGGAAACGTGAATCCGTTGCCAGGACGCAAGTTCCGCGTGCGAAAGACCCGTCGTGGCGCCGCCCCGATCCTCCCTAGCCACCGGCCTGACCAGCGGAAATGCGGCACGTTACCGCGTGGACGGTCGCTGGGGGCCGTGGTACGACTGAACAAACAGGGGGCCGGGATGAAGCAATCTCCAGTGTCGGATGTCGCTTCCGCCGGCCGCGCCCTGCCCGACCCCTCGGAGTTCCCGGCCCCGTCCGCGCGGTGGTCCGCGAGCCACCGCCGGCCGCGACCAGACCGGGCGGCGGTTGGCATCGCGGTGCCCGCGCGCACCCCGACCGGTCCCCGCCGTACCGCCGGGAGGTGCCCAGTGCACCAGGCACACGTCAATTCAGGCCGCCACCCGTTCGAGGTCACGCTGCTGCTCGCCACGCTCGGCTGCGGCATCGCGCTGATCGTCTCCGACGCGCGCCCGCGTTCGGTCGCGCTGGCGATGCCCGGGGTGGTCGAGGTCACGTGGGAGTGGAGCCTCGTCGTCGTCGGCCTGGTCGGGCTGATCGGGCTCGTCTGGCCCGGACACGTCGTCACCGCCCTCGGGATCGAACTCGGCGCGATGGTCACCCTCGGCTCCAGCACCGGCATGTACGCCATCGCCCTCTTCGCCGTCGCCGGGGACATGGCCCTGGCGGCCGGCACGTTCATCGTCGCCGTGGCGGTCGCCTCCTGGTGGCGCGCGGCGCAGATCTGGACCGACCTGCGCGAACTCGCCCACGCGGCCTCGGAGCTCCCGGCACCCCCGGCACCACCGCCGATGGAAAGAGATGACCCGTGATCGCCGCACCCGCCCCCACCGGTCCGCCGTGGGTACAGATCCTGCTCTCCGCCCTGGGACTGCTGGGCGGTACCGGCGGGATCACCGCGATCGTCACCGTCCTGCTCCAGCGCCGCAAGTTCCAGGCCGACACCGCCGACGTCCTCACCGACACCGCACTGACGCTGGTCGAACCGTTGAAGATGCGGGTACGGGAGCTGGAGTCCGAGGCGTCCAACTCCCGTCAGCAGGCCGTGGCGATGCACCGGGAACTCGCCGAACTGCGCGACGCGGTGCAGGAGATGACCGCGATGATGCGGCGCTGGCGGGCCGCGATCCTCGCCCCGGACGCGACCATCGAGCGGCTCCGCGACCTGATCCACCACGGCTGAACCGGATCCGAACGGAACCGGCGCCGGCGCCGCGTGGATCCCGGCCAGCCGGGCGACGGAATAACGATCAAATAACGCCCGCCAACCTTTCCCGGCCAGGTCCCGGTTTCCTTGGGCGCGGCCCCGCCCCGGGGCCCGGGAAGGCGATCCATGAGGCTGGTCCTGCGGCGTGCGCGCCAGGCGAGAGGGCTGCTGCTCGCGGCCTGCGTGGCGGCCCTGGTCGCGATGGCGATGATCACCGGGCTGTACGACTACAACCGGCAGGCGGTCGACGCCGGCCAGCGCAGCGTCACCCAGGCCGCCCCCGCCGACGAGCGGAGCCTGCTGATCAGCGGCTCGGCCGGGCGCGGCGAGGCGGCGTACGGCCAGCGCGACGCCGCCGTACGGGCCGGCTTCGCCGACGGGCTGGGAGGCGTACCGGCACGGGTGCTCGGCGCCCGGTACGGCACCGGCCGGCAGCTCGTCGGCCGGCTCGGCGGGACCGGCAAGGACCCCGTCTTCGCCTCGATGGTCACCCTGGAGGCGCTGCCCGCCCACGCCGACCTCGTGGCCGGCGACTGGCCCCGCCCCGGTCGCTCCCCGCTGGAGGTGGTGCTGCCGGAGCGGGCCGCGCGGACCCTGGAGGTCGGCGTCGGCGACAACATCCCGCTCGCCGACCGCGGCAGCGGCCAGCGCGGTGACGTCCGGGTCGCCGGCGTCTTCCGGCCCCGCGACGGGCGGGAGCCGTACTGGCTGCTCGCCCCCGGTACCGGCGCCGACGGCGCGGCGGGTGGCGGCGCCGACAACACCGCGTACGGGCCGCTCGTGCTCGACCCGGCCGACTTCGCCCGCAGCTTCCCCGGCACGACCTCGGCGAGCTGGCTGGTCGAACCGGCCCTGGCCGGGGTCGACGCGGCCCGGCTCGCCGACGTGCGGCGGGCCACGGCGCGGGTGGTCGAGGAACTGCCCGACGCGGCCGGGCTGGGCAGCTCGGGGCAGGTCACCACCCACCTCGACCGCCTGATCGACCGGCTCAGCCGGGCCGACCTGGTCGGCCGCTCGGCGCTGCTCACCCCGATCCTGCTGGTGATCGTGCTCGGCGGCTACACGCTGGTGCTGGTCGCCGGGCTGCTCGGCGAGGACCGGCGCGGGCAGACCGCGCTGCTGCGCGCCCGAGGCGCGGCCCGGCACCAGATCGCCGGCTTCGCCGCCCGCGAGGCGGTCCTGGTGATCCTGCCCGGGGTGGCGCTCGCGCCGCTGCTGGCGACCGGGGCGCTGCGCTACGCCGGTGACCGTACGGCCCTCGCCGACCTGCGCCTCGACCCGCGGCTCACCCCGCTCACCTGGCTGGTGACGGGTCTCGTCGCCGTCGGGTGCCTCGCCGCGATGCTCGGGCCGGCGCTGCGCCGCGGCGGCACCTACCTGGAGGAGTGGGCCGCCCGCTCCCGTCCCGCCCGCTGGGCGGCGGCGCAGCGGGCCAGCATCGACCTGGCGCTGGTGGCGCTCGCCGCGCTGGCCTGGTTCCAGCTGCGGCAGTACTCCTCGCCGCTGGCCGGTGCCGGCGCCGGACTCGGCATCGACCCGCTGCTCGCGGCGGCGCCCACGCTGGGGGTGCTCGCCGGCGCGGTGATCGCGCTGCGGCTGCTGCCGCCGGTGACCCGGCTCGTGGAGCGGCTCGTCTCCCGCCGCTCCTGGACCGCGACCGTCTTCGGCATGTGGCAGGCCGGCCGCCGGCCGCACGTCGGCCCGGTGCTCCTGCTCGCCCTCGCCGTGGGCGGCGGCACCCTGGCCTGGTCCCTCGTCACCACCTGGCAGCACTCCCTGGTCGACCAGGCCGACCAGCGGGTCGGCGCGGACGTGCGGGTGACCGAGCGCAACGGGGCCGCGCCCGCGGAGCGGGCCGGCCAGCTCGCCGCCCTGCCCGGGGCCCGCGCGGTGCTGCCGGCCTGGCGGGACAGCATCGGCGTCGGGCGGGAGAACCTGCCGACCACCGTGCTGGCGCTCGACGCGGCCGCCGCGCCCAGGGTGGTACGCGGCGCCACGGCCGACCGCGCCGCCCTCGACCGGATGGTGGCGGCCCGCCCGCCGGCCCCGGGCGCCGGGTTGCCGGCCGGCGCCCGGCGGCTCACCGGCACGGTCGCCACCCCGGTCGACGGCGCCGGGGCGGGCCCGCAGGTCACCACCGCGGTCCTGCTCGCGGGCGCGGACGGGCTGGTGCACCGGCTGCCGCTGGGCCGCACCGGCCGCGACGGCGCGCCCCTGCGGTTCGCGGTCGACCTGCCCACCGGAGGCGACGCGCTGCGCCTGGTCGGCCTCGACGCGGACTTCGGCCCGCCCGAGTGGAGCGCCCGGGGCATCGGGTACGACGTCCGTCTCACCGGGCTGGCCGCGGTCGGCGCCGACGGTGCGGCCGTACCGCTGGACGTGGGCGCCGCGCGGTGGGGGCTGCGCGACGGGCTGCCGCCGGACGTACGGGCCGCCGAGGCGAGCACCAGCGGCGCGGGCTCCGCGCTGACCGTGCGCTACGAGCGGTTCCGCCCCGGCGAACTCTCCTGGGGGCAGACGCTGGAGCTGTCCGGGGTTCGCTTCACCGTCCACGCCGGGGTGGACCCGGCGCCCGTACCGGCGGTCGTCACGGCCGACGTGAGCGGCGCGCTGGGCCTGCCGGTCGGCGCGACGGGCACGCTGCCGCTGCCGGGCGGGCCGCTGCCCGTCCGCGTCGTCGGCCTGATCCCCGCCCTGCCGGGCGGCAGCGCGGACGCCGGCGCCGGCGTCCTGCTCGACCTGCCCTCGGCCGTCGCCGAGCAGCTGCGGGCCAACGGCACCGTGCGGGCGTACCCGGAGTGGTGGGTGGCGACCGACCCGGGCGCCGACGGCGCCGTCGCCGCGGCGGCCGCGAAGCTGCCCGGGGTGACGGTGCTCGACCGGCGCGCGGTCGCCCGGGCCGCCGAGCGGGACCCGTACTGGCGCGGGGCGCGCACCGGACTGCTGGCCGCCGCGCTCGGAGCGGTGCTGCTCGCGGTCGTCGGTCTCGGGGTCGACGTCTGGGCGACCGCCCGCCGCCGGCTCGGCGAGCTGGCGGTGCTGCACACGCTGGGCGCCACGCCCCGCCTGCTGGCCCGCTCGCTCCTGGCCGAGCAGGCGTTCCTGGCCGGGATCGGGGTCGGCGTCGGGGTGCTGGTCGGCGCCGGGGTGGGCGCGACCATGGCGCCGCTGGTGATCCTGACGCCGTCCGGCGGACGGCCGGTGCCGGATCCCGCCTTCGTCCTGCCCTGGGCGCCGGTCGCCGCCATCGCGGTCGGCCTGCTGGTGGCCGCGATGGTGCTGGGTGCGCTGGTGGCCGCGACGATCGGGCAGCGGGTCGCCGCCGCCCAGCTGAGGATCGGTGGGGAGCAATGAGCACAGTGCGCCGGGTACGGTCCCACGCCGGCCAGTTCGCGCTGCTGGCGGTGCTGGCGTTGGTCGCCGCGCTGCTGGTCACCGCCGCGCCCCGGCTCGCCAACCGGCTCGCCGACCAGGGCCTGCGGGAACAGATCGCGGACCAGCCCGCCGCCGTACGGGACATCAGCTACCGGCAGGAGCCGGACTCCTTCGGCCGGCCGGTGCCGGTGCTGCCGGAGCGGGCCGGGCGGCTGTCGGAGTGGCAGGACGCCATGCCGGCCCCGCTGCGCGGCCTGATCGACCAGCGCTGGTACGCCGCGGAGACGGTGCCCGCGACGATCGGCGGTCCCGGCGTGCCGCCGAACGCGCCCCGGATCGACCTGGCCGTGCGCGCGAGCACCGGCGCCGCCGAGGCGGTGACCATGGTCTCGGGCCGCTGGCCGAGCGCGCCGGCCGGCCGCGGCCCGACCGAGGTGGCCCTGGCGGCGGACGTCGCCGAGAAGTTGGGGCTGCGCCTGGGCGCCCGGCTGCGGCTGGCACCGAAGAGTCCGACCGCTTCTCCGCTGGAGGTCGTGCTCGCCGGGCTCTACCGCCCGGTCGACCCGGCCGCCGGAGTCTGGGACTCGCTGCCGTCGCCGCTGCGGGTGACCGAGCCGGCCTGCGAGGGCTGCCCCTTCGTCGGCGTGGCGCTCACCACCGACCCGGCCCTGGTGCGCCTGGAGGAGGCCGGCTGGCCGATCACCTTCAGCTGGCGGTACCGGATCTCGCCGCAGCGGCTCGACACGGAACAGGTCGGCCCGCTGATCGACGCGGTGCGGCGGCTCACCCCGCCGCCGCTGCCGCACGCGGTGGTCGCGCGGGGGATCGACATCCCGCTGGAGCGCTTCGCCCGCTCGCTCGCCACCACCCGGGCGGTGCTGACGATCGTCACCGCCGGGGTGCTGGCCACCCTGTTCGGCCTGGTGGTGCTCGCCGCGCGGCTGGCGGGCCGGCGGCGGGCCGCCGAGTACGCGCTGCTCGCCGCCCGGGGCGCCAGCCGGCGCCGGATCGCCGGCCGAAGCCTGGCCGAGTCGCTGCTGGTGGTGCCGGTGGCGGCGCTGGCCGGTTGGGCGGCCGGGCTGGCGGTGCCGGGGCGCCCGGCCGCGACGGGCTGGCTGGTGCTGGTGGCCGCGGCCGTGACCGTACTGGCACCGCCGGTGGCGACGCTGGCCACCCGCCCGGCGGCCGGTGCCCGGCGCGACCTGCTCCGGCTGCGCCCCTCGGCCCGGCGGGTGACCCTGGAGGTGAGCGTGCTGGCGCTGGCCGCGCTCGGTACCTTCCTGCTGCGCCGGCGCGGCCTGCCCGCCGCCGGTACGGTCGATCCGCTGCTGGCCGGCGTGCCGGTGCTGCTGGCGATCGGGGCGGCCACGCTCGCGCTGCGCGGCTACCCGTGGCCGCTGCGGCTGTCCAGCCGGCTGGCGGCCCGGGCCCGGGGGAGCGTGGTCTTCCTCGGGCTGGCCCGCGCCGGCCGGGGCACGGTCACCGGGCCGCTGGTCGTGGTGGTGCTCGCCGTCGGTACGGCGGCCTTCTGCGGCGCGGTCGCCGGCGGTGTCGCCGACGGCCGGGACCGGGCGGCCGGGCTCGCGGTGCCGGCCGACGCGCTGCTCACCGGGGACCGGTTCGCGCCGGAGACCACCGACGAGCTGGCCGGCGTGCCGGGGGTGCGGTCGGTCGCGCCGCTGCTGCGGCAGGCGGACCAGAAGCTCTCGTGGGCCGGAGCCGGACCGCGCTCGCCGGCCGACCCGGTCTCGGTGCTGGTGGTGGACGGGCCGGCGTTCGCCCGGGTGGCGGCCGACTCGGGGGCGGCGGTCGACCTGCCGGCCGCGCTGACCGGGGCGGCGTCGGGGACCGGGCCGGTGCCGGCGGTGGTGTCGCCGGCGGTCGCCGCGGACCTGCCCGGGCCGGCCACCGTCACCGCCCAGGAGCGGCGGTACGAGTTCCGCGCCGCCGCGGTGGCCTCGTCGTTCCCGCTGGTCGCCCCGGGGACCGAGCGGTTCGTGGTGCTGCCCTGGCAGGCGCTGCGCCCGGCGGCGGAGCGACCGCTGATCCCGACCGGCTTCGTGCTGGCCGGTACGGGCCTGGACGCTCGCGCGCTGCGCGAGGTGGGTGACGCGGGTCAGGCCCGCTACTTCGGCACCGGGCTGGTCACCGCCTCGGCCCCGGAGCGGCCGGCCGAGGTGACGTACCGCTCGACGGTCCGCGCCGAGCTGGACCGCGGCGGCGCGAACGGGCTGCTCAGCTTCGGGTTCGTCGCCGGGGCGTCCGGTGGGGCCGGGCTCGGGCTGCTCGCCGTCGCGTTCGCGGTGCTCGCCGGGGCCCGGGCGCGGGGGCGGGTGCTGTCCCGGCTGCGCACGATGGGCCTGTCCCGCCCGCAGTGGCGCGGCCTGCTGCTCGTCGAACTCGCCCCGCTGGTGGGGGCCGCCGTGCTGACCGGCGCGGTGGTCGGGGTGTTGATGCCGTTGCTGCTCACGCCGGCCCTCGGGCTGTCGGCGTTCACCGACGGGGTGCCGGTACGACCGCGGTTCGACCCGGCGCTCCTCGGCGGCGTGGTCGCGCTCGGCGTACTGGCCCTGGGCGTGGCGCTGCTGGTCGAGGCCCTGAACAACCGCCGGATGCGCCTCGGTGAGGTGCTCCGGCTCGGAGAGGAGAGTTGATCATGACCGCGACCCTGGAGAGCCGACCGTGACGGCGACCCTGCCGCAGTCGCCGGCACCCGACCTCGCCGCCCTGCAACGGCGGGCGGCCCAGCGCGCCGCCGAGCGGGCCGGCGGCAGCGACCGGCTGCGCGGCCACATCGTCTGCGACGGACTGGTGCGCATCTTCAAGACCGAGGGGGTGGAGGTGGTCGCCCTGCAGGGCCTGGACCTCACGGTCGACCGGGGGGAACTGCTCGCCATCGTGGGCGCCTCCGGCTCCGGCAAGTCCACCCTGCTCAACATCCTCTCCGGGCTGGACACCCCGACCGCGGGCGTCGCCCGCGTCGCCGGCCAGGACCTGCTCAGCCTCTCGACCCGCAGCCGGCTGCGCTACCGGCGCCGGATCGCCGGCTTCGTCTGGCAGCAGACCGGCCGCAACCTGCTGCCGTACCTGACCGCGCTGGAGAACGTCGAGCTGCCGATGCGGATGGCCGGCCGCCGGCCGGGCCGCGCGGGCCGGGACCGGGCCCGGGAGCTGCTGGACCTGGTCGGGGTGAGCCACTGCGCCGACCGTCGCCCCGGGCAGCTGAGCGGTGGCGAGCAGCAGCGCTGCGCGGTGGCGGTGGCGGTGGCCAACGACCCCGAGGTGCTCTTCGCCGACGAGCCGACCGGCGAACTGGACGAGGCGACCGGCGCGGACGTCTTCGGCGCGCTGCGGACGATCAACGCCGAACTCGGCGTCACGGTCGTCGTGGTCACCCACGACCACGCCGTCGCCGACCAGGTCCGCCGCACCGTCGCGATCCGCGACGGCCGGACCGCCTCCGAGGTACGCCGTACCGCGCGCGCCACCGCCGACGGCGGTACGGAGCTGGTCAGCGAGGAGTACGCGGTGCTCGACCGGACCGGCCGGCTGCAACTGCCGGCCGCCTTCGTCGACGCGCTGTCGCTGCGCGACCGGGTCCGGCTCAACCTGGAGCCCGACCACGTGGAAGTCCGTCCGGGCCAGGAGGTTCCCGATGCCCAGTGAGCAGTCGTCCGTGGCCGGTGGGAAGCAGCTCACCGACGAGATGGTCGTGGTCGAGGAGATCAGCCGTACCTTCGGCAGCGGGGAACGGGCGGTGCACGCGGTGCGGGGCGTCTCCTTCACCGCCCGCCGGGGCGAGCTGGTGGCGGTACGGGGCCGCTCGGGCGCCGGCAAGACCACCCTGTTGAACCTGGTCGGCGGCCTGGACCGGCCGACGTCGGGGCGGGTGCTGGTGGGCGGCCGGGACGTGGCGGCGGCGGCCGAACGGGAGCTGCTGGAGCTGCGCCGGGGCACCATCGGCTTCGTCTTCCAGACCTTCGGGCTGATCCCGATCCTCTCCGCCGCGGAGAACGTCGGGGTGCCGCTGCGGCTGGCGAAGGTACCGGCGGCGCGGCGCGAGGAGCGGGTGGCCATGCTGCTGGAGCTGGTCGGGCTGGGTGCCCAGGCGGCACAGCGGCCGTACGAGCTCTCCGGCGGCCAGCAGCAGCGGGTCGCGATCGCCCGGGCGCTGGCGAACGAGCCGGACCTGCTCATCGCCGACGAGCCGACCGGGCAGCTGGACTCGGAGACCGGTCGAGCGATCATGGATTTGCTCCGGGCGGTGGTGCACGCCCGGGGCATGACCGCGCTCGTGGCGACGCACGACCCCGCCCTGATCGACCTCGCCGACCGGGCGCTGCTGCTCCGCGACGGCCAGCTCGTCGACTGAGCCGGCTGCCGGCTCGCGCCCGGCGGCCGGGCCCCCGGGCGCCGGGCGGCGGCCCGGGCGCGGACTACAGGATCAGCTTCATCCCCTCGTGGCTGGCCTGGAAGCCCAGCGCCGCGTAGAACCGGTGCGCGTCGGTGCGCCGCTTGTCCGTGGTGAGCTGGACCAGGGCGCAGCCGCGCGCGCGGGCCTGGTCGACCGCCCAGGTGATCATCGAGCGGCCGAGGCCGGCGCCGCGCTGGTCGGCGCGGATCCGTACCCCCTCGATCTCGGCGCGTTCGCCGCCCCGGCGGGTGAGCGACGGGATGAAGGTGAGCTGCATGGTGCCGACCACATCGCCGTCCCGTTCGGCGACGACCAGGACGTTGCGGGGGTCGGCGTCGACGGCCTCGAACGCGGCCCAGTAGGCGGCGTCCACCTCCTCGCTCACCACCTCCCGGGCGGCGCCCAGTTCGTCGTCGGCGAGCAGCGCCACCACGGCCGGTACGTCGGCGCGCCGCGCGGGCCGGAAAAGGATCTCGGTCACCGCGGCAGCGTGGCACACCGGTGCCGGCCGCGCCGAAGCCACCCCCGGATCGGGTGTCAGGGGCGCGCAGGCGGGTAGGCGGGGCACCTGGCGCGCCGCGCGCGGGCGCGCGCGTGGAGGAGGTGCCCGTGGCTCGCAGCGACGCACGCCCCGGCGACCTCCCGTGACCGGCGGCGCCGGCGCGGTACCGGCCCGCGGCTTCGTCCGTACGCTGCGCGCCAACCCCGTGGTGGTCCGGGTCGCCGCCATCGCCGCCGTCGGCGGGCTGCTCTTCGGCTACGACACCGGCGTCATCGCCGGCGCGCTGCTCTTCGTGCGGCGCGACTTCGGCGCCGGTCCGCTCGCCCAGGAGGCGGTGGTCTCGGTGCTGCTGATCGGCGCCACCGTGGGCGCGCTGGTCGGCGGCTACCTGGCCGACCGGCTCGGCCGGCGCCGCACGCTGATCGTCGCCGGCGGCGTGTACGTCGTCGGCGCCCTCGGCTGCGGGCTCGCCCCGGACCTGCCCACCCTCGTCGGGTGCCGGTTCGTGCTCGGGCTCGCGGTCGGCGCCGCCTCGTTCGTCTCGCCGATGTACATCTCGGAGTCGGTACCGCCGCCCGCGCGCGGCGGGCTCACCTCGTTCAACCAGCTCGCCGTCACCGTCGGGATCGCGGTGGCGTACCTGATGAACTTCGCCCTGAAGGACGTACCGGGCAACTGGCGGTGGATGCTCGGGCTCGCCGCCCTGCCCGGGCTGGCCCTGGTCGCCGGCATGCTCACCCTGCCGGAGACGCCGCGTTGGCTGGCCGAGCACGGCCGCGACGAGCCGGCCAGGGCCGTGCTGACCCGGCTCGACGCCGGCTACGGCGACGCCGACGTGGAGCGGGAGGTGGCCGGGATGCGGTCCGGCGCGGGCCGGCGCGTCGCCACCCGGGACCTGTTCGCGCCCCGGCTCCGGCGGGTCTTCCTGGTCGGTCTGGGCCTGGCCCTCTTCCAGCAGTTCGTCGGCGTGAACACCGTGATCTACTACGCGCCGACCATCCTCGAACAGGCCGGCCTCGGCACCGACCAGGCGGTCTCCCAGGCGCTGGCGGTGGGGCTGACCAACGTCGCCTTCACGGTGCTGGCGATCCTGCTGCTGGACCGGGTCGGCCGCCGCCCGCTGCTGCTGGGCGGTACCGCCGGGCTCGGCGTCGCGCTGCTGCTGCTCGCGCTCTACTTCGGCGTCGGCGCGCTGCGCGACTCGGCGCCGTGGCTGGCGCTGGCGGCGCTGCTGCTCTTCGTCGCCGGCTTCGCCATCGGCCTGGGGCCGATGTTCTGGCTGCTGATCAGCGAGATCTTCCCGCAACGGATCCGCAGCCGGGCGATGAGCACGGTCACGGTCGCGAACTGGTTGGCCAACTTCGCCGTCTCGGCGACCTTCCTGAGCCTGGCCGGCGCCGCCACCCGCACCGGCGCGTTCCTGCTCTACGCGTTCCTGACCGTGCTCGCCATGATCTTCTTTTGGCGGCGGGTGCCGGAGACCCGGGGGGTGAGCCTCGAGGAGATCGAGGCCCGCCTCACCCGCCGCTGACCGGCCGCCCCGCGCCGACGCCCGGCCCGCTCAGCGGGCCGGGCAGCGCAGCCCCTCCCGGGGTACGGTCAGCTCCACCAGGTACGCGTCGACCGCCGAGGTGATGCACGGGGTCTGCGGGTACGCGGTGTGCCCCTCGCCCTCCCAGGTGAGCACCCGGCCCACGCCGAGCATCTCGGCCAGCCTCGGCGTCTGCTCGTACGGGGTGGCGGGGTCGCCGACGGTACCGACCACCACGATGGGCGGGGCGCCGGTGGCCGCGCCGGTCGGGTACGGGTCCCGCTGGGCGGGCCACTCCGCGCAGCCCAGCAGCCCCACCGCCAGCGGCGGGCCGAAGAGCGGGTACTTCTCGCGCCACTGCGACTGGAGTTGGCGGACCCGCGCCACGGTCGGGCGGCTCGGCTCGTCCGCGCAGCTGACCGCCAGGTTCGCGTCGAAGAGGTTGGAGTAGTGGCCGTTCGGGTCGCGCTCGGCGTACTCGTCGGCCAGCGTGAAGACCTGGTCGGGGTCGCCGTTGCGCAGCCGGGCGATGGCTGTGGCCAGGTCCTGCCAGCGCGACTCGGTGTAGAGCGCGGAGATCACGGAGTAGAGCACCCAGCCGGGGGTGGCCGCCCGGCCGTCGTTGCCCTTCGCCGGATCGGTACGGGCCTTGTCGATCGCCTCGGTCACGGCGGCCCGGGCGTCGGGGGCGATGGGGCACTTGGCGGCGGTCCGCGCGCACCAGCCCGCGAAGTTGTCGAAGGCCCGCTCGAAGCCCTTGGCCTGGCTCTCCGAACCGGCGACCGCGTCCTGCCGCGGGTCGACCGCCCCGTCCAGCACGAGCGCCCGCACGTTGCGCGGGAAGAACTGGGCGTACGTGGCGCCGAGCAGGGTGCCGTAGGAGTAGCCGAGGTAGGTGGTCTTCTCGTCGCCCACGGCGGCCCGTACCGCGTCCATGTCCCGGGCCGCCTGCTCGGTGGAGTAGAGGCGCAACTGGTCGCCGTACCTGCCGGCGCAGCCGGAACCGATCCGCTTGTTCAGCGCCACCAGCCCGTCGAACGACGACTGGCCGCGCGGGTCCGGGTCGTAGCCGAAGTTGGCGTCCAGGTCCGCGTCGGAGATGCACTTGACCGGGCTGGACCGGTCGACGCCGCGCGGGTCGAACCCGACGATGTCGAAGCGCCGGGTGATCTCGTCGGGGAGGCCGCCGAAGGCGGGACCGAAGGAGAGGTAGACCGCCGTGTCGATGCCCGAGGCGCCCGGCCCGCCGGGGTTGACCAGCAGCGAGCCGATCCGGTCACGCTGCTTGGTCGAGCGGGCCCGCAGCAGGGCGATCTCGAACGTGCCGCTCGGGCTCGGGCTCGCGCCGGTGCCCGGGCTGCCCGCCGCGAGCCAGTCCCGGGGCACCGAGACGGTGGCGCACTCGTACGTCATGCTGGGGGCCGTGCGCCGGGCCACCTGCCGGGCGGTCTCGGGGCACGGCTTCCACGCGGCGGCCGAGCCGGCCGGGACCGGCGCCGCGCCGCGCTCGGTGCGCGGGGCGAAGACCGGCGGGGTGCAGCCGGCCGCGAGCAGCGTGGCGGCGACGAGCCCGACCAGCGGCAGGCGGGTAATGCGGGGCACCAGCTTCCTCCATGATTTTCTTTCCGGGTACGTCCGGCGGCGCCGCCGGACCTACCCGGCGGCCGTACCGTCAGGCCGGCTTGCCCGGGTCGCCCCGGAGCACCTGCTCCACGTCGAAGCGGACCGGTCGTTCGAGCTGTTCGTAGTCGCAGGAGTTCGGCTGCCGGTCCGGCCGCCAGCGGACGAACTGCGCGGTGTGCCGGAACCGGTCGCCCTCCATCGCGTCGTAGCCGACCTCGGCCACCAGTTCGGGGCGCAGCGGCTCCCAGTCCAGGTTCTTCCCGGCGGACCAGCGGCTGAGACCGCCCGGTACGCGCTGCCCGTCGCCGGCAGCGTCGGCCAGCCAGGGATGCCCGACCAGGTCGTGCCGGTACGGCTCCAGCTCCTCCAGCAGCTCGGCCCGGCGGGCCGCGGTGAACGAGGCGCTCACGCCGACGTGGTGCAGCATCCCGTCGCCGTTGTAGAGGCCGAGCAGCAGCGAACCGACCACCGGACCGGACTTGTGCCAGCGGAAGCCGGCCACCACCACGTCGGCGGTGCGGGCGTGCTTGACCTTGAACATCAGCCGCTTGCCCGGGGCGTACGGCAGGTCGGCCGCCTTCGCCACCAGCCCGTCCAGCCCGGCGCCCTCGAACAGGTCGAACCAGCGTCGGGCCGTCGGCACGTCGGTGGTGACCTGGGTGACGTGCACCGGCGGGGTGACCCCGGCCAGCGCCTCGGTCAGCCGGGCCCGTCGGGCCGCGTACGGGCTCTCCAGCAGCGCCTCGTCGCCCAGCGCGAGCAGGTCGAAGGCGACCAGGTCGGCGGGGGTCTCGGCGGCCAGCTTCTTCACCCGCGAGGCGGCCGGGTGGATGCGCTGGCTCAGCAGCTCGAAGTCGAGCCGCGCGGCGCCGCCCGGCCCGTCGCGCCGGACCACGATGACCTCGGCGTCGACCACGCAGCGCTCGGGCAGCTGCCGGCGGACCTGCTCGACCACCTCCGGGAAGTACCGGGTCAGCGTCTTGCCGCCCCGGCTGGCCAGCTCGACCTCGTCGCCGTCGCGGAACACCAGGCAGCGGAAGCCGTCCCACTTGGGCTCGTAGGTCATGCCCTCGGCGACCGGAAGTTCCGGCACGCTCTTGGCCAGCATCGGCTCGACCGGTGGGCTGATCGGCAGTCGCACCCGCCCAGTCAACCAGACCGGTTGCCGCCGGTGGGGGTAACCGTCGGCGCGTCGGTCCCGGCCGGTGCCGCCGCGGTGCCGGCCCGCGCCGCCGGAGTGTCGCAGATCACCGCGCCGCCTCGTCCCACCCGTCCCACCAGCCTCGCCGGTGACCGGTCCGCACTCCGCGTTTTCGCAGCTCAGAGCTAGTTTCGCGGGGTGCGGGGTTGGGTGTGCGACTGCTGCGGCCGCTGGCGGGTGACCATCGAGCTGATCCAGGGGCGGTACCGCTACCGGCTGGTCCGGCTGTACCGGCCCGAGGTGGGCGGCGGCAAGGACGTGCTCGGCGAGGTCGGCAGCGTCGAGGCGCTGGAGCGGCTGCTGCGCGACCGCACCCCGCTGACCCTGGCCGACCTCCGCGAGGTCGTCTGAGTCTCCGGCCCCGGGAGGTTCCGCCTCAGAAGGCGCTGCGAACGGTTCCGCCGTCGACGCGGATCGTCGCACCGCTGATGTATTCGGCGGAGGGGCCGCAGAGGTAGGCGACCGCTCCCGCGATCTCCTCGGGTCTGCCGTAGCGCACGCGGTCGTTGGGCACGATCTCGCGAACCGAGTTGAACTCGATCTCTTCCCAGGTCTCTCCCCAACCGCGTTCGGGTGACAGCTTGACCAGGAAGTCCTGCACGGCCGGGACGAGGATCGCGCCGGGGGACACGACGTTGGAGGTGACCCGGGTGCCGGCCAGGTCCCGGGCGAGCGACACGGCCAGATTGTGCCGGGCGGCGAGCGAGGCGTTGTAGTGCGGATGGTTGTTGAACGGCTGTATGCCGAGGCCGCCGCCGATGGTGACGACCCGGCCGTAGTCGCGCTCGCGCATGGCGGGAACCATGCGCTGGATCATCCGTACGCCGGACACGACGTTGATGTTGTAGGTGTCCACCCAGATGTCCGGGGTGGCGTCGGCCCAGTTCAGGTGCTGGTAGGCGCCCGCGTTGTTGACCAGGATGTCGATGTCGCCGCCGCTCAGCGCGCTCTCGGCCACCTGGTCCGCGCCGGCGTCGGTGGCGAGGTCGCCGACGGCGATCGAGGCTTTCCCACCCTCGGTGGCGATCGAGTCGGCGACGACCTGCGCCCGTTCGGCGCCGCGGCCGTGGATGACGACCTCGGCGCCCTCCCGGGCGAGCAGCCGGGCGATGGCCTCCCCGAGTCCGGATGTCGATCCGGTGATCAGTGCGCGACGGCCAGTGAGCTGAAGATCCATGAGAACTCCTGAGGTGGAGATTTTGTCTACAGTCGTAGACTACCCACCGTAAGTTTACACCGGTAGACTATGTAGCCATGACGGACAGCGCGGCGCGACCGCGAAATGCCGCGGCGACCCGGCAGGCCATCCTGGCCTCGGCGATCAACGCGTTCACCCGGCACGGCTACGACGGTGTGGGCGTGCGCGAGATCGCTGAGGCCGCCGGGGTGACGGCGATGCTGGTCAATCGCTACTTCGGTTCCAAGGAAGGGCTTTTCACCGAGGTCGTCGACGTCTCATTCGCCCGGCCCACGATGGTTCCGCGCGGCCCGGCCGATCTCGCGGCGGAGACGGCCCGCGCCCTGGTGGCCGGCACCGCACCGGACGCCGATCATCTGGGGCCGTTCGAGCTGATGCTCAAGTCCGCGGCCAACCCGCGAGCTGCGGAGATCATAAGAGAGGGCATCGCGAAGCACGTGGGCGCGCGGTTCACCGCCGCACTCGACGGCCGGCACGCCCAGGAACGGGCCGAACTTGGCCTGGCGCTACTGGCCGGCACCTGGCTGATGCGCCGGATCATCGGTACCCCGGCCCTGCGCGACGCCGACCCCGACCTGCTGACCGTCCGGATAACCCGCATGTTGGGGGCGGTCGTCGAGCCGGCCTGAAGGCGTGTCGCGGTTGGTGATGGAGGGATCTTGGGCATGATCTCCGTCCGGCGGAGGACATGATCCGCACCCGCGCACCGGACGAGTCGGGCGACATCGCCAAGCCGTTGACCAAGCCACCACGACGGGCGCAGGGTGGGGGCGTCGCCCGGCAGGTGGCTGCTCGTGGCATCGGCGTGCGGTCGCCCGCAAAGGGACCTCAGAAGCGGGCGAAGGAGCGGATCGGCATCCGGGGGCCGAACCGGGGCGCCTGCCAGCCGCCGGCGGTCAGCAGCGCGCAGACCCGCCCGCGGTGCCCCCGGAACGGCGCCAGCAGCGCCAGCATCCGGGCGTCGTCGCCCCGCGCCTCACCGGCCAGCGCCCAGCTCACCATGTTCGGGATGTGGTAGTCGCCGACGCTGACCGCGTCCGGGTCGCCGAACGCGACGCGTACCACCTCGGCGGCGGTCCACGGCCCGATCCCCGGGATGGACGTCAGCCGTCGGGTCGCCTCGGCCGGGTCGGCGCAGCGCTCCAGCCGGTCGGCGACGGCGGCGGCCCGCCGCAGCGTCTCGGCCCGCCGCTGTTCCACCCCGAACGGGTGGAACACCCAGTACGGGGCCGCGGCGACGGCGGCCGGCTCGGGCGGGGTCCAGAGCGGCACCGGTCCGGGCGCCGGCGTACCGAACCTGCGGACCGTGGCCGCGTACGCCCGGTACGCCTCCTTGCCGGTGACCTTCTGCTCCAGGATCGCCCGCAGCAGCCGGGGGAAGACCTGTCCGGTGGCGGGCAACCGCAGCCCGCGCAGCTCCCGCGCCAGCCGCTCCACCACGGGATGGGCGGCGGCGAGTTCGGCGAAGCCGGTGAGGTCGTCGCGCAGCCCGGCGACCGCGTCGGCCCGCTCGACCACCCAGGCCGCGCCCGGACCGTAGCCGGCGGCCAGCAGCTCTCCGCCGTCGGGCCGCAGCGAGAGCGTGGCGGCGCCCGCCGGGGTGCGCGTCGACCACCAGAAGGCGCCGTCCACGAGGCGGGCGCACGGGTCGTGCCGGCCCATCGCGAGCTGCCCCACCGACTCCGAGAACCGGTAGCCCGCCGGCGGGCGCAGCCGCCGGGTCAGCTCCGGCCGGGTCTCGGTCACCCGGACACTCTGCCATGCCGCGCCCGCCGCCGGCTCGTGGTGCCCGCCGCGAGCGGTGGACCCGCCCCGGGGGCGCCGGCCGCGAGCGACCGGCACGGACGGGGCGTACACCAGGAGAGCGGCGACCGGCACGGACGGGGCGTACACCAGGAGAGCGGCGACCGGCGCGGACGGGGCGTACACGGAAAGGGCGGCGCCGGGACGACCGTGCGCGTCCCGACGCCGCCCGGACCGGAGCGGACCTGTGGGTGAGGGGTTGGGGGACCTGGCGTCGCGACCCGCGGATGGGACGGGTACGACGCCTCCCGGGCCCGCTCCGGGTAGGGAGCCGGTGCCGGGGCGGGCCTGGACCGCCCCGGCACCGGTCAGCGGGTGACCGTGATCCGGATGACGTCGAAGGCCGGGATCTGGTTCGCGCGCTGCATCATCGGGACCCGGTGCGAGCCGTCGCCGGCCCAGGAGGCGCACTGCGCCTCGCCCGCCGTCGGCAGGCCCGGGATCGTCACCGTCACCTCGTCCGGCTGGGCGCCGCCCTTGCCGTCCTCGGTCGCCACGAAGAAGGCCGGTACCGGATCCGGCGCGGGCGCGGAGCGCTGGCTGGCCAGCATCCGGCAGGCCGTGTGGAAGTGGCCCCGGGTCAGCCCCTGGTCGTTGAGGAAGCCGCTCTCCTTGTAGTAGCCGCCCTGCGCCGCGGCGAGGAACCGGTCCCGGACCAGGTTGCGCGTGCTGACCTTGATGGTGAACGGCTGGTTGGCGCGGACCCGGCGGGGCGCGTCGGTGATCAGCAGCGTCGGGTTGTCCTCGGCCGAGGCGACCTCGCCGAAGGCCGTACCGACGCAGCGCTCGCCGAGCTGGAAGCCGTCGTGCGCCTGGAGCCGGCTGTTCGCGCAGCTGTTGCCGAGGATCTCCAGCCCGCCGTTGCCGCCGGCCGGCGGGGTCGCCCCGTTGTTGCCACCGTTGTTGCCGCCGCTGCTCGGCGTGCAGTTGCCCCGGCCCCGGCGCGACTGCGCGTCGAGGTTGCCCGGCTGCTGGCCGTCGCCCGGGTGCTGCATCGCGCCGTGGTCCCGGTACGGGGAGCCGGACGGGTTCGCGCCGTTGGCCGGACCGGGCGTCGCCGAACCGCCCGCGGCCGGGGTGCCCGCCGGTGCGCTCGTCGCCGGCGCGGTCGTGGCCGGCGGGCACGCGGCACTGCCCCGGGGCGGTCGCCGGCCCCACGTGCCGGCGGAGGACACCTGGGTCACGGCGACGAGGGCGCCGAAGACGCCGAGCGTGGCCAGGACGGCGATGAGACGCCTGTTGCGGGTCGGCTTACCGGTCGCCGACAGCTGGCGCCGCCGGGCGTACCGCTGGCGAGTGTTCACCTGGTGGTACCTCGTTCCTTGAGGGATGGGGGTCAGCGGGCTCGGATCAGGCGGACCGTGCTGTACGCGCCGGCGATCAACGCGGCGGCGAGCACGATCCAGACGACGGTCGGGTCCACACCGCCGGCGTTGGCCCGCGGGTCGAAGAGGGATCCGCCGCCGACGGCCGCGGCCGCCGCGGCGGCGGGGGCGGGGGGCGGCGGCTGCGGCAGCGCGTCGTACGCGACGAGCCCGGTGCTCTCCAGCAGGGTCAGGTGGGTCAGGACGAAGGCGTTGGCCTGTGCGGCCAGCTCCCGGACGATGTCGTTGCGGGTGCCGGAGCGGACGGTGGCGATGGCCGGGAAGATCTTGCCGTGCGCGGCCCGGAGCCGGTCGACGTAGACCCGGTCGAAGTCCGCGCCGGAGGCCCGCCGCATCTCGCCCAGCCAGCCCTGCTGTTCGGCGGTCGGCTCGTCGGGCAGCGGGATGTTGAGCTTCGCCGCGGCGGCGCGGGCCAACTCGTCGAGCCGGGCGTGCTGCTTGCCGATCTCGACGCCGATCTCGCGTACCCGCGGCGAGCTGCCCTTCTCGGTGGCCATCTTGCTGGCCGGCATCTCCCAGAGACCGGCGAGCCGGACCTTCACCACGAGGTCCCGGTCGGCCGCGCCGAGCGGCCCGCCCGCCGACGGGGACCTGGGCAACTCCTCGATCGGGTTCGGCACCCCGTTGCTCCCCGGCGCCGTGGTCCGCAGCGCCGCGGGCAGCCGCGCCGGCACCCCGTCCGCCGCCGCCACCTGGTCCAGCGGGCCGCCCGCGTTCGGGCTCGCCCCGGCCGGCGCCGGCACCGACAACGCGCCGAGAAGCAAAGCGGCCGTACCGGTGACCAGAATCGCGGTCAGGCGTTGCCGGTACGGGCGCGGCGCTGCCGTCACCATAGGTGCCACCCTCCAAAACAATGGACCGGAACTCGCCGGATCAAAACTCGACGAAACCGTATGGAGCGCATTGGCACACCGTCAATGCGTCCGGCGAGACATAGGACTTTCTTACGCCACACTTAAAAAAGACTTATGTTGGCGGCGGTGATCCCCGGGGATCGTCCGTTCGGCCGATGCCGCCGGTTCGCGCCGGCCCGGGAAACCCCCGAGGGCGGGAAACCCCGGAGGAAAGCGGCCCGCTCCGCGCCGGCGTACGCCCGGCCCGGCTCCTCGGCGACCTGGGCGCCGACGCGGCGCGCCGGCCGTCACCCCTCGCGCGGGGGCTACGGCCGGCCACCGTGACGTCGCGCCGGCCGCTGCCGCCGCCCGGGTCGTCGCCGCCGACCCGATCAGTACGAGTAGCTGCTGCCGCCGCTGTTCTGGGCCGAGCCGCCGTCGCCGTCCGCGGCCGGCGGGGGTACCGGGGTGGGGGTTCCCTTCGGCAGGCAGGTGAGGTTCTTCTTGCCGTCCGGCGCGACCACGAACCAGGTACCGCCGACGCCCTGGCCCTTCCAGGCGCCCGGCTTCGGGTCCCCGATGTACCGGTACAGCGGCCAGCCGCCCAGGGTGAGCTGCTTCGTCCCGTCCGCGCGGTCGACCGTGCCGACCTTCTCCTCGGAGATGCCCTGCAGCTTCGGCTGCCCGTCGGTCAGCGCCGGGGGCCAGACCCGGGCGCAGTCGCCGGCGCAGTTCGAGGTCGGCGGGTTGGCGCTGTCCTTGTCGAACCGGTACAGCACCCAGCCCTTCTCGTCGGTCACGACCTGCCCCATCTTGGCGATCTTCTTGCCGATGAGCTGCTCGGTGAGGTCGACCTCCTTGGCCGGCGGCGCCTCGGCCGAGGGGCTGGCGCTGGGGGTGGGCTCGGCCGCGGCGGCTGCCTCGTTGGCCACCGGTTGGGTGTCGCCCGCGGCGTCGGCGTTGTATCCGGCGGGGGCGCAGGCCGTGAGGGCGGCCAATGCGCCGGCCATCGCGCCGGCCAGGATGACGGATCGCTTCATCGGTGCCACGTGCCCTCCTAGAGTTGGCAAGTCACGCGGTAGTACGGCCCCCGGCCCCCGCCGGATTAAGAATTGACGGTGGACCATTTCACAGAAATCCGTTGAACCATCCGCCCGCCCATCCCGTACCACCTCGATCGGCGGACCGTCGCCACGCGCCGCGAATTCCCCGCACGCTCGAACAATTACCCAGTGCCCACCCCCAATTACGTAGAGGGTGTTTGCGGAGGCTCGCCCGTCGCGAGCCTCCGCAAACACCCTCCTAGCGGTCCCGCGGCATCGTCGCCCGAGCCGCAGCCAATCGCGCGTTCCCACGGCGGGCACCCCTGAGCCGACCTCCCGCCCGAGCGGCGGACCGCAACCCGGCGGGAACGGGACCTCGGCGTCCGGGCGGACCGCACCCCGCGAAGGGTCGGGCCCGCCGTGCCCCGCGAAGACATCAAGCCTGACGGGCTTCGCGGGGCCGCTTCTGGGGTCTGGCATACGACCCCGACGGCGAGGTACTGATCACCGCGGGCGCCACCGAGGCGGTCGCGGCGGCCATCCTC
>NZ_JBFAPK010000050.1:0-62584 GCF_040676675.1 Micromonospora sp. NPDC049559 | reverse complement strand
TGCCGGCGCCACCCTGAAAGCTCCACACCACGGGCCCCCCCCCCCGGCCCCCGCCCCCCCCCCCCCGGGCCGCCCCCCCCCCCCCCCCCCCCCCCCCTCGACGTTCGTCTGGCCGCCGTTCTCGGGTGCAGGTCAGGCGGGGAGTTGCTCGTCCTCGATCGGGTTGCGCAGGATGCCGATCCCCTCGATCTCGATCTCGCAGACGTCGCCCGCGCGCATCCAGACCGGGGGCCGGCGGGCGTGGCCGACGCCGGACGGGGTACCGGTCACCAGCACGTCACCCGGTTCCAGCGTCATCGCCCGCGACACGTCGGCGATGGTCTCGGCGACCGGGAACATCATGTTCTCGGTGTTGTCGGACTGCATCACCTCGCCGTTGAGGCGGCTGGAGATCCGCAGCCCCCGGGCCCCGCGGGGCAGTTCGTCCGCCGTCACCAGCCAGGGGCCGAAGCCGCCCGTACCGTCGAAGTTCTTCCCGATGTCCCACTGGCTGGTGCGCCGCTGGTACTCCCGTACGGTGCCGTCGTTGAAGCACGCGTACCCGGCGACGTGGTCCAGCGCCTCGGCCACGTCGACGTGCCGGGTACGCCGCCCGATGACGACCGCCAGCTCCGCCTCGTAGTCCAGCGTCTCCGAGACGACGGGCCGGACGATGGGGCGCTCGTGCGCCACCAGGGAGCCGACGTGGCGCAGGAAGATGGTGGGGAATTTCGGCACGTTGTCCCGCATCGGCCCCTCCTGCACGTGCTCCAGGTAGTTGAGCCCGAGGCAGACGATCCGACGCGGGGCCGCCCCCGGCAGCGCGTAGGTCAGCCCGTCGAGCGGCCGTACCGCCCGGGCCGGCGCCGCGGCGACCAGTTCGGCGAGCGCGGTCAGGTCGCCGCCGGTACGGACCAGCCACTCCGTCAGGTCGTCCGGGGCCGACGGGTCGGCCTCCCGCAGGTCGACCACCTCGTCGCCGCGGACCACGCCGAGGCGCCGCACGCCGTCGACCTCGAATCCCACGATCCTCATGCCGCCGCACCGCCGTCCAGGCTGGTCCGGACGTACCCGGCCAGTTCCGCCCGGGTGGCGAGCCAGACGTCGTCGCGCCCGCGCGTCTCGCGGGCGATCGTCTCGTACGCCCACGCGCCCGCCGGCCTGCCGTAGCAGTGCGCGTGCGCCGTGACATCGATCATCACGGCCTCCTCCTCGTCGGCGAGCGCCGCGGCCAGGAGGTCGTCGAAGATCTCCACGAACTGCCGGGGCGAGCGGCCGTACCGCATCGCGTGCGGCAGGTCGTTGACCTCCATCGTCAGCGGGATACCGACCAGGTCCCCGTCCTCGAAGACCTGCAGGTACGGGCGGTCGTCGTCGAAGACGTCGCCCTGCCAGTCGTACCCCGCCGCCAGTAGGAAGCGGGCGGTGTCGGGGCCGGGGGTGCCGCGCGGGCTGATCCAGCCCGTCGGGCGCACGCCGGTGGCCGCGGTGAGCAGCTCGGTCGTACGGGCGATGTTCTCCCGGTCCGCCTCCGGTTCGAGTCCGGCCGGCACGATCTCCTGTCCGTACCCGTGCGCCACGATTTCGTGTCCCGCCTCGGCAATCGCCTTAACCACGTCGGGACTTCTCTCGGCGATAACGCCGCTGACCATCACACTGGATCGCACATTTGTTCGATCCAGCACCCGTAGCAAACGGTCAATGCCTCGTGCCGCGCCGTAATGGCCCCACGACAAGGCGTTGCTGTCGAAGGTCCCGGCCGGCAGCGCGTTTCCCATCGGCCCGATACCGGGGGCCCGCCCATCCGACCACGCCTCGAACGCGATGTTGAATACCACCGCCACGCGCCGGCCTTCCGGCCAGCGAAAGTCTCTACCGAGGCGGCGAATCCGCGCCCCCCGGGCCAGCACGTCTTTCCCGTCGTACACGTTGCCTCTTTCTCCGCTGCTCACGCTGGTCACGGGTCACGCAACGTTTCCCAGCCCGTTTCGAGCCCGTTCCGAGCCTGCCGTCCGGCCCGGCCGATCGTCCGATATGGTCCGCCGTCAGGGCGGTTTGCCTGACCGGACAGATGGGCCGTACGTGCACGTCCCCACGCAACGTGCCGACGCCGGAACTTCACGTTCGGAAAGGTACCAAGGCAGACGAGATCGGTTTACCATCACCTGCGGACCCCGGCCGGGCGCCGTAGCACGACTCAGCCGACTTCGCATCTCTCTCCACAAGCGACGTTGGCGCGGCTCTCGGCACTAACCGCCTTATGGCTTCGCAGAGGGAGAAATACATGATCGGGCGCGCCCGTGTGCTCGCGGCTGGCCTGCTGGCCACTGTCCTGTTAGGCGCGAGTGCCTGTAGCAGCTCCGATGACAAGAGCGGCTCGGACGCCAACGGCAAGGCCCTGGAGAAGGTCACCTACCTGACCACCTTCGGCAACGCCGGCCGGGACGCCTTCGCGTGGGTGGCGAAGGAGAAGGGCTACTTCAAGGAGGCCGGCCTCGACGTCGACATCCAGCTCGGCAAGGCGACCGGCGAGAACGTCAAGCTGGTGGCCGGCGGCTCGGCCCAGTACTCCAACCTCGACATGATCGGTGCCTGGATCCTCCAGGCCACCACCCCGGAGTACAAGGACGCCTTCCGCACCGTCGCGGCGGTGCACCAGCAGTCGCTGGTGGCCATCTTCGTGAAGGACGGCGGCAACATCACCTCGCCCCGGGACCTCGCCGGCAAGAAGATCGGCGCCGCGGCGAACTCGGTGAACCAGCTGCTCTTCCCGGCCTACGCCCAGCTCGTCGGCATCGACCCGAAGAGCGTGACCTGGGTCAACGTGCAGACGACGGACATCCCGGCCACCCTGGCCGCCGGCCGCGCCGACGCGGTCAGCACCTTCCTCATCAGCCGTACCGGCATCGAGAAGGCCGCCGGCAAGACCATCGTGCTGCCGTACAACAACTACCTGAGCGACCTGTTCGGTAACGGCATCGTCGCGAGCACCAAGACGATCAAGGAGAACCCGGACCAGGTCAAGCGGATGCGGGACGCCCTCATGAAGGGCCTGCAGTACACCATCGAGCACCCGGACGAGGCGGTCGACATCCTGCACAAGGCGCAGCCGAGCTCCAACCCGGCCGCCGCGAAGGGCGAGATCGACGCGATGAGCCCGTACGTGCGGCCGGCCAACAACGCGCCGATCGGCTCGATGGACCAGCAGCGGGTGGCCAAGGCCCTCGCCATCCTGCAGGGCTCGGGGCTCTTCAAGGGGGAGAACCTGACCCCGGACCAGGTGGTCAACTTCGACCTGACCCCGAAGGCCTGACCTCCCGTTCGACCTCCAGGAAGGGCCGTGGCGGATCGCCCGCCGCGGCCCTTTCGGCCCCTGCCCCACAGGAGTTCAGCGTGACCGTGTTCACCCCCGCGGAGACCCCGCACCCGGATCTGCCGTCGTACTCCTTCGACAACGACGACCCGGAGGCGGTCGACCGCCACAACTACCTCTCGGCCATGCTCGACCCGACCACCTTCGAGCGGCTTGCCGGCCTGGGCGACCTCACCGGGTACCGCTGCCTGGAGCTCGGCGCCGGCGGTGGCAGCGTCGCCCGCTGGCTGGCCGAACGGGTCGGACCGACCGGGCGGGTCGTCGCGACCGACCTCAACACCAGGCACATCCCGCCCCACCCCGGCTACACCGTCCTGACGCACGACCTCGAACGGGACCCGTTGCCCGAGGGGCCGTGGGATCTCATCCACGCCCGGCTGGTGCTGCTGCACGTACCGCGGCGCGAGGAGGTCCTGCGCGGGCTCGCCGACTCCCTGGCCCCCGGCGGCGCACTGGTCATCGAGGACTGGCTGACCTCGGTGAACAAGCTGGTCCTCGCCGCGCCCGACGCCGAGTCGGCCGCGTTGTTCGACGCGTTCCAGACCACCATGGTGGAACGGATCCTGCCGGCCCAGGGGAACGATCCCGGCTGGGCCGCCCGGGTGCACGGGGCCATGCTCGACGCCGGACTGGTCGACGTGGACACCGTCATCTCGGCCCGATCTTGGCCCGGCGGCAGCCCCGGTACCCTGATCGCCGGCGCCAACATCGCCCAGCTCCGGGACCAGCTGTTCGCCCACGGGTTCACACCGGAGCAGCTGGACGCCCTGCACCGCCTGGTCGCCGACCCCCGGCTGGTGCTCAGGAGCAACCTGACCTACTCGACGGTCGGCCGGCGCGCGAAGGACGGACGATGAGCGACACAGGCACAAAGGCCCCCCGGTCCCGACTGGCGAAAGTGGGCCCGCCGATCGTCGGCGCCGTCGTCGCCATCGGCATCTGGTGGGGTTCCGTCGTCGTCTTCAACGTCCGGTCGTTCTTCCTGCCGTCGCCGCCGGAGATCGTGCAGCGCTTCTTCGAGCAGCCCGAGTACCTGTTGCAGGAGGCGGGACGGACGCTGACGGAGACCGCGTCCGGGTACGGCATCGCGGTGGTGACGGCCCTGCTGCTCGCCATCCTGCTGGCCGCGTCCCCCACCATCGAGCGGGCCACGCTGCCGCTGCTCATCACGCTCAACTCGATCCCGAAGGTGGCCATCGCGCCGCTGCTGGTCCTCTGGCTGGGTTTCGGCCCGCAGCCGAAGATCTTCCTCGCGGCGCTGATCTGCTTCTTCCCGCTCGTGGTCGCGGCGATGTCCGGCCTCGCCTCCACCCCGGCCGACCTCGGGGAACTGGCCCGGTCGCTCTCCGCCTCGTGGGCGCAGACCTACCTCAAGGTGCGCCTCCCGTGGGCGCTGCCGCAGATCTTCGTCGGCCTCAAGGTGGCGATCTCGATGGCGCCGATCGGCGCGGTCGTGGCCGAGGTCTACAACCCCGACCACGGGCTCGGCGCGGTCATCGCCCTCTCGACGGCCTCGGCCGACACCGCGCTGGCGTTCGCCGCGATCGTGCTGCTGGCGATCCTGAGCGTCGGGCTGTACTACATCGTCGTGGGAATCGAGCGGCTGCTGCTGCCGTGGGCCAAGGCGATCTCCGCGTAGTGACGGCGGGTCTCCGGCGGTCGTACGGCCGCCGGAGACCGGCGACGTGGTGGCCGGCGTACGGTCGGCCGCCACGACTCCCCGGGGCGGCGAGCGCGCCCGCGCACCGGGGAACGGGCAGCAGGGGCGCGACATCTTCGAGACTTCACGGGCACCGCGCCCGACCCGCGTTTCAGCTAGGAGAGCCGGAATGAGCCAGACCGGAGCCGCCAAGAGCGGAATGATCGAGATCAGCGGCCTGTCGCGAACATTCGGTGGCCGCGCCGGGCAGGTCGAGGCGCTGCGCAACATCGACCTCACCGTGAGCGACCAGGAGTTCGTGGCCATCATCGGGCGTTCGGGCTGCGGCAAGTCGACGCTGCTGCGCCTGGTCGCGGGCCTGATCCCGCCCACCTCCGGCACCGTGTCGGTCGGCGGCGAACAGGTGAAGAAGCCCCGCCGGGACATCGCCATGATGTTCCAGCGCCCGGCGCTGCTGCCCTGGCGCTCGGTGCTGGACAACGTGCTGCTGCCGGTGGAGATCTTCGGCTGGAAGCGGGCCCAGCACCGGGCGCGGGCGCAGGAGCTGCTGGAGATCGTCGGCCTGACCGGCTTCGAGAAGCGGCTGCCGCACGAACTCTCCGGCGGCATGCAGCAGCGCGTCTCGCTCTGCCGGGCGCTGATCCAGAACCCCAAGGTCCTGCTGATGGACGAGCCGTTCTCGGCCCTGGACGCGCTCACCCGCGAGGAACTCGCCGTCGAGTTGCAGCGCATCCACCTCCAGCTGGGCACCACGATCCTCTTCGTGACGCACTCGATCCAGGAGGCCGTCCTGCTGGCCGACCGGGTCGCCGTACTGAGCGCCCGTCCCGGGCGGATCCGCAAGCTGGTGGAGGTCGGCATCCCGCGACCGCGCACCTTCGGGCACAACGCGCACCTGGAAGAGGTCGCCGCCTGCTCGGCCGAGCTGCACGAGCTGCTGCTGACCAACGAGCATCTACCGGCGACGACGGGCGCGGAGGCGACGCCGGCGGCCAAGTAACACCGTTCCGCCGAACCTCGCCCGCCGGGAACGTGGGTGGCGGGCGAACCGGGCGCGCCGTAACGTGCCCGGCGTGACCTATCGGACCTGGAGCAGGGTGCTGCTCGCGGCGGTCGTCGCGGGTGTGCTGGCCGGTGCCGGTCAGCTCGGCCTCGCGTACGGCCTGGGTGTCGCACGGATCGCGCGCAGCTTCGACGGCGGCACGGTGAACCAGTGGTACGCCCAGCTCTCCTGGGTGAGCTGGTTCGCGATGGTCGCCGTGGTGGTCGCGGCGGTGGTCACGGAGCGGCTGGCCCGCCGGCGGCGGTTCCCCCGTACGGTCGCGGCCCAGCTCGCGCTCGCCGCCGCCGCCGCGCTCGGGGCCGCCATCGTCGCGCCGCTGAGCATGCAGCCCGCGCTCGGCGCCCAGCTCGCCGGGGCCAGCCCGGTGCGGGCCGTCGGCCTCTGCGCCGCGCTCGGGGCGGTGGTCGGGCTGCTCGCCGCCCTCACCGCGCTCCGGCTGCGCCCGGCGGGCTGGAACGCCCTCGGGCTCGCCGGCGGCGTCTGGTTCCTGGCCCTCTTCTCCGTCCTCCCCTCGCTCGGGCCGGACGACCCCCTCCCCTCGGTACGCCTCGGCGTGCCGGATTCGCCCTGGTTCGGCGGTACGAGGCAGGGTCTCGCGGTCGCCACGATGCCGGTACTCGCCCTGCTCGCGGGCGCGGCGACCGGGGCGCTGGGCCGTTGGCGCGGGCTGCCCACGCGTCAGGTCGCCGCCGCGGGCGTCGTCGGACCCGCCATGCTCGCACTCGCGTACCTCCTCGCGGGGCCCGGTCGTGCGGCGGACGGCTATCAGGTCGCGCCATACTGGGCGGCGGTGATCTCGGTTGCCGCGGGCGCGCTCGGCTCGGCACTCGTCACCGTGGCTCGGTGGCCGTTGACGGTCGGTGACACCACGGGTGCCCAGAGCGCGACCTCGGGCGAGTCACCGCAGCACCTGGTGGATGCCGGCACCGACAGGCGCCACCACGACCCGGGAGAGGAAACCCGCGACAGCATGGACACGCCTGAGTCCTCGATCAGCCAGGAGCTGGGGACCGGTGCCGCACCGATCCCCGCCCAGCGCGCAGCGCACGACGCCGACGCCGGCCAGCCGGGCGACGACCACCCGGCGGCGGGCGCGAGCACGGGCATGACGACGCTGAGCTGGGCCGGTGACGCCCCGACAGTGGGCTGGTCCGGGGAGTCCGCCACGCCGCGACCGGGGGCCGGCTCCGACGCCGACCCGGGCGCACATCGCCCCACCACCGAGGACTTCTGGCCGGCGTGGTCCACGCAACAGACCACCCACGCCCTCGCCGACAGCTACCACGACGGCGACCGCTGGCAGCCCGAACCGCCGGAGCCCGTCACCCGTACCAGCGACAGCTGGGACGCCTTCGCCGCCGCGGAACGGGAGATCGGCCGGCACAGCGGTCCGCTCAACGAGGTCCGCCCCCGCCACCGGGACGATTCGGGCGCCTTCGACCACTTCACCCCCGGCCCCCCGCAACCCGAGGCCCGGCCCGCGCCCGAACCCTTCCTTCCGAGCCCTGCCCCGATTCCGAACCCGGCCCCGAGCGGTCAACCAACCCTCACGCCGGTACCCGTCAACCCGCCGCCCAGCGCGCCGACGCCCCTCACCCAACTGCCGGTCGGACCGCCCCCGGTCGCGCCGGCCCCGATCGCCCCACCCCCCGTCACGCCGACTCCGATCGCGCCACCCCCCGTCGCGCCGCAGCCGATCGCGCAGCCGTCCGCCCCGCCGACCCCCCTCACGCAGCTGCCCACCGCGCCGACACCGGTCGCACCGCCGCCCGTGGCACCGCAACCCGTCGCGCCACCGCCGACGGTGCCCGGCACCGCCACGACCGCACCGACCACGACCGCACCGAGCGCGGCCACCCCGTTCCCGGCCGCGCCACCGTTCGCGGCGGACCCCGCACCGGCACCCCGGCCAACGGCCGAACCCCTGCCGACGCTCGATACCCCGCCGGTGGAGCCGTACGCCGCCCCGACCGCGGCAACACCAACGTCACCCCCGCCGGCACCGGCGCCGGCACCGCGGGAGATCAACCCCGAGCTGCTCGGCGCGGACCGCCTCGCCGCCCCGGCCCGGCGCGAGGTCGCCCCCGAACCCGCCGCCCCGGCCGGTACCGGAACGACCGACACCACCGGCGACGCGAACCCCACCGGCAAGCGCGCCCGGCGCGGACTGTTCCGGCGCAACAAGGGCGCCGACGAGGGCGGCAAGCGCGGTACGGCGACCGACCAGGTGCCCGAGCACGACGAGGAGTACGTCGACTGGGTGAGCGGGCTCGGCGCCGACGACGACGTCGATCCCAGCCTCCGCCGGTCGCTGCGCCCGTCCGCCCGCGACCTCGCCGAGGAGTAACGAGGGCTGCCCCGAGCGGACCACGTCCACCGGACGCGGACCGCTCGGGCACCAACCGCCCGGCCCACGACGGGCCGGGGCCAACGACCGGTCAGGCGAGCGGCAGGTACACCTTGCCCCCCGCCTCGACGAACTCCGTCGACTTGTCCCGCATGCCGCGCTCGGCGTACTCCTTCAGCTCCTGCGTGATCTTCATGGAGCAGAACTTCGGTCCGCACATGGAGCAGAAGTGCGCCGTCTTCGCGGGCTGCGCCGGCAGCGTCGCGTCGTGGTACGACCGGGCGGTCTCGGGGTCCAGCGAGAGGTTGAACTGGTCCTCCCAGCGGAACTCGAACCGCGCCTTGCTCAGCGCGTCGTCCCACGCCTGCGCGCCCGGGTGGCCCTTGGCCAGGTCCGCCGCGTGCGCGGCGATCTTGTACGCGATCACGCCCGCCTTCACGTCGTCCCGGTCCGGCAGCCCGAGGTGCTCCTTCGGGGTGACGTAGCAGAGCATGGCGGTGCCGAACATGCCGATCATCGCGGCGCCGATCGCCGACGTGATGTGGTCGTACGCCGGGGCGATGTCGGTGGTGAGCGGGCCGAGCGTGTAGAAGGGCGCCTCGTGGCAGAGCTCCTGCTGGAGGTCCACGTTCTCCTTGATCTTGTGCATCGGGACGTGCCCGGGGCCCTCGATCATGACCTGCACGTCGTGCTCCCAGGCGATTTTGGTCAGCTCGCCGAGGGTACGCAGCTCGGCGAACTGCGCCTCGTCGTTGGCGTCCGCGATCGAGCCCGGCCGCAGCCCGTCGCCGAGGGAGAAGGTCACGTCGTACCGGGCGAGGATCTCGCAGAGCTCCGCGAAGTTCGTGTAGAGGAAGTTCTCCTCGTGGTGCGCGAGGCACCAGGCCGCCATGATCGAGCCGCCGCGCGACACGATGCCGGTAACCCGGTTCACCGCCAGCGGCACGTACGCCAGCCGCACCCCCGCGTGCACCGTCATGTAGTCCACGCCCTGTTCGGCCTGCTCGATGACGGTGTCCCGGTAGACCTCCCAGGAGAGCTTCACCGGATCGCCGTCGACCTTCTCCAGCGCCTGGTAGATCGGCACCGTGCCGATCGGTACCGGCGAGTTGCGGACGATCGCCTCGCGGGTCTCGTGGATCCGCTTGCCCGTCGAGAGGTCCATCACGGTGTCCGCGCCCCAGCGGGTGGCCCAGGTCAGCTTCTCCACCTCCTCGGCGATCGAGGAGCTGACCGCCGAGGTGCCGATGTTGGCGTTCACCTTCACCAGGAAGCGGTTGCCGATGATCATCGGCTCGGACTCCGGGTGGTTGACGTTGACCGGCAGCACGGCGCGACCGGCCGCCACCTCGTCGCGTACCAGCTCGGGCGGGAGCTGTTCGCGCAGCGCGACGAACTCCATCTCCGGTGTCACCACGCCCGCCCGGGCGTACGCGAGCTGGGTGGGTCGCCGACCGCCGGCACCGGCCAGCGGCGTACCGGCACCGCGCACCGGCGCCACGTCGCCGCGCTCGGCGATCCACGGCCCGCGCAGCGGGGCGAGCCCGACCTCCGGGTCCGATCCGGGCCCGGAGGTGTCGTAGAGCCGGACCGGCGGGTTGTCTCCGGTCAGCTCCACCTCGGCGAACGGTACCCGGATGTCCGGGCGCGATCCCTCGGCGTAGACCTTGCGTCGTGCCTGCATACGAGCGCCTCCTCATAGATCGGCCGGACCAGGTTGGTCGACCGGACCGAACAGCTCAGCCGGACCAGTGGAAGTGGTCCAGCGGTCCGTGACCGCCGCCCAGCACCCACTCGCGGGAACCGGCGAGCGCACGGGCCACGTACTCCTTGGCGAACCGCACCGCGGCCGGCACCTCGTCGCCGAGGGCGACCCGCGCGGCAATCGCGGCGGAGAAGGAACAGCCGGTGCCGTGGGTGTTGCCGGTGGCGACCCGGGGGCCGCGCAGCAGCGTCACGCCGGAGCCGGTCCAGAACGCGTCGACCGCCTCGGCGCCGTGGCGTCCGCCGCCGGCCGCCGTCGGGTCGCCGGGCCCCGGCGCGTCCCGGTCCGCGTCCCCGCCGGTCACCACCACGTACGCCGGCCCGCCGGCCGCGATCTCGGCCGCCGCCCTGGCCATCTCGTCCGGGGTGTCAACGGGCCGGCCGACGATCGCGCCCGCCTCCTCCCGGTTCGGGGTCACCACCAGGGCGTACGGCAGCAGCCGCTCGACGGCCGCGACCACGCTGAGCCGGTGCCCGCTGGTCGAGACGAGGACCGGGTCGACGACCAGGTTGGGCAGCAGCCCCGCGCGGGCCTGGGCGGCGACCGCGTCCGCCACCGCCTCGGTACCGAGCATTCCGGTCTTCACCGCCGCGACCGGCAGGTCGGCCAGGACCGCCTCGATCTGACCGGTCACGATCCGGGCGGGAAGCGGCAGGACGTCGCGTACCTCGCGGGTGTTCTGCGCGGTGACCGCCGTGAGCACGGAGGTGCCGAAGAGGCCCAGGGCGGCGAAGACCTTGAGGTCGGCCTGGATGCCGGCGCCGCCGCCGGAGTCGGAGCCGGCGATGGTGAGCGCCACCGGTGGCGTCACCGCGCCGCCCCGATCCCGTCGTGCGCCGCCGCGCCGTCCGTGTCGTGCGCCGCCACGCCGATCCCGTCCTGCGCCGCCGCGCCGTCCGCGTCGCGCGGGATCGCCGGGTCGACCGCGCCGCCGCCGGCCGCCGCCGCGACCAGCGCGCGGACCAGTCGCGCCGGGTCGTCGGCGGCCATCACGGCACCCATCACGGCGACCCCGGTGGCGCCCGCGGCCAGGCACTCGGCGACCTGCCGGGGGCCGGTGACGCCGCCTAGGGCGAGCACCGGCACCGGGGCACGGCGGACCAGCTCGGCCAGCCCCGACGGGCCGAGCGGTGGCCCGTAGCCCGGCTTGGAGCGGCTCGGATAGACCGGCGAGAGGGTCACATAGTCCTCTGTGGAGAGCCGGGCCAGCTCGGCCCGGTCGTGGCAGGAGCGCCCGACCAGGCGCAGCCGGGGCGGCGGATACGGGCCGGCGGCCGGCAGGTGCACGGCCGTACCGCCGAGCGGGTCGGGACCGGCGACGACGAGGGTGCCGCCGGCCGGCGCGAGGATCGCGCGCAGCCGCTCGGCCAGCGCCAGCCGCTCCGGCCGGGGCAGTTCCTTCTCCCGCAGCACCACCCAGCGCAGCCCGCCGTCGACCGCGGCGCGCACCACGTCGGGCAGCGGCCGGCTGGCGAGCCGCTGGTCGGTGAGGAGCACGATCCCCTCGGGCGGCGCGGGCCGCGCCACCTCGCCGGTTCCGGCCGGTCGGGCCGGGCCGCGCCGATCAGCCGATCGAGCCGTACCGCCGGGGGTCACAGCTCCGGCCGTCCCTCGTCCGGGGTGGAGGCGAGCGCGTGGAAGCGCCGGGGGATCCGGCCCGCCCGGGCCGCGAGCCAGCCCGCCTCGACGGCGTGCCGCATCGCGGTCGCCATCCGGACCGGGTCGGCGGCCCGGGTGACCGCGCTGGCGACCATCACCCCGTCACAGCCCAGCTCCATGGCGAGCGCGGCCTCGGAGGCGGTACCGATGCCCGCGTCGAGGATCACCGGCACCTCGACGCTCTGCCGGATCAGCCGGATGTGGTGGGGGTTGCCGATGCCCAGCCCCGACCCGATCGGCGCGCCCGCCGGCATCACCGCGGCGCAGCCGACGTCGACCAGCCGGCGGGCGAGGATCGGGTCGTCGGTGGTGTACGGCAGCACGGTGAAGCCGTCGGCCACCAGCCGCTCGGCGGCGCTCAGCAGCTCGACCGCGTCGGGGAGCAGCGTCCGCTCGTCCCCAATCACCTCCAGCTTCACCCACTCGGTACCGAACGCCTCCCGGGCCAGGTGGGCGACCTTGACCGCCTCGGTCGCCGTATAGCAGCCGGCCGTGTTCGGCAGCAGCCGTACGCCGCACCGGTCCAGCAGGTCGAGCAGGCCGCCGTTCATCGTCGCGGCGGCGTCGACCCGGCGCAGCGCGAGCGTGACCAGCGCCGTACCGGAGGCACGGATCGCCTGTTCCAGCACGTGCAGGTTCGCCGCACCGCCGGTACCGAGGATGAGCCGCGAGCCGAGCGTCCGCCCGGCCAGCACCCACCGGTCGGCGTCCTCGGCGCTCGACCCGGTCCCGGCGTCCGTCCCGGGCGTGCCCGCCCGCTCGGCGGTACCGGCCGGCGCGTCCACCCCGCTCACCCGCCCTGCGAGGCGGTCAGCACCTCGACCCGGTCGCCGTCGCGCAGCACCGTCGCCGGCCAGCCGGCCCGCGGGACCACCTCGCCGTTGACCGCGACCGCCACGCCGCGGGTCTGCGCGGTCACCGCCGCGACCAGCTCGGCCACGGTCGCCCGGTCGGAGAGCGTCCGACCCACCCCATTCACCGTCAACCTCACTCCGACCCTCATTTCTCGTTGTTCGGCAGCGAACCGACCTCGCCCCGGCCCGCCCCCGGGCTCTCGGTGCCGTTCGGCCGCCCGGACCGCCCCGGGCGCTCGGACGGCACCGGGCGCTCGGACCGCCCCGGGCGCTCGGACCGCACCGGGCGCCCTGAGCGCTCCGCTTGCTCGCCCGGCGCCGCGCCGGGCGGACCGAACCGGTCCGGCGCGAACGGCGCCAGCCCCGGCGCGGGTACGCCGGTGGCGATCAGCTCGGCGAGGAGGTCGGCGGTGACCGGCGTCAGCAGGACGCCGTGCCGGTAGTGACCGGTGGCCGCGACGACCCCGGGCCGGTCGGGCAGCGCGCCGAGGATCGGGGCGTTGTCCGGCGTACCGGGGCGCAGCCCGGCGGACGCCTCGACCAGGTGGTACTCGGCGATCTCCGGGATCAGGTCGACCGCCGCGCGCAGCAGTTCCGACACCGCCCCGGCGGTCACCGACCGGTCCACGCGCTCCTCGACGGTCGCGCCGACCACCACCTCGCCGTCGGTACGCGGCACCAGGTAGGCCGAGCGGCCGTCGGCGTACCCGCGGATCACGTGCCGGAACCCGGGGGCGGCCTCGCCGGGCGCGCGCAGCCGCAGCACCTGCCCCTTGACCGGGCGGATCGGCAGCCCCGCCAGTTCGGCGGCCTGGCAGCCGGCGGCGACCACCACCACGCCGGCGTCCACGTCGGACAGGCGGCGTACCCGGGTCGGCACGACCTCGACCCCGACCCGGCGTACGGCGGTGAGCAGCGCGGCGACCAGCCGGCGCGGGTCGACCTGGTGGTCGTCGGGCGCGTGCGCCCCGCCGCGCACCCGGGGCGAGAGCAGCGGCTCGCGTTCGCGCAGCTCCCCCGCGCGCAACGGGGTGATCGGCAGCCCGAGTTCCCCCTGGTACGTCCAGAGCCGGCTCGCCTCGGCGACGTCGTCGCGGGTGAGCCCGACCACCAGCGTCCCGTCGGTGCGGTAGCCGCAGTCCAGGCCGGAGAGGTCGGCGAGTTCGGCCGCGAAGCCGGGCCAGCGGGCCGCGGAGTCCACCTGGAGGCGGGTCAGCTCCTCCTCGCCGAAGTACGCCTCGCCGACCGGGGCGAGCATGCCGGCGGCGACCGCCACCGCACCGGAGCCCGGCGCCGGGTCGTACACGGTCACCCGCAGCCCGCGCGCCGCGCACCGCCACGCGACGGCCAGCCCGATCGGGCCGCCACCGACCACCGCGACGTCCGGCCGCCGGGCCGTCACCGCGGGCCCCGGGTGCCCTGGTGGGCCGGCGCCGCCTCACGGGGCAGCGCCGCGAGCAGTTCGGCGGTGGCCCGGGCCGGGTCGGCCGCGGCGGAGACCGCGCCGACCACCGCCACCCCGTACGCCCCGGCGGCCAGCAGCTCGGGCACCCGCCGGGCGGTCACCCCGCCGATGGCGATGACCGGTACGCCGACCGCGGCGACCACCCGCGCGATCCCGGGCGGCCCGATCGGGTCCGGCAGCCCGTCCTTGGTGCTGGTGTCGAAGCAGGGCCCGACGCCGAGGTAGCCGGCGCCGTCGGCGACCGCGGCCAGCGCCGGCTCCGGCGCGCGGGCGGTGGCGCCGAGCAGCGCCCCGGGGCCGAGCACCCGCCGGGCGGCGGCCACCGGCAGGTCGAGCGCGCCGACGTGGCCGCCCGCCGCGCCGACCGCGAGCGCGACGTGCAACCGGTCGTTGACCAGGCACGTCGCCCCGACGGGGGCGCACAGCTCGACGACGTGCCGGGCCAGCTCGTACGCCTCGCGGTCGCTGGCGGAGTCCTCGACCCGGACCTGTACGAGCAGCTCGGGTCCGGCCACCGAGAGCGCCGCGCGGACGACGCCGAGCGGGTCCCGGCCGGGCCGGGTGTCGGTGATGAGATGCAGTCGTGCCAGGGATGGCATGGCAACTCTCCTCCCTGCGCCGGCATGATCCGGATCAGGTTCGACGGTCGGGGGCTGCAGCCCCCCTCTCAGCCCGGTGCACCGGACTCCCGTGGGTTACGTGCCTGCCACGTTACGACGCGATCCCCCGATCCGCCAAGGGGCGGCCCGCAGGGAGTTACATCACGTTGCGACGCGGAGAACGACGAGTTACGCCGCCCCGACCGCCGGGCGGCAGGTACCGGGGGATTTGTCCCTCCTATCCGGATCGATCTCCCTCGGTTACCCAACCGTTACCTGATTTGTCTTGTCGTCGTATTGCCGGCCACCGATCTTCCGGCATTAATTTGTTCATCGACAGAGCAAAATTTGATGGTCCGGTTCCGGCACACCGGTCCACCAGCTAGTCGCGACCGTGCCAGGGCCGCCAGTCCTGTCGCGGAAGCCCCACCCCGCGTTCCGCCACGACCGGCGGGACGCGGCCCAGGCCCGGGACGGTCTTCGGCGAGCCGACCCGGGATTTCCGCTGTCCACCCCGGACGAACCTGTCCGCTCCGGACGAAGGAGATCCAACTTGTCCAGATCTCGCCGACGCCGCGCACCGCGCGGCGGGGCCCTCACGCACGCCGCACTGGCCCTGGCCGTCGCGCTCGGCTCGACGACGGCCGCCCTGTTCGCCGCCCCGACCGCCGCGACCGCAGCCCCCTCGGCCGCGCGGGCCGAGCGCGCCCCCGACCGGGCGACCAAGGCGCAGGCCGATCCCTACTCGGTGCTCGTCTTCTCCAAGACGGCGGGTTTCCGGCACGACTCGATCCCGGCCGGCATCGCCACGATCCGCCAGCTCGGCGAGGAGAACGGGTTCACCGTCGACGCGACCGAGGACGCCACGGCGTTCAACGACGCCAACCTCGCCAGGTACAAGGCGGTCATCTGGCTCTCCACCACCGGTGACGTACTCGACGCCGACCAGCAGGCGGCCTTCGAGCGGTACGTCCGGGCCGGTGGCGGGTACGCCGGCGTCCACGCCGCCTCCGACACCGAGTACAACTGGCCCTGGTACGGCGACCTGGTCGGCGCGTACTTCGCGTCGCACCCGGCGCAGCAGCAGGCCACCGTCAAGGTCGAGGACCACGCGCACCCGTCCACGGCACACCTGCCGGACGAGTGGTCGCGCTTCGACGAGTGGTACAACTTCCAGACCAACCCGCGCGGCAAGGTGCACGTGCTGGCCAGCCTCGACGAGACCAGCTACGCGCCGGGCGCCGGGGCGATGGGCGCCGACCACCCGACCGCCTGGTGCCACGACTACGACGGCGGGCGGGCCTGGTACACCGGCGGCGGCCACACCATCGAGTCGTACGCCGAACCGGAGTTCCGGGCGCACCTGCTCGGCGGCATCCAGACCGCCGCGGGCGTCGTGGACGCCGACTGCAGCGCCGGCCTGACCAGCAGCTTCGAGAAGGTGTCGCTGGACACCAACACCAACAACCCGATGGAACTCGACGTCGCCGCCGACGGCCGGGTCTTCTACGTCGAGCGGGACGGCCGGATCCAGATCGTCAAGCCGGACACCGGCACCACGGTCACCGCGGCCACGCTGAACGTCTTCACCGGCAACGAGGACGGCCTGCTCGGCATCCGGCTCGACCCGGACTTCGCCAGCAACAGGTGGCTCTACGTCTACTACGCGCCGAACGGCGGCGGACCGCGCAACTACCTGTCCCGCTTCACGGTCACCGGCGACACGGTCGACCTGGCCAGCGAGAAGATCCTGCTGCAGGTCGACACCCAACGCAACACCTGCTGCCACGCGGGCGGCAGCATCACCTTCGACAGCGCCGGCAACCTGTACCTGGCCGTCGGCGACAACACCAACCCGTTCGAGTCGGACGGCTTCAACCCGATCGACGAGCGGCCGGGCCGGCAGGACTACGACGCCCAGCGCAGCGCCGGCAACACCAACGACCTGCGCGGCAAGGTGCTGCGGATCCACCCCGAGGACGACGGCACGTACACGATCCCGAGCGGCAACCTCTTCCCGCCCGGTACCGCCAAGACGCGCCCCGAGATCTACGGGATGGGCTTCCGCAACCCGTTCCGGATCGGCGTCGACAAGAAGACCAACACCCTCTACGTGGCCGACTACGGCCCGGACGCCGGGGCGGTCAACCCGAACCGTGGCCCCGAGGGCACGGTCGAGTGGAACATCGTCGCCCAGGCCGGCAACTACGGCTGGCCGTACTGCCACGGTGCCAACTACGCCTACAACGACTACCAGTTCCCCTCCGGGCCGAGCGGGCCGAAGTTCGACTGCGCCGCCCCGGTGAACGACTCGCCCAACAACACCGGCCTGACCAACCTGCCGCCGGCGATTCCCGCCACCGTCGACTACGACTACAGCGGCAACCCGCTCTTCCCCGAGATCGGCGGCGGTGGCGCGCCGATGGCCGGCCCGGTCTACCGCTTCGACCCGGAGCTGGCCTCGGACCGCAAGTGGCCGGCGTACTACGACGGGAAGGCGCTCTTCGGCGAGTGGAACCAGTCGAAGATGTACACCTTCCAGCTCACCCCGGACGGCCGCTCGCTGGTCGACATCAACCAGTTGCTGACCGGGATGTCGCTGATCCGGCCGATGGACTTCGAGTTCGGCCCGGACGGCGCGCTCTACCTGATCGAGTGGGGCACCGGCTTCGGCGGCAACAACGACGACTCCGGCGTCTACCGGATCGACTACGTGGCCGGTGACCGGGCGCCGATCGCCGTGGCGGCGGGCGAGCCCACCTCCGGCCCGGCGCCGCTGACCGTACAGTTCTCCAGCGCCGGCTCGCGGGACCCGGACGGGGGCGTGCTGCGGTACGCCTGGGCGTTCGGCGACGGCGGCACCTCGACCGAGCCGAACCCGACGCACACCTACACCGAGCCGGGCAACTACACCGCCCAGCTGACCGTGACCAACCCGAAGGACCGTACCGCCGTCGCCAACGTACCGATCACGGTCGGCAACACGGCGCCGACGGTCACCATCGAGTTCCCGCCGGACGGTGGCTTCTTCAACTGGGGTGACCAGGTCAAGTACACGGTCAAGGTGACCGACCCGGAGGACGGGACGATCGACTGCGACCGGGTGAAGCTCCAGTTCTTCCTCGGCCACGACGAGCACGCCCACCCGATGGACGAGCACTTCGGCTGCTCCGGCACGGTACAGACCGCGCTCGCGTCGTCGCACGGCGCCGACGCGGACGTCTTCGCGGTCTTCGAGGCCACGTACACGGACGACGGCGGGGTCGGCGGTGCCCACCCGCTGACCGGCCGGGACATCGAGCAGTTGCAGCCCAAGCGCAAGCAGGCCGAGTACTACGCCGCCACCGGCCGGGCGCCGGACGGCATCGGCGGCGGGGACCCCGGCGTGCAGCGGGAGGCCACCGGTGACACGGCCGGCGGCTTCCAGAACATCGGCTTCATCGAGGACGGCGACTACTGGACGTTCGCGCCGGCCAACCTCACCGGCATCGACTCGCTGCGCTTCCGGGCGGCCTCGGCCACCACGGGCGGGCGGATCGAGGTACGCACCGGCGCGGTCGACGGTCCGGTGATCGCCACCGCCACGGTGCCCGGTACGGGTGACTGGCAGACCTACACCGACGTCACCGTGGATCTGACCACGCCGAGTACCGGCAGCGGGACACTCTTCTTCGTGGCCCGCAACCCGGTCGGCTCCACCGGCCAGGGCTCGTTCCTGAACGTCAACTGGGTCGACTTCCTCGGCCGGGGCGTGACCGAGAACTCGCCGCCGGTGGTGACCGCCACGGCGACCCCGACCACGGGCACCGCGCCGCTGGCGGTGACCTTCACCGGTACCGCCACCGACGGCGACGGCGACACCCCGCTGACGTACGCCTGGGACTTCGGCGACGGCGGCACGGCGAACACGCTGGAGGCCCGGCACACCTACACCGCCCCCGGCACGTTCACCGCGACGCTGACGGTGACCGACGCCAGGGGTGCGAAGTCGTACGCGACCGCACAGGTGCGCGTCGAGGCGCCGAACACGTCCTGCTTCGGGGCCCGCTCGGACGACTTCACCGGTACGATCCTGGACCGGCAGCGCTGGTCCACGGTCGTGCGCGAGAACCAGCTCTACTCGGTACGGGACGGCGCCCTGGTGCTGCCGACCTCGGTCGGCGACCTGTACGGTACCCGCAACGACGCCACCAACCTGGTGCTGCAACCGGCACCGGGCGGGGCCTGGCAGGCGACGACGAAGGTGACGTTGCCGACCACGGCGGACTACCAGCAGGCCGGCCTGCTCGTCTACGGCGACGACGAGAACTACGCCAAGCTGGACCTGCTGCACTCGGGCAGCCGGCGGATCGAGTTCATCCGGGAGACCGCGGGCACCCCGCGCAACGAGGGCGCCGACAGCGCCGCCGCCCCCGCCGGTGACTCCGTCTACCTGCGGCTGACCAGCGACGGCAGCAACCTCAGCGCGGCGTTCTCGGCCGACGGGCAGACCTTCACGCCGGTCGGCCGGGCAGCCGCCCTCGCCGGCATCGTCAACCCGAAGGTGGGGCTCTTCGCCCTCAACGGCGGTACCACCGCCCCGGTGGTGGACGCCACCTTCGACTGGTTCCAGGTCTCGCCGGACGCCCCGGCCGAGGCGGTCGAGCCGTCGGACGAGTTCACCGGTACCGCGCTGGACAAGTGCCGGTGGGACGCGATCGTCCGGGAGGACGCGACCGGGTACCGGCTGAGCGACGGCGCGCTGCACGTCGACGTGCCGAACGGCGACATCTACGGCACCGGCAACAGCGGGCCGAAGAACTTCATCCTCCAGACAGCGCCGACGGGTGACTGGACGCTGGAGACCAAGGTCGACGGCAGCCTGCTGAACGAGCAGTACCAGCAGGCCGGACTCATCGTCTACGCCGACGACGACAACTACCTGAAGTTCGACTTCATCGCCGACAACACGGTCGGCCAGCCGGTGTCGCGGCGGATCGAGTTCCGCAGTGAGATCGCGGGCGCGGTACAGAACCCGCAGCCGCAGGCGCAGAACCTCACCAGCGCGGTGTGGCTGCTGCGGCTGGCCCGCACGGGCGACGTCTACACCGCGTCGTACTCGGCCGACGGGGTGACCTGGACGGCGCTCGAACCGCTCACCAACGCCGCGGTGGGGGCGACGCCGAAGGTCGGGCTCTTCACCCTCGGCGCCAGCCAGACCGCGTCCAAGACCGCCTCGTTCGACTACTTCCGATTGACCGGGGCGGCCAGCGACACGGTCGCGCCGGTGACGGCGGCGGCGATCTCCGGCACGCCGGCGGGCGGCTGGTACACCGGACCGGTCACCGTCACGCTGACCGCCACCGACAACGAGGGCGGCAGCGGCGTGGACCGCACCGAGTACCAGCTCGACGCGGCGAGCGGCTGGACCCCGTACACCGGGCCGGTGGCGGTCTCCGGTGACGGGGCGCACCAGCTGCGGTTCCGTACGGTCGACAAGGCGGGCAACGTCGAGGCGACGAAGACCACCGACGTGAAGATCGACGGTACGGCGCCGGTGAGCACGGCCTCGTTCGCGCCCGCGAACGACGGTGGGTGGCACGCCGGGAAGGTCCCGGTGACGCTCGCCGCGACGGATGCGGGCTCGGGCGTGGCGAAGATCGAGTGGTCGCTGGACGGTGGCGCCTGGACGCCGTACACCGAGCCGGTCGACGTGGCCGGGGACGGGCAGCACGAGCTGCTCTACCGGGCCACCGACACCGCCGGCAACGTCGAGACGCTGAAGTCGGCGCTGCTGCGCATCGACGGTACGAACCCGACGCTGCTCGTCTCGGGGCTGGCCGACGGCCAGCTCTACGGCGACAGCCAGGACGTACGCGTCTCCTGGCAGGCGGCGGACACCACCTCGGGCATCGCCTCCACCGTCGGCACCCTCGACGGCCGGGCGTACGCCAACGGCACCCTGCAGGCGATGTACGAGCTGCCGCTCGGCCTGCACGAACTGACCGTCACCGCGACGGACAAGGCGGGCAACCGCACCACCTCGTCCGTACGCTTCTTCGTCACCACCTCGTTCCGGGACATGCAGAACCTGCTGGACCGGTTCAAGGCGACCGGGCGGCTCTCGGCCAACGCGCACAAGCAGTTGTCGGCGAAGCTCTCCGACGCGCGCCTGGCCGAGGCGAAGGGCAAGGACGAGCAGGCGATCAAGCACCTGAACGCGTTCCGCGCGCTCGCCTCGGACGCCCGCCTGATCGGCGAGGCCGAGGTGCGCGACACGCTGGTACGGGACGCCGACGCCATGGTGGTCCGGCTGGGCGGCCAGCCGGGTGCCGCCGCGGTCAAGGCCAACGACGGCAGGACGCTGAAGGGGACCGGACGGCTCGACCCGGACCCGACCCGGATACCGCGGGGCGGCCGGCTGTAGGCACCGGTCGGGGTACCCCGTAACGGGTGCCGCGCGGGGTGGCCGGTCCGGCCGGACCGGCCATCCCGCACCGACCAGCTCTTTCCCGGCCCCGCCACCGGCGGGGCCGGGCCTTTTCCCGGCCCGCACCGCCGCCTCCCGGCACCGCCTCCCGGCGCCTCTCCTCCCGCTGCCGCCTCCCTGCACCGCCTCTCGCACGGCCCTCCCCACCGTCACCTCTCGCCCGCCGCCTCCCGGCGCCCCTCCCACTGCCGCCTCTCGCCCGCCGCCTCCCGCCCGCCGCGACGAAGGGAACTCCACATGGGACAGATTCGGACCCGCGCCGCCCGGGTGGCGTGGGCGACCCTGGCGCTGGCCGCCCTGGCCCTGGTGCCGCTGCCGCTCACCGCGACACCGGCCGCCGCGCACGGCGGGAAAATCAACCTGGTGGTGGCCGGTGACGGCGCGACCGGCGTGACGGCCCGGGCGACCTACGCTGACGGGCACGCACTCGACCAGTCGCCGCGGCTCGTGCTCAACGCCACCGGCGAGGGCGGGCGGAAGGTCGGGCCGGTCCAGCTCAACCCCACCGGCGAGGGGCAGGGCTTCTACAGCAGCGGTCCCCTGCTCGCCCCCGGGCGCTGGCAGGTGACGGTCACCGCGCCCGAACCGACGCCGGCCAGCGTCGTGGTCGTGGTCGAGGCCCGCGCGGCGCAGACCGCCCCGCCGGTCGCCGCCGCGCCGATTTCGGCGGCCGAGGGTGACGCCGCCCGCTGGATGTGGTGGGTGGCCGGCGCCGCACTGGCGGTCGCCGCGGTCGCCGGCGTGCTCCTGCTGTTCCGGGTACGCCGCGACGCCGCCACCCGCTGACCTTCCCGTACCACCCGACTACCCTCACCTGAACACCGGAGGCGTTACGGGCTTCCCGTAACGCCTCCGGTGTTCAGGTGACCGGGTGTCGCTCCCGGATCGCGCCGGCCACCTGGCCGACGATTCGTCCGGGATGCCGCAGTACGTCTTCAGCGGTGAAGCGCAGCACCAGCCAACCGGCCGCGCGCAGGGCGTTGAGGCGGGCCACGTCACGCTGGAAGTGCGCACGCTCGCGGTGGTGGTCGCCCTCGTACTCGATCGCTATCCGCCAGGCCGGATAGGCGAGGTCGACCCGGCCGAGGAAGCGTCCGGCACTGTCGTACACGTCGTGCTGGGCGGTCAGCGGCGGAGCGCCCGCGTCGCGCAGGAGCAGGCGCAGCCGGGTCTCCATCGGCGACTCGCTCAGCGGCTCGGCCAACGCCAGGACCTCGGCGAGCATGCGGCTGCCGGGCCAGCCCGGATGTGCCTCCCGGAAAGCGGCGAGGTCTTCGAGCCGCACCACCCGACGGTTCAGCAGGGGCATCCACGGCGACCACGGCCTCGGTACGGGGAGGCTGGCGCCCGAGGTCGAGGGCGGTACGTACCAGCGTGGTTACCGGCAGACCGGCGAAGCTGGTCACATCTGTGGCGGGTAACGCCGAGAGCCGTACGGATAGTCGAGCATTGGCGCGCATTCGGACCGGCTCGGGCAGCACACGTTGACAGCGGTCAGAGGATGGCGTCGAGGGCCGCCAGGTCGTCCGGGGTGGGCTGCCAGACGCCGGCCTCGGCGTTGGCGCGTACCTGCTCGGGCCGGGTCGCTCCGGCGATCACGGAGGCCACGGCCGGCCGGGCCGCGAGCCCGCCGATCGCCACCTGGAGCACCGACACGGACCGCTCGGCGGCGTACTTCTCGATCGCCTCGATGGTGTCCCAGTCGGCGGCGGCGAGCCGCGCGGCGTACCGTCCGCCGCCGGCGAGCCGGCTGCCCGCCGGAGGCTGCTCACCGCGCTTGTACTTGCCGGTCAGCAGCCCGTTGGCGAGCGGGAAGTACGGCAGCATGCCCAGGCCGAACCGCCGCGCGGCCGGGATCACCTCCGCCTCCGGGCCGCGTTCGAGCAGGCTGTAGTGGTTCTGCACGCTGACGAACGGGGTCAGTCCGCGGTCCCGCGCGGTCCAGGCCGCGTCGGCGATCTGCCAGCCCGCGAAGTTCGAGTTGCCGAGGTAGCGGACCTTGCCCGCGGTGACCAGATCGTGCAGCGCGGCGAGCGTCTCCTCGATCGGCGTGCCCGGGTCGGGCTCGTGCATCTGGTACAGGTCGATGTAGTCGGTACCCAGGCGGCGCAGCGACGCCTCGACGGCCCGCATGACGTACCGCCGCGAGCCGCGCGCGCCGTGGTCCGGTCCGTTCATCCCGGACATGTCCATGCCGAACTTGGTCGCCAGCACCACCTCGTCCCGGCGGCCCCGCAGCGCGGCGCCGAGCTGCTCCTCCGAGGCGCCGTGCGGCTCGCCGTAGATGTCGGCCGTGTCGAAGAAGTTGATCCCGACGTCGAAGGCGGCGTCGACCACCGCCCGGGTGCCGTCCAGGTCCAGCTTGCGGCCGAAGTTGTTGCAGCCGATCCCGACCACCGACACCACGAGTCCGGAGTTGCCCAACCGGCGATAGGTCATCTCAGTCACGTGATCAACCCTATGCCCGACCGGGCCGGCGCAAACGGCGGCCGAGGGAAACGCCGCCCCGAGCACCGGCCCGGGCACCGGCACCGGCACCGGGGGCACCGCCCGCGGCCACGGCGGCCGAGGAGGCACCGCCCACCTAGGCCACGTCCCACACCGGCTCCGGGGTCTCGATCACCTCGCCGTCGCCCTGGAAGAGCACGAACCGGTCGAACGACCGGGTGAACCACCGGTCGTGGGTGACCGCGACGACCGTACCCTCGAACGCCGCCAGACCCTGCTCCAGCGACTCCGCGGAGGCCAGGTCGAGGTTGTCGGTCGGCTCGTCCAACAGCAGCAGGGTCGCTCCGGAGAGTTCCAGCAGGAGCACCAGGAAGCGGGCCTGCTGGCCGCCGGAGAGGCTGCCGAAGCGCTGGTCCCCCTGGCCGCTCAGCTCGTACCGGCTCAGCGCCGCCATCGCGGCGTGCCGGTCCATCCCGGCCCGGTGGTCGTCCCCGCGCCAGAGCACCTCGACGAGGGTCTTCTCCATCAGCTCGGGCCGGTCGTGGGTCTGCGAGAAGTGCCCCGGCCGCACCCGGGCGCCGAGGCGAGCGACGCCGTCGTGCCGTACCGGGGCGAGCGCCGATCCGCCGTCGAGCGGTACCAGCGCCGGGTCGGGGTCGGTGCCGCCGCGGGCGAGCAGCCGCAGGAAGTGCGACTTCCCCGTACCGTTGGCGCCGAGTACGGCGACCCGGTCGCCGTACCAGATCTCCAGGTCGAACGGGTACGTCAGCCCGTCCAGTTCGAGCTGCTCGCAGATCACGGCCCGTTTCCCGGTACGCCCGCCGACCAGCCGCATCCGGATGTCCTGGTCCTTCGGCGGCAGCGGCGGCGGCCCGGCCTCCTCGAACTTGCGCAGCCGGGTCTGGGCCGACTGGTAACGCGACGCCATGTCGGAGTTGTAGGCCGCCTTCTGCTTGTACATCAGCATCAGCTCGCGCAGCTTCTGGTGCTCCTCGTCCCAGCGGCGGCGCTTCTCCTCCAACTGGTCGTGCCGGGCGACCCGCGCCTCGTGCCAGGTGGCGAAGCCGCCCGGATGCACCCACGCCGACCCGCCCTCGACCGCCACCACCCGATCGGCGGTCTGGGCGAGCAGTTCCCGGTCGTGCGAGACGTAGAGCACGGACTTGCCGGAGGCCCTGATCCGCCCCTCCAGCCAGCGTTTGCCGGGTACGTCGAGGAAGTTGTCCGGCTCGTCGAGCAGCAGGACCTCGTCGGTGCCGCGCAGGAGCAGCTCCAGCGCGAACCGCTTCTGCTGCCCGCCGGAGAGGGTCCGGACCGGCCGGTCCCGTACCCGGTCCCACGGCAGGGAGAGGACGATCGTGGCGACGGTGTCGAAGAGGACCTCCGCGTCGTAACCGCCGACCTCGCCCCAGGCGGCCAGCGCCTCCGCGTACGCCAGCTGCGCCTTTCCCGCGGCGCTGCTGAACTTGCCCCGGCGCTCGGCGGCGTGCAGCGCCTCCTCGGCGCGCGCGAGCCGTTCCCCGGCGGCGCGCAGCGGCGGGGCGGAGACGGCCAGGGCGAGGTCGTACAGCGTGGAGTCGTCGCCGATCATGCCGATGAACTGCCGCATCACGCCGAGCCCGCCGACCCGGGCGATCGCACCGGTACGTACCGGCAAATCGCCGGCGACCATCCGGAGCAGCGTCGTCTTGCCCGCGCCGTTCGGGCCGACCAGGGCGACCTTCGCGCCCTCCCCCACCCGGAACGACACGCCGGAGAAGAGTTCCCGGCCGTCCGGGAGCGTGTGCGCGACCTCGGCGACGTCTACGTAACCCACGCCGGCATCCTGCCCGACCAGGCCGAGGAAGGGCACCTCACTTTCGGCGGCGCCGAACGGGTGAGCCCTCCGGCCGGTCGACCATCCGAGCGGTCAGCCACCCGGCCCCGCCGGGCCCGGTCAACAATCCGGCCCCGCCGGGGCCCGGTCGGCTATCCGGCTGCACCGGCGGGCGCCGGACGGGTCACCCGGAGCACCCGGTACCCCTTCTGGCTCGCGTGCCGCTCGACGTGCCAGCCCTCGTCGAGGAGCCAGCGCTGCAGCGAATCCCCGCCGAGGTGCCGGGCCACCACCAGCCAGGCCACGCCGTCGGGGGCGAGCCGCGGCAGCCAGCGGCGCAGCATGCCGTGCAGCTCGGTCTTGCCGACCCGGATCGGCGGGTTGGACCAGACCTGCGCGAACGAGAGGTCGGCCGGGACCTCGTCGGGCTCGGCCACGCGTACCCGGTCGGCCACGCCGGCGCGCGCGGCGTTCCCGGCGGTCAACTCCCGGGCCCGCGCGTTCACGTCGACCGCCCAGACCGTGGCCCGCGGTGCCTCGCTGGCCAGTACGCAGGTGATCGGGCCGAAGCCGCAGCCGAGGTCCAGAAGCGGACCGGCGGTGCCGGGCCCCGGCAGGTCGGCCTTGCGCAGCAGTACGGTGGTGCCGGGGTCGAGCCGGTCGGCGGAGAAGACGCCCGCAGCCGACCGGAGGGAGTAGTCGCGTCCGGCGACGGTGAACTCGACCTCGCGAGGGTTCAAGGCGGTACCGGGTTGCGGGCTGAAGTAGTGTTCGCCGGTCACGCCCCGCATTCTCGCCTACCGTCGGGCCGAGGCGACGCCGTGGGCCGCCCGGTCCGGCCGTACCCCCCGGCCACCGCCGGTTTTGTCTGCTCTTTCATCTACCGCCATTCCTCCACCGGCGCGGACATCCATCGATGTCCGCTACCCTGTGCGACATGCCGAGGGGGCGCGGACCTGGAGTTGGCGGCTGGCCGCCGACACCGGAGCACGAGCCGGGTGACCCGGACGGCGACGTTCCGAGATCGATCCCGGCGCAGCGGCGCCCCCGCCCCGACGAACCGGAGCATCACGCGACCCACGGCGGCGAGAGACACTCCACACCGGGACCGCGTGGGCGCTTCGGACCGCCGCCGGAAACCCCGCATGCCGGGGCCCCGCCGGGCCTCCCGCCGTACCCCACGCCGCCGTACCCCGCGCCACCGCGTCCACCGGCCACCGGGGCGGGCGGAGCGCCGCCCGGACGGCGCGGAACCGGCGCCTTCCCGGGCCGGTACGACTCCGGCGCCTTCCCGGGTCGGCATCAGCCCGGCATTCCCGCGGAGCGGCCGGATGCCGGCGCGGCCCGGCACGGCGCCAACACCTCTCGGCACGGCCCGGACGCCTTCCCGAATCCACCCGGCCCCGGCGCCTTGCGGGATCAGCGCGGCGGCGGGCTGTCCCGGAAGGCCCCGCACGACGGCTACCCTCCGCCGCCCCCGAGCGGGCAACCGCCCGTCGCGGCTTCCCGCCCCCTCCGGCTGCCCCCGGCGCCGCCCCGCCCGACCCCGCCCGCGACACCGTCATCGGCGTCACCGGCGACACCGCGCTCGGCCCCACCCGCGCCACCCCGCCCAGTCCCGCCGGTCGTACCGCGCCCGACCCCGCCCGGAACACCGCGCCCAGCCCCGCCCGAACGGCGAGGAGCGGCCCCGGAGGCCGGCCCCGGGACGGTGCGGCCGGTACCGCCCGCACCCCCCGGATCCGCGCCGCCTGCCGCGTCCCGGCCGGCCCCGCCGGGACGACCCGCCGACGGCTCGGGCTTCGGTGCCCGGACGGCGCCGCCACCCCGGCACTCGGCCACCGCCGACCCGGCCGTATTCAGCACCGGCGAGCGGTCCGGGCTGGCCAGGCCCGGCGCCACGATCCCGGCCCCCCGGACCGATACGGCTGCGGGCCGCCCCCGGCACGGTGCTTCGGCGCCCCCGCCCGGTACCGTCGCCGACCGCACCCGGGACGGCGTGCCACCGGCGGCGGGACCCGGCCCGGGCCGCCCCGTACGGGGTGACCGACCGTCCCGCGACGACGACCCCCGACCCGGCGACCGCCTGGCGTACGAGGGCCCACGCTGGGGCGCCACCTCCCCCGACGCCCGCGCGCCTCGGCGCGGCCCCACGCGAGCCGGGATGCCACCGCCGGACCGCCCGCACGAGGACGCGGCGGTGGCGCTCGGGTCCACCGGCGCACGATTCCAGCCGTTCGACCGGCTGATGCCTCCGGGGCCCGCGCCGGCCGCAGCACCCGCGGAGACACCAGCCCGACCGGCGGCCCGCGCCCGACCGGCGCGCACAGAACTGCCGCACACAGAACCACCGCGTAGAGAACCGCCGCACACAGAACCGGCGCGTAGAGAACCTACCCACACTGGATCCGCCCGTACCCGCGCCCGGGCCGCTCGGTCCGGGGAGCCGTCCACCTGGCAGACCGTGATCGTCGGGCTCGGCGGGCTCGCGCTGCTCGCCGTCTGCGGGATCGGCTCGTACTTCCTGCTCGCGGACGAGTGGCAGGGGCGGAGCATGCGCGCGGCCGAGGTCGCCGCCGAGCCGAGCGTGGCGGCACGGGACATCAGCAGCCGCGCGGTCGATCCGGCGCCGCTGACCATCAAGGAGGTCTACCCCGAGGAGCGGCTGGTGATCGCCTCGGGCGGGAAGGCGTACCAACTGCTCAAGACCGAGGCCGTGGACGACTGCCGGATGGCGGCCACCCAACAGATCAGCGGACTGCTGCAGCGCCTGGGCTGCAACCAGGTCGTCCGGGGAACGCTACGCACGTCCGACGGCAGGTACCTGCTCACCAGCGGGATCTTCAACCTCAACGACGCGACCGGCGCCGGCCAGGCCCGCGAGCAGATCAAGCCCATGGTGACCGGCGGGCGGGAACGTTTCCTCGGCATGGCGGCCGGTACGGGAACCGAGCCCGTCGCGACCGCCAACACCCAGGTCGGCTGGCACGTACGCGGGCACTTTCTGGTCTACTGCGTGCTCGCCCAGGCCGACGGGCAGCCGATCGCCAGCACCGACGCGGACGCCCAGCGGGTCATGTTCGAGGTGATCGAGCAGTACCTGCGCGGCGCGGTGCTCGAACGGCGGGCCACCGCGCCCCGCTGACGGACGGGCGGATCGCGCCGGCCGACCCGGCCGTGACCCGGCTGGCCCGATCACTGCTCCGCGGGGACCCGCAGCCGGCGGGTCAGCGCCGCGCGGTGCGCGTACTCGGTCGGGTCGTCCGGGTAGCCGACGGCGACGAGGGTGAGTCCGTGCGCCGGCGCTACCGTCACCTCGCTGGACCGCTCCCGGCGGCTCAGCAGGCTCGCCGGCCAGTCGGCCGGGCGCCGCCCTTCCCCCACCGCCAGCATCGCCCCGACCAGGCTGCGCACCATCGCCTGGCAGAACGCGTCCGCCTGCACGGTCGCGACGAGGATCCCATCCGGGTCCCGCCGCCACCGCAGGTCGGTGACCTCCCGCAGCGTCGTCGCGTTCTCCTTGCGCCGGCAGTACGCCGCGAAGTCGTGCTCGCCCACCAGGCCCGCCGCCGCGTCCCGCAGCGCGGCGAGTTCCAGCGGGCGCGGCCAGGCGAGCGTGTCGTGCCGGCGCAGGGGTTCCGCCCCGTGCGGGGCGTCGGTGACGCGGTACTCGTACCGGCGGTAGGTCGCCGAGAAGCGGGCGTCGAAGTCGGCCGGAACCTCGGTCGCGGCGTGGACCCGCACGTCGGGCGGGAGCATTCCGGCGAGCCGGCGCAGCAGCGTGGGGCCGAGCCGGGCCCAGACGGCGGTGGGGAAATCGACGTGGCAGACCTGACCGGTCGCGTGCACGCCGGCGTCGGTGCGACCGGCGACCGTCAGGCCGGTCACGCTCGCCGGTCCCGCGATGCGGGCCAGCGTCTCGGCAAGCACACCCGCGACGGTACGGCGGTCCGGCTGCGGCGCCCAACCGGAGAAGTCGGTGCCGTCGTACGCGACGTCGAGCCGTACCCGGGTCTGGTCTTCCGGTACTGACATACCCCTACCCCAGACATGGACCGGGCCCGGCACCCCTGTGGTGTGGGGATGCCGGGCCCGAATCGACCTTGCTCAGGACTTGTTCTCGGTGCCCTCGTCGGTGTCCTCGAGGGCGGCCGGCTTGTCGCCGGTCACCGACTCGGGAGCGTCGGCGTCCTGGTCCGAGGCGGCGGCCGGAGCGGCCTCCTCCTCGGGGGCGAGCGCCTCGACCTTGTCCTGCTGGGCGGCCTGCCGGGAGGCGGCCTTGCGGGTGGCCTTGGCGGGAGCCGCGACGGTCAGCTCCTCGACCAGCTCGATGATCGCCATCGGGGCGGCGTCACCCTTGCGCGGACCGGTCTTCACGATCCGGGTGTAGCCGCCGTTGCGGTTGGCGTACCGGGGCGCGATCTGGTCGAACAGGGCGTACACCACGTCCTTGTCCCGCACGACGGCCAGCACCCGGCGGCGCGAGGCCAGATCGCCGCGCTTGGCCTTGGTGATGAGCTGCTCCGCGAGGGGGCGCAGCCGCTTGGCCTTCGTCTCGGTGGTCTTGATCTTGCCGTGCTGGAACAACGACGTGGCCAGGTTGGCCAGCATCAGTCGCTCGTGCGCCGGGCTGCCGCCAAGACGGGGGCCCTTGGTGGGCGTGGGCATGGTTGGTGCTCCTCGTTTAAGGTCGGTCAGCCGCGGTTACAGCTGCTCGGTCTCGCGGTAGTCGTCGCTGTCGTAGTCAGCCTCGCCGAAGGAGTCCACGACTTGGGCCGGGTCGAAGTTGGGAGCCGAGTCCTTCAGCCCCAGACCCATCCCGGCGAGCTTCATCTTGACCTCGTCGATCGACTTCTGACCGAAATTGCGGATGTCGAGGAGGTCGGCCTCGGTACGCCCGATGAGTTCACCAACCGTGTTGATGCCCTCGCGCTTGAGGCAGTTGTAGGAGCGGACGGTGAGGTCCAGCTCCTCGATCGGCAGCGCCAGGTCGGCGGCGAGCTGCGCGTCCTGCGGCGACGGGCCGATGTCGATGCCCTCCGCCGACTCGTCCAGCTCGCGGGCCAGGCCGAAGAGCTCGACGAGGGTGGAACCGGCCGACGCCAGCGCCGTACGGGGACCGATCGACGGCTTGGTCTCGACGTCGATGATCAGCCGGTCGAAGTCCGTACGCTGCTCGACACGGGTCGCCTCGACGCGGTAGGTCACCTTCAGCACCGGCGAGTAGATCGAGTCCACCGGGATGCGGCCGATCTCGGCACCGGCCTGCTTGTTCTGCGCGGCGGTGACGTAGCCCCGGCCCCGCTCGACGGTCAGCTCCATGTCGAGCCGGCCCTTGCTGTTCAGGGTCGCGAGCTTGAGATCCGGGTTGTGCACGGAGACGCCGGCCGGCGGCTGGATGTCACCGGCGGTGACGTCGCCCGGCCCCTGCTTGCGCAGGTACATGCTGACCGGCTCGTCGTGGTCGGAGCTGACGCAGAGCTCCTTGACGTTCATGACGAGCTCGACCACGTCCTCCTTGACACCGGGGATCGTGGTGAACTCGTGCAGGACGCCGTCGACCTTGATCGAGGTCACGGCCGCGCCCGGGATCGACGACAGCAGCGTACGCCGCAGCGAGTTCCCGAGGGTGTAGCCGAAGCCCGGCTCGAGCGGTTCGATGGTGAACCGGGAGCGGGTCTCGCTGATCGACTCCTCGGAGAGGGTCGGCCGCTGGGTGATGAGCATTTCGTTCTCTTTTCGTTCGGGGCACCCGCCATTTGATGCCCACCAAACTGTCTTGGCGCCCGGTAGTGGTTCCTGGCAAGGCGCACGACGCCGCCGTGTGCGTTCTGTGCACACAAGGCGGCGCGCAACGCCGCCAGGGGCCACTACCGGGATGCCAAAAATTACTTCGAGTAGAGCTCGACGATGAGCTGCTCCTGCACCTGCGTGTCGATGACCTGCCGGGCGGGGAGCGAGTGCACCAGGATCTTCATCTGGCTCGGGATCGCCTCGAGCCACGCCGGTACGGTCTTCGAGCCGGCCTCGGCCTGCGCCACGATGAACGGCGTCAGCTCCTTGGACTTGGCCCGGACCTCGACGATGTCGTGCTCCTTGACGCGGTACGACGGGATGTCGACCTTCTTGCCGTTGACCGTGAAGTGACCGTGCTTCACCAGCTGGCGGGCCATGTCCCGGGACTTGGCGTAGCCGGCCCGGTAGACCACGTTGTCCAGCCGCGACTCGAGGATCTGCAGGAGGACCTCACCGGTCTTCGCCTGCTTGGCCACGGCCTCCTCGTAGTAGCTGTGGAACTGCTTCTCGAGCACGCCGTAGACGCGGCGGGCCTTCTGCTTCTCCCGCAGCTGGAGCAGGTACTCGGTCTCCTTGGTGCGACCCCGACCGTGCTGCCCGGGCGGGAACGGCCGGGACTCGAACGGGCACTTCGGGCCATCGCACTTGCTGCCCTTGAGGAACAGCTTCATCTTCTCCCGCCGGCAACGGCGGCAGTCAGCACCGGTGTAACGAGCCATCTTCCTCTACCTCTCAGACCCGACGACGCTTCGGCGGACGGCACCCGTTGTGCGGCTGCGGGGTGACGTCGGAGATCTGCCCGACCTCCAGCCCGACGGCCTGCAGCGAACGGATGGCGGTCTCCCGGCCGGAGCCGGGGCCCTTGACGAAGACGTCGACCTTGCGCATGCCGTGTTCCATCGCCCGACGCGCGGCGGCCTCGGCGGCGAGCTGCGCGGCGAACGGGGTCGACTTGCGGGAGCCCTTGAAGCCAACCTGGCCGGCGGAGGCCCAGGAGATGACGGCACCGGTCGGATCCGTGATGGAGACGATGGTGTTGTTGAAGGTGCTCTTGATGTGCGCCTGCCCGTGGGCGACGTTCTTGCGTTCCTTGCGCCGGACCTTCTTTACGGCGGCTCCGGCGCGAGCCTTCGGTGGCATAAGTCTGTGCGCTCCTATGGAAAACCCCGGCCGGCCCCGACGGGCCCGGACCGGTATTCCGGTCAGTTCTTACTTCTTGCCCGGCTTCTTCTTGCCGGCGACGGTCCGCTTCGGGCCCTTCCGGGTCCGCGCGTTGGTACGGGTCCGCTGGCCACGGACGGGCAGGCCCCGGCGGTGCCGGATGCCCTCGTAGCAGCCGATCTCGACCTTGCGGCGGATGTCAGCGGCGACCTCGCGGCGCAGGTCACCCTCAACCTTGTAGTTGGCCTCGATGTGGTTCCGGAGCTGCAGGAGCTCCTCGTCCGTGAGGTCCTTGGCGCGCTTGTCCGGCGAGATGCCGGTGGCGGCGAGCGTCTCGATCGCGCGGGTCCGGCCGACCCCGAAAATGTAGGTGAGCGCGATCTCCATCCGCTTGTCGCGGGGGAGATCGACGCCGACTAGACGTGCCATGTGCGGGCGTGCTCCTCGTGGTTTTCTCGCGGAGGTCTGGACCCGACCCACCCCGCCTGCCCAGGCCCGCCGGCGCGCCGGCGGGAACTGACGGGCCCCGGCCTCCGACCGGGGGTACGCCGTGCACGACTACGCGCGGCACGGCTGGGACGAGCTTCTAGTTGTAGTGCGATCTGCCCGCCGGAACTGGCCACCTCGCCGACGCCCCTCGGGGGCCGGCGACGGGACTCAGCCCTGGCGCTGCTTGTGGCGCGGGTCGCTGCTGCAGATGACCATGACCCGGCCGTGCCGGCGGATCACCCGGCAGTTGTTGCAGATCCTCTTGACGCTCGGCTTGACCTTCACGGTTTGCCTTACTTCCCAACTACGCCCGGCAGCGCGGGGCGTCGCCTGGCTTCGGAAACGGACATAGTGCTGATCCGGCCGCGTCAGGTGGTTGCGTGAACGAGGTTCACTTGTAGCGGTAGACGATGCGCCCGCGGGTCAGGTCGTACGGCGACAGCTCGACGACGACCCGGTCCTCGGGCAGGATGCGGATGTAGTGCTGCCGCATCTTGCCGCTGATGTGAGCCAGCACCTTGTGGCCATTGGCCAGCTCCACCCGGAACATGGCGTTCGGGAGTGGTTCGATGACCCGGCCCTCGATCTCGATGGCCCCGTCTTTTTTGGGCATGTCCTCCGCTGTCCTGACGTCGGTTTCTCCGGATGGCCCACAACGCCTTACACGAGCGGGCCCGATCCGCCTCAAGGGCCAAGACCTACGTCAAGAGCCACCCTGAAACAAGATCGACCACTCGCGCCAGCCGCGGCTCCGGGCTCCCATCGAAGCGCAGGATGGGCATGCCGGAGTGGACGCTGTGCGCCGATCAGCCAGTCTACGCTCGTACGAGCACGGACACCAAACCGAGGTGTGTCACGGCACGGAAGTGGTCGCGGCGCGGGGGTTCCGCGGGCGGGGGGATCCGGCCGGCCGGCACGGTCGGCGGGCGAGTCCGCCCGGCGAGTTCGGTGCTGCGGGCAGCCGTCGCCAGGCACGGCGACTTCGGCGCCCCGGGTCGGGGCCGCGTCAGCGCGCCCAGCCGCCCCGCCCGTACCGGTCCCGGCGGTCGCGCCGCCGCTGGCGGCCCGGCCGGTCACGGGGGTCGCCCCCGGAGAGGACCGTGATCGTACGGCCGAGCAGGATCGCGCCCCAGGGGCCGGCCACCCAGATCGGCCAGAAGCCGTGCGGTTGGCCGGTGGAGAGCGCCACGCCGCCCCAGATCACGGTGACCACGGCCACGCCGGCGACGTACTGGCCCCAGGACCAGGCGAGCCAGCGCCGGGCGCCAGGCCGGTACCGGTCGCCCGACTTCGGCGCCGGGGGCGGCACCGGTTCGGCGGCCGGCACCACCTGCGAGTCCCGGGGCGCGCGGGGCGCCGGCAGGTCGTCCAGCAGCCCGTCCAGGTCCGCGTATGTCTTGGCGGCGTAGGTCCGCTGGAGGCGCTCGTCGTACTCGTTGAGGTCGAGCCGGCCCTCGTTCAGCGCAATCCGGAGCCGCTCGGCCACCGCCTCCCGGTCCGCGTCCGCCGCCCGCATCTCGCCCCGCCGTTCCACGGCACCAAGCATGCCACCACCGCGCCAGGCTAGGACAGCGTGGAATCCGCCGGCTCGCGCGAGGTGACCAGGTCGCCGAGCCGGGCCCGGCCGCCGTCCGGGGCCGTCAGGACCCAGACGCCGTCGTCGAGCAGCGCGATCGAGTGCTCCACGTGGGCGGCGACGGAGCCGTCCCGGGTCACCACCGTCCAGCCGTCGTCCAGCTCGACGGTACGGGGCGAGCCAAGCGTGATCATCGGCTCGATGGCCAGCGCCATGCCCGGGATCAGCCGGGGTCCGCGGCCCGGGCGACCGTGGTTGAGCACGTGCGGGTCCTGGTGCATCTCGGTACCGATGCCGTGCCCGCCGTAGCCGTCCACGATCCCGTACCGGCCGCCCTTGCGTACCGCCATCTCCACCGCGTACGAGATGTCGGTGAGGCGGCCCCGGCCGTTGGCGGCGCCCCGTGCGGCCGCGGCGATCCCCGCCCACATCGCGTCCTCGGCCACCTCGGCCATGCGGAGCAGTTCCGGCCGGACCTCGCCGACGCCGACGGTGATGGCCGAGTCGCCGTGCCAGCCGTCGAGCACCGCGCCGCAGTCGATCGAGATGAGGTCCCCCTCGCGGAGCACCTGCTCGGCGGCCGGGATGGCGTGCACGACCTGCTCGTTGACGGAGGAGCAGATCGTCGCCGGATAGCCGTGGTATCCCTTGAAAGACGGTACGGCGCCGGCGTCCCGGATGACCGATTCGGCGATGGCGTCGAGATCCGCCGTGCTGACGCCCGGTGCGACCGCCTCCCGCATCCGGTTCAGGGCGGACGCGACCACCAGCCCGGCGGCCCGCATCTTGTCGATCTGCTCCGGGGTCTTCAGCTGGATGTCCAGCTGGTGACGGCGCATGCGGAACAACCTCTCCCTCGCGACCGCCGAGGGCTCGCCTCGCTCGCTCCTCGCGTTCGCAGCTGTTACCTTCGGCGAACCGCGGCCGCTGGCCCGCGCCTCGCGCGCCACCCGCGCCAGCGGTCGCCGCCTACCCGAACTACCCGGGCGCCGGTACGTCAAGCGCCCACGGTCGAACTTTAGCCCCCGTACGACCGGAGGGCGTCGATGGCGCGGACGGTGACGTCCTCGACCGGCCCGGTGGCGTCGATCCCGATGAGCTTGCCCTGGGCGCCGTAGTAGTCGATCAGCGGCGCCGTCTTGTCCGCGTACTCCCGGAGGCGCTCGGCGATCGTCTCGGCCTTGTCGTCGTCGCGCTGGAACAGCTCGGAGCCGCAGCGGTCGCAGATGCCCTCGTGCGTGGGGGCGTCGAACTCGATGTGCCAGATCTTGCCGCAGCCCCGGCAGGTGCGTCGGCCGGAGAGCCGCCGGATCACCTCGTCGTCGTCGACGACCAGCTCCATCACCAGGTCGAGCGCCGTGCCGAGGTCAGCGAGGAGCTTGTCCAGCGCGGCGGCCTGCGGCGTGGTCCGCGGGAAGCCGTCGAGCAGGAACCCCTCGCCGGCGTCCGGCTCGGCCAGCCGGTCGCGCACCATGTTGATGGTGACCTCGTCCGGTACCAGCTTGCCGGCATCCATGTACCGCTTGGCCTCGACCCCCAGGGGCGTGCCCTGGGAGACGTTGGCCCGGAAGATGTCCCCGGTCGAGATCTTGGGCACGGCCAGGTGGGCGGCGATGAACTCGGCCTGGGTCCCCTTGCCCGCCCCGGGGGGACCAACCAGAACGAGGCGCATCTACCGCAGGAACCCTTCGTAGTTCCGCTGCATGAGTTGGCTCTCGATCTGCTTCACGGTCTCCAGACCGACGCCGACCATGATCAGCACAGCGGTACCGCCGAACGGGAAGTTCTGGAACTGCTGGTTGTCCAGCCAGATGAAGAAGAAGTTCGGCAGGACCGAGATGATGCCCAGGTAGAGCGCGCCGGGGAGGGTGATCCTGCTGAGGATGAAGTCGAGGTAGTCGGCGGTCGGCTTGCCCGGGCGGATGCCGGGCACGAAGCCGCCGTACTTCTTCATGTTGTCCGCGACCTCGGTCGGGTTGAACGTGATGGACACGTAGAAGTACGTGAAGAAGATGATCAGCAGGAAGTAGCTCGCGATGTGCAGCGGCGCGCCCGGGGCGACGATGTTGTTCTGGAGCCAGGCCTGCCACTTCGCCGGGTTGTTCTGGTCGAAGAACTGCAGGGCCAGCTGCGGCAGGTAGAGCAGCGACGAGGCGAAGATGACCGGGATCACACCCGCCTGGTTGACCTTCAGCGGGATGTAGGTGGAGGTACCGCCGTACATCCGCCGACCGATCATGCGCTTCGCGTACTGCACCGGGATCCGGCGCTGTGCCTGCTCGATGAAGACGACCAGCGTGATGACCACCAGGACCAGGGCGATGACCAGGAAGAACATCTCCCAGCCCTTGCTGGTCTTGATCGTCCAGCCCTCACCGGGCAGCCGCGCCGCGATCGAGGTGAAGATCAGGACCGACATGCCGTTGCCGACGCCGCGGTCGGTGATCAGCTCGCCGAGCCACATCACCACGCCGGTACCGGCGGTCATCGTGATCACCAGGGTGGTCAGCGTGAGCCAGTCCGGGAGGCCGGTGCCCTCGGGGATGATCGCGAACTTCGGGTCCGACTGGGGGCAGTTGCCCTGGAAGAGCTGGCCGGAGCGGGCCAGCGCCACGAACGCGGAGGCCTGCAGGATGCCGAGGCCCAGCGTCAGGTAGCGGGTGTACTGGGTGATCTTCGCCTGGCCCGCCTGGCCCTCCTTGCGGAGCTGCTCGAGCCGCGGGATCACGACCGTGAGCAGCTGCAGGATGATCGAGGCGGTGATGTAGGGCATGATGCCCAGCGCGAAGACCGAGAGCGACAGCAGCGCCCCGCCGGAGAAGAGGTTCAGCAGGGTGAAGACGCCCCCTGTGTCACCGCTCTCGACGGCCTTGAGGCAGTTCTGCACGTTGCCGTACGAGACGCCGGGGCTGGGCAGTGTCGCGCCGAGCCGGTAGACCGCGATGATGGCTACTGTGAACAGCAGCTTCTTGCGCAGGTCAGGCGTGCGGAACGCACTGAGAAAGGCGGAGAGCAACTTCTTCCTCCTGCGCAAGGCGGGCCTTGGGTGATCCGTGGCCGGTCGGGGTGGTTGTCAGGCGAGTGCCCGATATCCCTAGCTGGGAACGGACTCTAACAGCCCGGCGCGTGTCTGGGCAGGTGCGCCCGGGAACATACACCGGCTCCGATATTAGCGGGACCAAGGTCCCTTGGTAGACCGTGGCGCCCGTCAGTTGGGAACAACTGGACGAGCGCCACGGTACCTTGCGTGCTAGAGCTCGGTGACCGAGCCGCCGGCAGCGGTGATCTTCTCCTTGGCCGACGCGCTGAACGCGTTCGCCGACACCTGGAGCGTCACACCACCGAGGTCGCCGGTGCCGAGAATCTTGACCGGCTGACCCTTGCGGACCGCGCCCGCCTCGACCAGCTCGACCGGGCCGACCTGGCCGCCGTTGGGGAACAGTTCGGCGAGCCGGTCCAGGTTGACCACCTGGTACACGACCTTGAACTGGTTCTTGAAGCCCTTGAGCTTCGGCAGCCGCATGTGGATGGGCATCTGCCCACCCTCGAAGGCCGCGGAGATGTTCTTGCGGGCCTTCGAACCCTTGGTGCCTCGACCGGCGGTCTTGCCCTTGGAGCCCTCACCGCGACCCACACGGGTCTTGGCGGTCTTGGCACCGGGAGCCGGGCGCAGGTGATGGACCTTGATCGTCATTACTCGACCTCCTCGACCTTCACGAGGTGGTTCACCGTGAAGATCATGCCCCGAATCTCGGGGCGGTCCTCCTTGACCACCACGTCGTTGATCCGCTTGAGACCGAGCGACCGCAGGGACTCGCGCTGGTTGCGCTTGCTGCCGATCTCGGACCGGACCTGGGTGACCTTGAGACGGGCCATCAGGACGTCACCCCCGCCCGCGTCGCCAGCATGGCCGCCGGCGCCACGTCCTCGACCGGGAGACCACGACGCTTCGCGACCGCCTCGGGCGACTCCAGCCCCTTCAGGGCGGCGACGGTGGCGTGCACGATGTTGATCGGGTTCGACGAGCCGAGGCTCTTGGAGAGCACGTCGTGGATGCCCGCGCACTCCAGCACGGCACGCACCGGACCACCGGCGATGACACCGGTACCGGCGCTGGCCGGCTTGAGCAGCACGACGCCGGCGGCGTCCTCGCCCTGGACCGGGTGCGGGATCGTCGAGGCGATCCGCGGCACCTTGAAGAAGTGCTTCTTGGCCTCCTCGACGCCCTTGGCGATCGCCGCGGGCACCTCCTTGGCCTTTCCGTACCCCACGCCGACCGTGCCGTCGCCGTCGCCCACGATCACCAGAGCGGTGAAGCTGAAGCGACGACCACCCTTGACCACCTTGGCGACGCGGTTGATCGCGACGACCCGCTCGAGGTGCGGGGTCTTGTCGACGGGCGCGTTCCCGCGGCCGCCCTCGCGGCGGTTGTCGCGGCGACCACCCTCGCTGCCACCGGACCCGCCGCCACGGCGCTGTTGACCTGGCATCAGCAGCCTTCCTTCCTGTTCGTGACGGGGTTAGAAATCGAGCCCGGCTTCGCGGGCGGCGTCCGCCAGAGCGGCCAGCCGCCCAGCGTACTTGTTGCCGCCGCGATCGAACACGACCTGAGTGATGCCCGCGGCCTTGGCCCGCTCGGCGAGCAGCGTGCCGACCTTGCCGGCCAGCGCGCTCTTGTCGCCCTCGGTGCCGCGGATGGTGGCGTCCAGGGTCGAGGCGGAGACCAGGGTGTGCCCCTTGGTGTCGTCGACGATCTGGGCCACGACGTGCCGCAGCGAGCGGGTGACCACGAGGCGCGGACGCTCGGCCGTACCGCTGACCTTCCGGCGTACCCGGAAGTGCCGACGCGCCCGCCCGACGGCGCGCTGAGCGGCGACGCCGCGGCGACGCTTGAGCAGCGTGGCGCTCACTTCTTACCTGCCTTTCCAGCCTTACGGCGGATGACCTCGCCCTGGTACTTCACGCCCTTGCCCTTGTAGGGCTCCGGCGGCCGGATCTTCCGGATGTTCGCGGCGACCTCACCGACCTGCTGCTTGTCGATGCCCGAGATGTGGAACAGGGTCGGCCGCTCCACCGTGAAGGTGATGCCGGCCGGCGGCGTCACCAGGACCGGGTGCGAGAAACCGAGCGCGAACTCGAGGTCCGATCCCTTCGCGGTGACCCGGTAGCCGGTACCGGCGATCTCGAGGGTCTTGCGGTACCCCTCGGTCACGCCGACGATCATGTTCGCGACCAGCGTGCGGCTCAGGCCGTGCAGCTCCTTGGCCTTGCGCTCGTCGTTCGGCCGGTTGACGTGCAGCTGGCCGTCCTCGCCCCGCTCCGCCGTGATCGGCTCGGCCAGGGTGTGCGAGAGCTCACCCTTGGGACCCTTCACCCGGACGGTCGGCCCCTCGATCGTGACGTCAACACCGGCGGGCACCGGGATCGACTTACGTCCAATACGCGACATTTCTACCTGTCTCCCGTTACCAGACGAAGGCGAGGACTTCCCCGCCAACGCTCCGCTTGCGGGCCTGCTTGTCGGTGAGCAGCCCCTGGGACGTCGAAATGATCGCCACGCCCAGCCCACCGAGCACCCGCGGGAGCCCGTCCGACTTGGCGTACACCCGCAGACCGGGCTTGGACACGCGCTTGATGCCCGCCAGGCTCCGCTCACGGTTCTGGCCGTACTTCAGCTCGACGACCAGTCGCTTGCCGACGACGCCCTCCTCGGGCTCCTCGACCGACCAGGTGGCGATGTAGCCCTCGGACTTGAGCACCTCGGCGATGTTCGCCTTGATCTTCGAGTAGGGCATCGTCACCCGGTCGTGGTACGCCTGGTTGGCGTTACGCAGACGCGTGAGCATGTCTGCGATCGGGTCGGTCATAGTCATGGGTTGTTGTCAGCCTTTCTCACCGCGGTTCCCGGGGCGCTCGGGCCCGGGGCCTACGGCGTTGCGATCCTCGCCCCGACCGTTGGTCGGGACGCAGCTGGGCCTTTACCAGGATGCCTTGGACACGCCGGGCAGCTCACCGCGGTGGGCCATCTCCCGGATGCACACCCGGCAGAGGCCGAACTTGCGGTAGACCGCCTTCGGACGCCCGCAGCGCTGGCAGCGGGTGTACGCGCGAACCGAGAACTTCGGCTTCGCGGCAGCCTTGAGGATCAGCGCCTTCTTCGCCATTCGCTCAGTTCTCCTTGAACGGGAAGCCCAGGAGCTTCAGCAGCTCCCGACCCTCGTCGTCGGTCTTGGCGGTGGTCACCACCGTGATGTCCATGCCCCGGGTCCGATCGATCCGGTCCTGGTCGATCTCGTGGAACACCGACTGCTCGGTCAAGCCGAACGTGTAGTTGCCGTTGCCGTCGAGCTTGCGCCCGTCGAGGCCACGGAAGTCGCGGATACGCGGCAGCGCGATGGAAAGCAGCCGGTCCAGGAACTCCCACATCCGGTCGCCGCGCAGGGTCACCTTCGCGCCGATCGGCATCCCCTCGCGCAGCTTGAACTGCGCGATGGACTTGGTCGCCCGCCGGACCTGCGGCTTCTGGCCGGTGATCGTGGCCAGGTCGCGGACCGCGCCGTCGATCAGCTTCGCGTCCCGGGCCGCCTCGCCGACACCCATGTTGACGACGATCTTGACGAGACCCGGAACCTGCATCGGGTTGGCGTACTCGTACCGCTCCCGCAGTTTCGCGACGATCTCGTTGCGGTACCGCTCCTTGAGGCGCGGCGTGATCTTCGTTTCGGTAGCCGTGGTCATCACAGGTCCTTACCGGTGCTACGCGCGATCCGAACCTTCTGGCCGTTCTCGTCGATCCGGTACCCGACCCGCGTCGGGTTGCCGTCGGAGTCCAGGACCTGCACGTTCGACACGTGGATCGGGGCCTCCTGCGTGACGATGCCACCGGTCTTGGCGCCGCGCTGGGTGGTGCTGATACGGGTGTGCTTCTTGACCCGGTTCACGCCCTCGACCAGGACCTTGTCCTGCCGCGGGTAGGCCGCGATGACCTTGCCCTTGGCGCCCTTGTCCTTGCCGGCGATGACGACGACCGTGTCGCCCTTCTTGACCTTCACGGTCACAACACCTCCGGCGCGAGAGAAATGATCTTCATGAACCGCTTGTCCCGCAGCTCACGGCCGACCGGGCCGAAGATACGGGTACCGCGCGGGTCCCCACCGTCCTTGATGATGACGGCCGCGTTCTCGTCGAAACGGATGTACGACCCGTCCGGCCGCCGCTTCTCCTTGGCGGTGCGGACGACGACCGCCTTCACGACGTCGCCCTTCTTCACCCCGGCACCGGGGATCGCGTCCTTGACGGTGGCCACGATGACGTCGCCGATGCTCGCGTAGCGCCGACCGGAGCCACCGAGCACCCGGATGCACAGGATCTCCCGGGCACCCGTGTTGTCGGCGACGCGCAGTCGCGACTCCTGCTGAATCACGTCTATCTCCTATGTCTGCCAGTTCTCGGCCGGCCGCGCCGGCCGAGCTTGGCGGAACCAGAACCGCCGTACGGGGGCTCTTACTTGGCCTTCTCGAGGATCTCCACGACCCGCCACCGCTTGGTGGCGGACAGCGGGCGGGTCTCCATGAGCAGCACCCGGTCGCCGATGCCGCACGCGTTCTGCTCGTCGTGCGCCTTCAGCTTGCTGGTGCGGCGCATGACCTTGCCGTACAGCGCGTGCTTGACCCGGTCCTCGACCTCGACGACCACGGTCTTTTCCATCTTGTCGCTGACCACGAGGCCCTCACGCACCTTGCGCTGCGGGCGCGCGGCGGCGGCCGTGTTGTTCTCTTCGCTCATGATGCAGTCACCTCAGTCGGCGCGGCCGAGAGCCCCAGCTCGCGCTCACGCATGATCGTGTAGATCCGGGCGATCTCCCGACGGATGACCTGCAGCCGGCGGTTGTTGTCCAGCTGGCCGGTCGCGGCCTGCACGCGGAGGTTGAACAGCTCCGCCTTGGCCTCCCGGAGCTTCGTGACCAGCTCCTCCTCGGAGAGCTCACGCAGCTCGGCGGCCTTAACGCCCGCTGCCATCAGGATTCACCCACTTCGCGCGTCACAATGCGGCACTTCATCGGGAGCTTGTGGATCGCGCGACGCATCGCCTCTCGCGCGATCTGCTCGTTGGGGAAGGACATCTCGAAGAGGACCCGCCCCGGCTTCACGTTCGCGACCCACCACTCGGGTGAGCCCTTACCGGAACCCATCCGGGTTTCGGCCGGCTTCTTGGTCAGCGCCTGGTCCGGGAAGACCGTGATCCAGACCTTGCCACCACGCTTGATGTGACGGGTCATCGCGATACGGGCCGACTCGATCTGCCGGTTCGTCACGTACGCCGGTTCGAGCGCCTGGATTCCGAACTCGCCGAACACCACCCGGTTGCCGCCCTTGGAGGCGCCGCTCCGTTCGGGGTGGTGCGGCTTGCGGAAGCCCTTCGGGGGCTTACGCGGCATCAGCATCTGTCAGCCCTCCTGCTGCGTTTCTGCCGGGGCCGGCGCCGCGGCGACCGCGGTGCTGTCGACCGACTCACCGGTCGGGGTGTCACCGCTGCTCTGCGCGCGGTCCGCCGCGGCGGCCCGCCCGGCCTCGGTACCGCCGGCGGTCGTGCCGGAGGAGCCGGACCGACCGCGACGCGGCCGCTCGGGACGGTCGCCACGCTCCCGGCGCGGACGCGCCGGACCCGCCTCGGCCGGAGCCTCCCGGCCCGGCACGGCGTCACCCTTGTAGATCCACACCTTCACGCCGATGCGGCCGAAGGTCGTACGCGCCTCGAAGAAGCCGTACTCGATGTTGGCCCGCAGCGTGTGCAGCGGCACCCGGCCCTCGCGGTAGAACTCGGTACGGCTCATCTCGGCGCCGCCGAGCCGGCCGGAAACCTGCACCCGGATGCCCCGCACGATCGGGTTCTTCATCGCGGACTGCATCGCCTTGCGCATCGCCCGCCGGAAGCTGACCCGGCTGGAGAGCTGCTCGGCCACGCCCTGGGCGACCAGCTGCGCGTCCGACTCGGGGCTCTTCACCTCGAGGATGTTGAGCTGCACCTGCTTGCCGGTGAGCTTCTCCAGCTCGCCCCGGATCCGGTCCGCCTCCGCACCCTTCCGGCCGATGACGATGCCCGGCCGGGCGGTGTGGATGTCGACCCGTACCCGGTCCCGGGTGCGCTCGATGTCGACCTTGGAAATCCCCGCGCGCTCCAGGCCCTTGGACATCATCCGCCGGATCTTCACGTCCTCGGCGATGTAGTCCTTGTAGAGCTTGTCCGCGTACCAACGCGACTTCCAGTCGGTCGAGATGCCGAGCCGGAACCCGTGCGGGTGAACCTTCTGCCCCATTACTCGGCGCCCTCCGTCTTGCTCTCCGTCTCAGCGGCCTCGGCCTGGGGGGCCTCCGCCGCCTTCTTGGCCGGCGCCGCCTTCTTGGCCGCCGCGGCCTTGCTCGGCCGTGCCGTCGGCGCGACGGCCTCGACCGCGATCGTGATGTGGCAGGTGCGCTTGCGGATCCGGTACGCCCGGCCCTGCGCGCGCGGCTGGAACCGCTTCAGCGTCGGGCCCTCGTCGACGTACGCCTCGCTGACGAGCAGCGCGTCGGGGTCCAGCCGCTCGTTGTTCTCCGCGTTGGCGATCGCGCTGGCGAGCACCTTGTACACCTGCTCACTCGCGGCCTGCGGCGCGAACTGCAGCACCGTGAGCGCCTCTTTCGCGGGCAGACCGCGGACGAGGTTGACCACCCGGCGCGCCTTGTTCGGCGAGATGCGCACGTGCCGCGCAACCGCCCGCGCGCCCGGAAGAACCGGAGCGTCGCCCTTCACTGGCATCGCTGTAACCCCTTGATCCTTTATCGTTCGGCCAGGTCCGCCTGGTGTCTCGGCCCAGCGGACCGGACATCAGTCGGCGAACTTCAGCGCCGGCGGCTCTTCCGGTCGTCCTTCTCGTGACCCTTGAACGTACGGGTCAGCGCGAACTCGCCGAGCTTGTGCCCGACCATCGCCTCGGTGACGAACACCGGGACGTGCTTGCGCCCGTCGTGTACGGCGATCGTGTGTCCGAGCATCTCCGGGATGATCGTCGAGCGCCGCGACCAGGTCTTGATGACGTTCTTCGAGCCCTTGTCGTTCTGCGTCTCCACCTTCTTGAGCAGGTGGTCGTCGACGAACGGGCCCTTCTTCAGGCTGCGAGGCATGTCTACCTAATCTCCTTAGCCGCGCTTGCGCGTCGCGTAGCGGCGGCGGACGATCAGCCGGTCGCTCGGCTGGCCCTTACGACGGGTGCGGCCCTCGGGCTTACCCTGCGGGTTCACCGGGTGGCGACCACCGGAGGTCTTGCCCTCACCACCACCGTGCGGGTGGTCGACCGGGTTCATCGCGACACCACGGACGGTCGGGCGCTTGCCCTTCCACCGCATCCGGCCGGCCTTACCCCAGTTGATGTTCGACTGGTCGGCGTTGCCGATCTCGCCGATGGTGGCGCGGCAGCGCACGTCGACCCGCCGGATCTCGCCCGAGGGCATCCGGAGCGTCGCGTAGGCGCCCTCGCGGCCGAGCAGCTGGATGCCGACGCCGGCCGAACGGGCCAGCTTGGCACCGCCGCCCGGGCGCAGCTCCACGCCGTGGATCGTGCTACCGACCGGGATGTTCCGCAGCGGCAGGTTGTTGCCCGGCTTGATGTCGGCGCTCGGGCCCGACTCGACCGTGTCGCCCTGCTTGAGGTCCTTGGGGGCGATGATGTACCGCTTCTCGCCGTCCGCGTAGTGCAGCAGCGCGATCCGGGCGGTCCGGTTCGGGTCGTACTCGATGTGCGCGACCTTCGCCGGTACGCCGTCCTTGTCGACCCGCTTGAAGTCGATCAGACGGTACTGGCGCTTGTGCCCGCCGCCCTGGTGCCGCGCGGTGATCCGGCCGTGGGCGTTGCGCCCGCCCTTCTTCGGCAGCGGAGCCAGCAGCGACTTCTCGGGAGTCGAGCGGGTGATCTCGGCAAAGTCGGCGACGCTGGAGCCACGCCGGCCCGGCGTCGTCGGCTTGTACTTACGGATAGCCATTGTCTATACCCCTCAGCTGACCGGGCCGCCGAAGGCCTCGATGCGGTCACCGTCGGCCAGCTTCACCATCGCCCGCTTGGTGGCCTTGCGCTGGCCGAACCCGGTGCGGGTGCGCTTGCGCTTGCCCTCGCGGTTGAGCGTGTTCACCGTCAGGACGCGGACGTTGAAGATCTGCTGGATCGCGATCTTGATTTCGGTCTTGTTGGCGTCCGGGTGGACCAAGAACGTGTACCAGTTCTTGTTGAGCTCGCTGTAGCTCTTCTCCGAGACCACCGGCGCCACGATGATGTCGCGCGGATCGGGGATCGTCGTCACTTCGCAGCCTCCTCGGCGGCCTCGGTCCGGACGCGAAGGAACTCGTCGAGCGCGTCCTTGGTGAAGACCACGTCATCGGCCGTCAGCACGTCGTACGTGTTGAGCTGGCCAGCCTCGATCAGGTGCACCCGCTGCTGCTCGGTGTTGCGCAGGTTGCGCAGCGAGAGCCAGTTGAGCTCGTCGGTCGCGCTCAGCACGATCAGCACCCGCTTGGCCTCGGTGACCTTGTTCAGGGTCGCGATCGCCGCCTTGGTCGACGGCTTCTCGCCACCGACGAAGGTCTCGACCACGTGCACCTGGCCGGCGCGGGCCCGGTCGGAGAGGGCGCCACGCAGGGCGGCGGCCTTCATCTTCTTCGGGGTCCGCTGGGCGTAGTCGCGCGGGACCGGGCCGTGGACGACGCCACCGCCGGCGAACTGCGGCGCGCGGATCGAACCCTGCCGGGCCCGACCGGTGCCCTTCTGCTTGTACGGCTTCTTGCCGCCGCCGGCGACCTCGCCGCGGGTCTTGGCCTTGTGGGTGCCCTGTCGCGCGGCGGCGAGCTGGGCGACCACGACCTGGTGCATCAGCGCGATGTTCGCCTGCACGTCGAAGACGCTGTCCGGCAGCTCGACGGAGCCGCCCTTGGTGCCCTCGGCGGTCAGGATGTCAACGGTGGTCACTTGGCCGCACCGCCCTTCTTCGCCTGCGCCTTCGCCGCGGAGCGGACCAGGACCAGCGCGCCCTTGGGGCCGGGGATGGCGCCCTTGACGAGCAGCAGGTTGTTCTCGGTGTCGACGGCCTGGACGGTCAGGTTCTGCACGGTGTAGCGCACGCTGCCCATCCGACCCGCCATCCGGACGCCCTTGAAGACGCGACCCGGGGTGGCGCAGGCGCCGATCGAGCCCGGCGAGCGGTGCTTGCGCTCGACACCGTGGCTCGCGCGCAGGCCGTGGAAGCCGTGCCGCTTCATCACACCGGCGAAGCCCTTGCCCTTGGTCTTACCGGTCACGTCCACCGGAGCCCCCGGCGGGAACGCGTCGACGGTGACCTCCTGGCCGAGCTCGTACGAGTCCGCGTCGACCGTGCGCAGCTCGACGATGTGCCGCCGCGGCGCCACGCCGGACTTCGCGAAGTGACCGGCCCTCGGCTTGTTCACCTTCCGCGGGTCGATCGCGCCGTACGCCAACTGGACCGCCGAGTAGCCGTCCTTGTCGGCCGTACGGACCTGAGTCACGACGCACGGGCCGGCCTGCACCACGGTCACGGGGACAACGCGGTTGTTGTCCCAGACCTGGGTCATGCCGAGCTTGGCGCCCAGGATGCCCTTTACTTGCCTGTCCATTAGTCCGGTCCCTACAGCTTGATCTCGATGTCGACGCCAGCCGGCAGGTCGAGGCGCATGAGCGAGTCGACCGTCTTGGGGGTCGGGTCGATGATGTCGATCAGACGCTTGTGCGTGCGCATCTCGAAGTGCTCGCGCGAGTCCTTGTACTTGTGCGGCGAACGGATCACGCAGAAACGGTTGATCTCCGTGGGCAGCGGCACCGGGCCCGCGACCTGCGCCCCGGTGCGCGTCACCGTCTCGACGATCTTCCGCGCCGAGGAGTCGACGACCTCGTGGTCATAGGCCTTGAGCCGGATGCGGATCTTCTGTCCCGCCATGGTGGCTTCTGTTCCTTCTCTCGATGCCGCTGTCTTGCGGGGCCCTGCCCCACTCCGCCGACCCCCGCGGTCGGGCGTGTCGCGCCCGGTGGCCAGACTCCGCCCCGAATAGTCCGAGGGACTCTGGCCGCGCGGGAAGTCGAGGCGCCGGTCGTGCCTGGCACTGCCCCGACGCCGTGCGAGGGTGGTTGACCACGAGGGGCCAACCACCCTACGCGCGACTGTTCTCCGATCCGATACCCGGTGGCCGGGCACAGACCAGCGAATGGTCGGTACGCAACCTGACTAGTATGCCGTATCGCTGAACGGCATGCTAATCGGGGTTACCCAAATTACTTGACGATCTTCGTGACGAAGCCCGCGCCGACGGTCCGGCCGCCCTCGCGGATCGCGAACTTGAGGTTCTCCTCCATCGCGATCGGCTGGATCAGCTTGACGCTCATGGTGGTGTTGTCACCCGGCATGACCATCTCGGTGCCCTCGGGCAGCGTGACGACGCCCGTAACGTCCGTGGTCCGGAAGTAGAACTGCGGACGGTAGTTCTGGAAGAACGGGGTGTGCCGGCCGCCCTCCTCCTTGGAGAGGATGTAGACCGTCGCCTCGAACTCCGTGTGCGGGGTGGTGGTACCCGGCTTGATGACCACCATGCCGCGCTCGACGTCCTCGCGCTTGATACCCCGCAGCAGCAGACCGACGTTCTCGCCCGCGCGGGCCTCGTCGAGCAGCTTGCGGAACATCTCGATGCCGGTGACGACCGTCTTCTGCGACTTCTCGCGGATACCGACGATCTCCACCTCCTCGTTCGGCTTGAGCACGCCGCGCTCCGCGCGACCGGTGACGACCGTGCCACGACCGGTGATCGTGAAGACGTCCTCGATCGGCATCAGGAACGGCTTCTCGGTCTCCCGCTCCGGCTGCGGAATCGCGGTGTCGACCGCGTTCATCAGCTCCATGAGCTTTTCGGTCCACTCTTCGTCGCCCTCGAGCGCCTTGAGCGCCGAGACCCGCACGACCGGCAGGTCGTCACCCGGGTACTCCTGCGTCGACAGCAGCTCGCGGACCTCGAGCTCGACCAGCTCGAGCAGCTCCTCGTCGTCCACCATGTCGCTCTTGTTGAGCGCGACCACGATGTACGGCACGCCGACCTGGCGGGCCAGCAGCACGTGCTCGCGGGTCTGCGGCATGGGGCCGTCGGTCGCCGCCACCACCAGGATCGCGCCGTCCATCTGCGCGGCACCGGTGATCATGTTCTTGATGTAGTCGGCGTGACCGGGGCAGTCGACGTGCGCGTAGTGCCGCGCCTCGGTCTGGTACTCGACGTGCGCGATCGAGATCGTGATACCGCGGGCCTTCTCCTCCGGCGCCTTGTCGATCTCGTCGAACGGCGTGTACGGGTTGACGTCCGGGTACTTGTCGTGCAGGACCTTCGTGATGGCCGCCGTCAGCGTCGTCTTACCGTGGTCGATGTGACCAATGGTGCCGATGTTGACGTGCGGCTTAGTCCGCTCGAACTTCGCCTTCGCCACTGGTGTCCTCCTGTGGACTTCTTGGTTCGTACGCCCGGCGCGCCATCTGGCGCTTAGGACTCTGTCGACAGCCTCCCCGGCCCCTGAGAACCGGGGAGCAAGGCCACCCGGCCGGCCGTTTCCGGCCGGGTAGCCGTTGGGTCTTGCGGTGGTGAAACCTTCAGGCCCGGTCTCGCGCAGCTCGGCCCGTCAAGGCCGCGAGCGAACTACTCGCCCGTTGCCTTCGCGATGATCTCCTTCGCCACGTTGGCCGGAACCTCGGCGTAGGAGTCGAACTGCATGCTGTAGCTAGCCCGGCCCTGGGTCTTCGACCGCAGATCGCCGACATAGCCGAACATCTCCGACAGCGGCACCAGGGCGCGGACGACGCGGGCACCGCCGCGCTCCTCCATCGCCTGGATGATGCCACGGCGGGAGTTGAGGTCGCCGATCACGTCGCCCATGCTCTCCTCGGGCGTCGTTACCTCGACGGACATCATCGGCTCGAGGAGCGCCGGGTCGGCCTTGCGGGCCGCCTCCTTGAGCACCATCGAGCCGGCGATCTTGAACGCCATCTCGGACGAGTCGACCTCGTGGTACTGACCGTCGAGCAGCGTCAGCTTCAGCCCGACCAGCGGGTAGCCGGCCAGGATGCCGTACTGCATGGCGTCCTGCGCACCGGCGTCCACCGACGGGATGAACTCCTTCGGGATGCGGCCACCGGTCACGGCGTTCGCGAACTCGTAGGTCGGCGACTCGTTGTCGAGCGGCAGCGGCTCGACGCTGACGATGACCCGCGCGTACTGGCCCGAACCACCGGTCTGCTTCTTGTGCGTGTACTCGACCTTCTCCACCTTGCGGCGGATGGTCTCGCGGTACGCCACCTGCGGCTTGCCGATGTTGGCCTCGACGTTGAACTCGCGCCGCATCCGGTCCACCAGGATGTCCAGGTGCAGCTCGCCCATGCCGGCGATGACCGTCTGCCCGGTCTCCTCGTCGTTCTTGACGCGGAAGGTCGGGTCCTCCTCCGCCAGCCGCTGGATCGCGGTGCCCAGCTTCTCCTGGTCGGACTTGGTCTTCGGCTCGATCGCCACCTCGATGACCGGCTCCGGGAAGGTCATCGACTCCAGGATGACCGGGTTGGCCGGGTCACAGAGGGTGTCGCCGGTGGTGGTCTGCTTCAGACCCTGCACGGCGATGATGTCGCCAGCCTGGGCGGAGCTGCGCTCCTCCCGCTTGTTGGCGTGCATCTGGTAGATCTTGCCGATCCGCTCCTTGCGGTCCTTGGTGGAGTTGATCACCTGCGAACCGGACTCGAGCTTGCCGGAGTAGACCCGGACGTAGGTCAGCTTGCCCAGGTGCTTGTCCGTCTGGATCTTGAAGGCCAGACCCGAGAAGGGCTCGGTCACGGAGGGCTTGCGCTGCATCGGGGTTTCGCCGTCGAGCGCGGTGCCCTCGATCGCCGGGATGTCCAGCGGCGAGGGCAGGTACGCGACGACCGCGTCCAGCATCGGCTGGATGCCCTTGTTCTTGAACGCGGTACCGCAGAGCACCGGGTTGGCGTTGCCGGCGATCGTGGCGCGCCGGATGGCCGCCCTGATCTCGTCCGCGGAGAGCTCCTCACCCTCGAGGTACTTCTCCATCACCGCGTCGTCGACGTCGGCCAGCGTCTCCAGCAGCTTCTCGCGCCACTCCGCGGCCGAGTCGGCGAGGTCGGCCGGGATCTCCTCGACCGCGTAGTCCTCGCCCTTCTGGGTCTCGCCGCGCCAGGTCAGCGCCCGCATCTCGATCAGGTCGACGACGCCGATGAAGTCGGCCTCGGCGCCGATCGGGACCTGCAGCACCAGCGGCGTGGCGTTGAGCCGGTCGACCATCATCTGCACGCAGCGGAAGAAGTCGGCACCGGTCCGGTCCAGCTTGTTGACGAAGCACATCCGCGGGACGTTGTACTTGTCCGCCTGCCGCCAGACGTTCTCCGTCTGCGGCTCCACACCGGCGACACCGTCGTAGACGGCGACCGCGCCGTCGAGCACACGCAGCGACCGCTCGACCTCGACCGTGAAGTCGACGTGGCCGGGCGTGTCGATGATCTGGATCGTGTGGCCCTTCCACTCACACTTGGTGGCGGCGGAGGTGATGGTGATACCCCGCTCCTGCTCCTGCTCCATCCAGTCCATGACGGCAGCGCCCTCGTGGACCTCACCGATCTTGTACGTGATACCGGTGTAGAACAGGATCCGCTCAGTGGTCGTGGTCTTACCGGCATCGATGTGCGCCATGATGCCGATGTTGCGTACCTTGGCGAGCGCTTCTGCGGCGGCCACGTCAATCCCTACTCTTCGTCATCGTCGTCGTCTCGGACCTGCGACCACGCTTCCGGTCTCCGCCCGGTGGGTACCGGACTCGGGCCGAAGACGTGGCTCGTTACCAGCGGTAGTGCGCGAAGGCCTTGTTGGACTCGGCCATCTTGTGGGTGTCCTCGCGCCGCTTGACGGCGGCACCGAGGCCGTTGCTCGCGTCGAGCAGCTCGTTCATCAGGCGCTCGACCATGGTCTTCTCGCGGCGCGCCTTGGAGTACGTCACCAGCCAGCGCAGCCCGAGCGTGGTGGCCCGGGCCGGACGCACCTCGACCGGCACCTGGTAGGTCGCGCCACCGACGCGGCGGCTGCGGACCTCGAGGGTCGGCTTCACGTTGTCCATCGCCCGCTTGAGCGTGACTACCGGGTCGGTGCCCGACTTCTCGCGGCAGCCCTCGAGCGCGCCGTACACGATGCGCTCGGCGAGCTGACGCTTGCCACGCAGCAGGATCTTGTTCACGAGCTGGGTGACCAGCGGCGAGTTGTACACCGGGTCAGCGACCAGCGGTCGCCGCGGAGCGGGTCCCTTACGCGGCATGTCAGCTCTTCTCCTTCTTCGCGCCGTAACGGCTGCGCGCCTGCTTGCGGTTGCGGACACCCTGGGTGTCGAGCGAACCGCGAACGATCTTGTAACGCACGCCGGGGAGGTCCTTCACCCGGCCGCCGCGGACGAGCACGATGGAGTGCTCCTGCAGGTTGTGACCGACGCCCGGGATGTACGCGGTGACCTCGATCTGGCTGCTGAGCTTGACACGAGCGACCTTGCGCAGCGCCGAGTTCGGCTTCTTCGGGGTGGTGGTGTAAACGCGCGTGCATACACCGCGCCGCTGAGGGCTGCCCTTCAGCGCCGGCGTCTTGGTCTTACTCGTCTTGGCCTGGCGGCCCTTGCGGACCAACTGCTGGATCGTGGGCACCGGGTTTCTCCGCTCCCTTCGGCCACTCCTCGCGGCCGCGTCGCTCGTCATAGCCGCTCTCGCGAGCGACTCTCCTACATTCCGACCGGACCTTCGGCTGGAGGCCCGGCACCCGCGGTCGGGCGTGTCGCCCGGTTCACGGTCCCGGCGCGTCGCTCACGCGCGCACCGGATCTGTTCACACGCGCTCTCGCGCGCTCGATCTTCGGCTTTTTCGTGCCGCAACCGATCACGAGACGCTACTCGGGCGCACACACGAGTTGCCCGGGCACGCCCGGGCTCAGGGGAAAGAGTACCCACCGTGAGCGTGCAGGTCAAAACGGGGGCTTCGGAAGACTGCACCAAATCCCTCGGCGGGCCGCGCCGCAGTCCCCTTGTCCGGGCCGTCCCGCCGTTCCGTCCGCAATGAGTGACTCCGACTGTCAAGTGTACCGGCTCCGGTCGGCAGCGACCCGCGGGGCCCACCTGCCCGTCCAGCGGCTCAGTCGAGGTGCAGCAGCAGGCTGATCGCGAACGCCAACACCGTCGCCACCAGGCCGGCGCCGCCACAGGCCAGGCCGGCGATGGCCAGCCCACGGCCGGTGAACCGGATCGCCGGGGGCGGTCCGACCCGGCGGATCTGGCGCAGCCCGAGCAGCCCCAGCACGATCGCGGCGGCGCTGGCGAGGCCGCCCAACACCGCGAACGCGCCCGCCACCCAGCCGGCCGACGGGCCGGCCACCCCGAAGCAGGCGACCAGCACCGCGACCAGGATCGAGGCGATGCCCACCACCAGCGACCCGATCGCCAAGCCGGACGTGACGGGGGGCACATCCAGGTGCACCAGGGCGAAGTGCGTACCGGGGACCGCCTCGACCCGCCGGGGCGCCTGCCGCGAGTCCCGCGGTGGCGGCGGCGGTACCGCGGCGGGCAGCCCGCCGCCGGGGGGCATCCCGCTTGCGGGCGACGCCCCGGGCAGCGGCGAGGCGCCCGGTACCGGGTATCCCGACGGCTGCGCGACCGGCGCGTACGGGGCTGCCGGCCGCATCGCGCCGGCGGTCCACGGCCCCGGCGGGTACGCCCCGGGCGATCCGACCGGCCAGGGCGCGGCCGGATACCCCACCGGCGGGTACGCCCCGGGCGGGAATGTCCCGGGCGGATACGGCGCCATCGGCGGGGATGGAGCGGCTGGCGGCGCCGGTACCGCGGTCGGGGGTGGTGCGGCGGGGTCGGCGGGCGCTGGCGCTGGCAGCCCGGAGGCGGGCTCGGCGTCCTCCGGGGTCGAATCACCCGGCAGGCTGTAGGACGGGGAGTGGTACTGCACCTCGTGCCCCGGGGGCTGCTCCGGCCGTCGCCAGGCCGCGTCGTCCGGCGGCGATGGCTGCCCCTCTTGCGTCACCGATGGTCCCCCTCCGACAGCCGGATCGCGCCGCACCCGGCGCCGCCGGCGAACCAGTACGAGCAGTTCGGGCCGGTACGAAACAGTGCCGCGCCGGGACTCGGGCCGGGCGTCCGGGACGTCCCGGCGGGGCCGGGTCCGGCGACGAACCCAGCATGAGGCTACCCGCGCCGCGCTCGCCCCAGCGCCCGACCAACCTCCGGCCAGGACGCCCGACCAGGCCCCGCCCGGCACACCCGGCCGGCCCTCGCCCGGCACACCCGACCAACCTCGGACCAAACCGCCCGACACGCTCTCGGTTGCCACGCCCTCGACCGCACGCCCCATCGACCCCAACCGGCGAGGATGCCCCGGAGGCCACCGGCGTGGACGATGCCCGGACGCCGCCGCCGGTTCCGGACGGGGCGTCAGTCGACGTTCGGGGCGAAGTCGTGGCCGCCCGGGTCGGCCGCGACGTGCAGCACTCCGACGATCACCGCGGCGACCAGCGCGGCCGTCACGAGCACGAGCCCCGTCCAGGCGAGCCGCTCCCCCCGGCGCAGCCAGACGGCCCCGGTCAGGTAACCCGCCGAGGCGTACGCCTCCCGCCGGGCCTGCTTCGCCAGCAGCAGCGCCATGGTCGCCGGGACGATCCCCCCGACGAAGAGACCGGTGAGCGCGGCCACCAACCCCAGCGCGAAGACCGTACGGGCCTTGGTCGAACGGACCGGATCCGGGTCGAGCGGGTGCCGCGGGGCCGGACCGGGTACCGCCACCGGCATCGCGCGGCCGGGCTCGGCCACCGGCATCATCTCCACCTCGTCAGCCTACAAAGACGCGGGCGCCCCGCGCGCCGTCGGTGACGGCGGGCGGGGCGCCCGGTGCGGTTACCTCAGCGGTACGACCCGAAGTCGAAGTCGTCCAGCGGCACCGCCTGGCCGCTCGCCGGCCCGAAGCCGTAATCGGTCTCCGGGTAGCCGGTCATCGAGTAGACCTTGGCCTTCGCCTCCTCGGTCGGCTCCACCCGGACGTTGCGGTACCGGCTGATACCGGTACCGGCCGGGATGAGCTTACCGATGATGACGTTCTCCTTGAGCCCGATCAGCGAGTCGCTGCGGGCGTGGATCGCCGCGTCCGTGAGCACCCGGGTGGTCTCCTGGAAGGAGGCCGCCGAGAGCCACGAGTCGGTGGCCAGCGACGCCTTGGTGATACCCATCAGCTGCGGACGACCCGCCGCGGGCTCACCGCCCTCGGCGACGAGCCGGCGGTTCTCCGACTCGAAGAGCGCCCGGTCGACCAGCACACCCGGCAGGAACTCGGTCGAGCCGGAGTCGATCACCGTGACCCGCTTGAGCATCTGGCGGATGATGATCTCGATGTGCTTGTCGTGGATGAGCACACCCTGCGACCGGTAGACCTCCTGGACCTCCTGGGTCAGGTGGACCTGGACCGCCCGCGGGCCGAGGATCCGGAGCAGCTCGTGCGGGTCGATGGTGCCCTCGGTGAGCTTCTCGCCGACCTCGACGTGCGCACCGTCCTGGACACCCGGCCGCAGCCGGACCCGCTTCGAGATCTTGTCGTAGACGATCTCGTCGCTGCCGTCGTCCGGCACCACGATGATCTTCCGCGACCGCTCGCCGTCCTCGATCCGGATGCGCCCGGGGGTGTCGGCGATGGGCGCCTTGCCCTTGGGCACCCGGGCCTCGAAGATCTCCGTGACACGCGGCAGACCCTGCGTGATGTCCTCACCGGCGACACCACCGGTGTGGAACGTACGCATGGTCAGCTGGGTACCGGGCTCACCGATCGACTGGGCGGCGATGATGCCGACCGCCTCGCCGACGTCCACGGTCTTGCCCGTCGGCAGCGAGCGCCCGTAGCAGGCACCGCAGACGCCGAGCTTCGACTCGCAGGTGAGCACGCTGCGCACGCGGACCGTCTCGACCCCGGCGGCGACGAGCTTGTCGATCAGTACGGAGTTGAGGTCCGCACCCCGCTCGATCACCAGGTTGCCGTTGGCGTCCTTGACGTCGTCGGCCAGGGTACGGGCGTGCACGCTGGTCTCGGCGTGCTCGTGCACCACGACCCGGCCGTCGTCGAGCCGCTGGCCGACCTGCATCTGGATGGCGCGGTCGGTACCGCAGTCCTCCTCGCGGATGATCACGTCCTGCGAGACGTCCACCAGACGACGGGTCAGGTAACCCGAGTCGGCGGTACGCAGGGCGGTGTCCGCGAGACCCTTACGGGCACCGTGCGTGGAGATGAAGTACTCCAGCACGGAGAGACCCTCCCGGTAGCTGGCCTTGATCGGCCGCGGGATGATCTCGCCCTTCGGGTTGGCCACCAGACCACGGATCGCCGCGATCTGCCGGAGCTGGAGCAGGTTACCGCGGGCACCCGAGTTGATCATCTTCCACAGCGGGTTCTCCTGCGGCAGCGCGGTCTCCATCTCCTTGGCGATCTCGTTGGTCGCCTTGGTCCAGATCTCGATGAGCTCGCCGCGACGCTCCTCGGCGGTCATCAGACCACGCTGGTACTGCTTGTCGATCCGGTCGGCTTCCTTCTCGTACCGCTCCAGGATGTCCGGCTTGCGCGGCGGCGCGATGACGTCCTGCATGCCGATCGTCACGCCGGACCAGGTGGCCCAGTGGAACCCGGCCTCCTTGAGCCCGTCGAGGGTCGCGGCCAGCGCCACCTTCGGGAAGCGCTCGGCGAGGTCGTTCACGATCGCCGAGAGCTGGCCCTTGCGGATCTCGTAGTTCACGAAGCGGTAGCCCTGCGGCAGCGTCTCGTTGAACAGGACCCGGCCGAGCGTGGTCTCGACGGTCAGCGGCTCGCCCGGCGTCCAGTCCTCCGGCGCGGTCCACGGCTCGGCACCGACGCCGTTGTCCACGCCGATGACGCCCCGAAGACGGATCTTCACGGGGGTCTGCAGGTGCAGCTCACCGTTGTCGAACGCCATCCGCGCCTCGGCGTCCGAGCTGAACGCCCGCCCCTCGCCGACCTCACCGGGGGTGAGGTGGGTCAGGTGGTAGAGGCCGATGACCATGTCCTGGGTGGGCATGGTGACCGGCTTGCCGTCGGCCGGCTTGAGGATGTTGTTCGACGACAGCATCAGGATCCGCGCCTCGGCCTGGGCCTCGGCGGAGAGCGGTACGTGCACCGCCATCTGGTCACCGTCGAAGTCGGCGTTGAACGCGGTGCAGACCAGCGGGTGGATCTGGATCGCCTTGCCCTCGACCAGCTGCGGCTCGAAGGCCTGGATACCCAGCCGGTGCAGGGTCGGCGCCCGGTTCAGCAGTACCGGGTGCTCGCCGATGACCTCTTCCAGCACGTCCCACACGACCGGCCGCTGCCGCTCGACCATCCGCTTCGCGGACTTGATGTTCTGCGCGTGGTTCAGGTCGACCAGGCGCTTCATCACGAACGGCTTGAACAGCTCCAGCGCCATCTGCTTGGGCAGGCCGCACTGGTGCAGCTTGAGCTGCGGGCCGACCACGATGACCGAACGGCCCGAGTAGTCGACGCGCTTGCCCAGCAGGTTCTGCCGGAACCGGCCCTGCTTGCCCTTGAGCATGTCGGAGAGCGACTTGAGCGGGCGGTTACCCGGACCGGTGACCGGCCGGCCGCGGCGGCCGTTGTCGAACAGCGCGTCGACGGCCTCCTGCAGCATCCGCTTCTCGTTGTTGACGATGATCTCGGGCGCGCCCAGGTCGATCAGGCGCTTGAGCCGGTTGTTCCGGTTGATCACGCGGCGGTACAGGTCGTTCAGGTCGGACGTGGCGAAGCGGCCACCGTCGAGCTGCACCATCGGGCGCAGGTCCGGCGGGATGACCGGTACGCAGTCCAGCACCATGCCGAGCGGCGAGTTGCGGGTGTTCAGGAACGCCGCGACGACCTTGAGTCGCTTGAGCGCCCGGATTTTCCGCTGGCCCTTGCCGGTACGGATGACCTCGCGCAGGTTCTCGGCCTCGGCGTCGAGGTCCATGTTCTGGACCAGCGCCTTGATCGCCTCCGCGCCCATGCCGCCGGTGAAGTACTCCCCGAACCGGTCGCGCAGCTCCCGGTAGAGCAGCTCGTCGGTGACCAGCTGCTTCGGCTCCAGCTTGCGGAAGGTGTCGAGCACCTCGTCGAGCCGGTCGATCTCGCGCTGCGCCCGGTCGCGGATCTGGCGCATCTCGCGCTCGCCGCCCTCTTTGACCTTGCGCCGCACGTCCGCCTTGGCGCCCTCCGCCTCGAGCTCGGCGAGGTCGGCCTCCAGCTTGGCGGCCCGCTTCTCGATCTCCGAGTCGCGGCTGTTCTCCGCCTGACGCTTCTCGGCCAGGATCTCGTTCTCGATGGTGGAGAGGTCGCGGTGCCGTGCCTCGGTGTCGACGCCGGTCACCACGTACGAGGCGAAGTAGATGATCTTTTCGAGGTCCTTGGGGGCCAGGTCGAGCAGGTAGCCCAGCCGGCTCGGGACGCCCTTGAAGTACCAGATGTGCGTGACGGACGCGGCCAGCTCGATGTGGCCCATCCGCTCACGGCGCACCTTGGAGCGGGTCACCTCGACGCCGCAGCGCTCGCAGATGATGCCCTTGAAGCGGACCCGCTTGTACTTACCGCAGTAGCACTCCCAGTCCCGCTGCGGACCGAAGATCTTCTCGCAGAAGAGCCCGTCCTTCTCCGGCTTCAGGGTGCGGTAGTTGATCGTCTCGGGCTTCTTGACCTCGCCGTGCGACCACTGACGGATGTCGTCGGCGGTGGCAAGGCCAATGCGCAGCTCGTCGAAGAAATTGACGTCGAGCACGTTATATGTCCCTCGTGTCGTGTCGTACTTGCTGGCTCGTGGGCTGGGTCGGGGGCCCGGTCACCCGGAGCGGGACGAAACCTCGCCGTCCCGCCGGGTCGATCCGGCCCCCGACCGCAACCTCAGATCTCCTCGACGCTGCTCACGCCTTCACCAGGACGCCGGGACAGGTCGATGCCGAGCTCTTCCGCGGCCCGGAACACCTCGTCGTCGGTCTCGCGCATCTCGAGGGCCACACCGTCGCTGGAGAGCACCTCGACGTTGAGGCACAGCGACTGCAGCTCCTTGAGCAGCACCTTGAACGACTCCGGAATGCCCGGTTCCGGGATGTTCTCGCCCTTGACGATCGCCTCGTAGACCTTGACCCGGCCCAGGACGTCGTCGGACTTGATCGTCAGCAGCTCCTGCAGGGCGTACGCGGCGCCGTACGCCTGCATCGCCCAGCACTCCATCTCGCCGAACCGCTGGCCACCGAACTGCGCCTTACCACCCAGCGGCTGCTGGGTGATCATCGAGTACGGGCCGGTCGACCGAGCGTGGATCTTGTCGTCGACCAGATGGTTCAGCTTGAGGATGTAGATGTAGCCAACCGCGATCGGGTCGGGCAGCGGCTCGCCGGAGCGACCGTCGAACAGCTGCGCCTTGCCGCTCGCGCCGATCAGCTGCTTGCCGTCCCGGTTGGGCAGGGTCGACGAGAGCAGACCGGAGATCTCCTCCTCCTTGGCGCCGTCGAAGACCGGCGTCGCCACGTTGGTGTCGGGCTCCGACTCGTCGGCCGAGATCGAGCGCAGCGCGCGCTTCCACTCGGCGTCGTCCCCGTCGACCTTCCAACCGGTCTTGGCCACCCACCCGAGGTGGGTCTCCAGTACCTGACCGATGTTCATCCGGCTCGGCACACCCAGCGGGTTGAGCACGATGTCGACCGGCGTGCCGTCCTCCAGGAACGGCATGTCCTCGACCGGAAGGATCTTGGAGATGACACCCTTGTTACCGTGCCGGCCGGCGAGCTTGTCGCCGTCCTGGATCTTCCGCTTCTGGGCGACGTAGACCCGGACCAGCTCGTTCACCCCCGGCGGCAGCTCGTCGCCGTCCTCCCGGGAGAAGGTCCGTACGCCGATGACCGTGCCGGTCTCGCCGTGCGGCACCTTCAGCGAGGTGTCCCGGACCTCGCGCGCCTTCTCACCGAAGATCGCGCGGAGCAGCCGCTCCTCGGGCGTCAGCTCGGTCTCACCCTTGGGCGTGACCTTGCCGACCAGGATGTCGCCGGTGACGACCTCCGCACCGATCCGGATGATCCCGCGCTCGTCGAGGTCGGCGAGCATCTCCTCGCTGACGTTCGGGATGTCGCGGGTGATCTCCTCCGGACCCAGCTTGGTGTCCCGGGCGTCGACCTCGTGCTCCTCGATGTGGATCGAGGTGAGCGCGTCCTGCTGCACGAGGCGCTGCGACAGGATGATCGCGTCCTCGTAGTTGTGCCCCTCCCAGGGCATGAACGCCACGAGCAGGTTGCGCCCGAGCGCCATCTCGCCCTCGTCGGTGCAGGGCCCGTCGGCGATGACCTGGCCGGCCTCGACCCGGTCACCCTCGAAGACGATCGGCTTCTGGTTGACGCAGGAGCCGGCGTTCGAGCGACGGAACTTGTGCAGCAGGTAGGTACGACGGTGGCCGTCGTCCTGGTGCACCGTCACGTAGTCGGCGCACAGGTCCTCGACCACGCCGCCGACCTCGGCGACGACCACGTCACCGGCGTCGACCGCGGCCCGGTACTCCATGCCCGTACCGACCAGCGGCGCCTCGGCCTTGACCAGCGGCACCGCCTGGCGCTGCATGTTCGCGCCCATCAGCGCCCGGTTGGCGTCGTCGTGCTCCAGGAACGGGATCATGGCGGTCGCGACCGACACCATCTGGCGCGGCGAGACGTCCATGTAGTCGACCGCCGCCGGTGCGACGAAGTCGACCTCACCGCCCTTCCGGCGGACCAGCACCCGGTCCTCGGCGAAGCTGCCGTCGCTGGAGAGCGGGGCGTTGGCCTGCGCCTTGACGAACCGGTCCTCCTCGTCCGCGGTCAGGTAGTCGATCTGGTCGGTGACCCGACCATCGATGACCTTGAGGTACGGCGTCTCGATGAAGCCGAACGGGTTGACCCGGCCGAAGGTCGACAGGGCACCGATCAGGCCGATGTTCGGGCCTTCCGGCGTCTCGATCGGGCACATCCGGCCGTAGTGGGACGGGTGCACGTCACGGACCTCGAAGCCGGCCCGCTCGCGGGACAGACCGCCCGGGCCGAGCGCGCTCAGCCGGCGCCGGTGGGTCAGGCCCGCCAGCGGGTTGGTCTGGTCCATGAACTGGGACAGCTGCGACGTACCGAAGAACTCCTTGATCGCCGCCACCACCGGGCGGATGTTGATCAGGGTCTGCGGCGTGATCGCCTCGACGTCCTGGGTCGTCATCCGCTCCCGGACGACGCGCTCCATCCGGGAGAGGCCCACCCGGACCTGGTTCTGGATGAGCTCGCCCACGGTACGCAGGCGACGGTTGCCGAAGTGGTCGATGTCGTCGGCCTCGTAGCCCTCCTCACCGGCGTGCAGCCGGCAGAGGTACTCGACGGTGGCGACGATGTCGTCCTCGGTGAGCGTGCCGGTGGTGATCGGCACCTCGAGCCCGAGCTTCTTGTTGAACTTGTACCGACCGACCTTGGCTACGTCGTACCGCTTCGGGTTGAAGAAGAGGTTGTCGAGCAGCGTCTGGGCGTTCTCCCGCGTCGGCGGCTCACCCGGCCGCAGCTTGCGGTAGATGTCCAACAGCGCCTCGTCCGCCCCGGCGATGTGGTCCTTCTCCAGGGTGGTCATCATCAGCTCGGACCAACCGAACCGTTCGCGGATCTGTTCGCTGGTCCAGCCGATCGCCTTGAGCAGGACCGTGACGGCCTGCCGGCGCTTGCGGTCGATACGGACACCCACGGTGTCGCGCTTGTCGATGTCGAACTCCAGCCAGGCACCCCGGCTCGGGATGACCTTGACGCTGGAGAGGTCGCGGTCGGAGGTCTTGTCCGGCTGCTTGTCGAAGTACACGCCCGGGGACCGGACGAGCTGGCTGACCACGACGCGCTCGGTGCCGTTGATGATGAAGGTGCCCTTCGGCGTCATCATCGGGAAGTCACCCATGAACACCGTCTGGCTCTTGATCTCGCCAGTGGTGTTGTTGGTGAACTCCGCCGTCACGAACAGCGGGGCGCAGTAGGTCAGGTCCTTCTCCTTGCACTCCTCGATCGAGGCCTTGACCTCGTCGAAGCGCGGGGAGGAGAACGACAGGGACATGGTGCCGGAGAAGTCCTCAATGGGACTGATCTCGTCGAGAATTTCCGCGAGACCCGAGCGAGCGTGCGGGTCGTCGGCCGACCGGCCCTGCCAAGCCTCGTTGCCAACCAGCCAGTCGAAGGACTCGTTCTGGATGGCCAGGAGGTTGGGGACCTCGAGGTGTTCGGTGATCCGGCCGAATGAGATTCGGCGAGGAGCGAAAGCGCTCGACGTACGACTGGTCTTCGCAGGGCGGGAAGCTGCCAAGATGCGTCCTTCCGAGGACCGGTGCTGCAGAACGGCTGTTACGCGTGCACTCCAATGACCCCACTCCAAATATCCAGAATCGGACATTCCGAGCAGGGGTCAAGTCGGAAGGCAGCGCAAACTAGCAGTGTAGCCGAACGGCTAACCGCTGTCCAGCCCACCCTGCAGGATGTCGCGGAGCGTGCCTCCGGCACCTTGATCGGTGCCGCCGGGCCGCTCAGAACGCGGCAAATCCCGCCGAGCCGCCGGGCGCTCGACCGCGGCGGTGGAGCATGCCGCTGTCGTTACCCGAACGATGGCCGTCGCAAGCGCGGAAGGTCTTGCTGATGTCAGCGTGCCTGCCGCTGCGGGCCGCGTCAAGGGCTGTCACGCGGGTCGACTTCCTCATTACCCGACAGTCAGGCGATCCGCCCAGGCCAGAGCCATGACCCGCCGGGATCAACTCGCTGATCACCGGGCGCGCCGCGACCGGCCGAACGCGAAGCGGGCGGCGATCCGTTCCCGGATCGCCGCCCCCCCGCGGCGCCCCCGGGGCGGCGGCGCCCCCCAGGCGACCCGCCCCCACCGCTACCCCCCCCGGGCCCGCCCCGCAGAATAGTCAACT